>JAGGXC010000008.1 GCA_021163265.1 bacterium | reverse complement strand
GTAGATAAAATATAATAATCCAGTAAAGAGTAAATTTGTATTTTTATTGTATTTAAAGCTCTCAATGTCCCTTTTTATATTTTGTTCTTAAATTTTTAAGCGAATCTCTTACTTCACTATACAGATTATGAAAATGAATACTTTCATCTACATCAACCGCTATCTCTATTAACGTTTGCGGCGAAATAATTTTGTTTAAGCTTACAACCACGTTTTTTATAATAGATCGTATGACGTCTTCACAAAACATTCCTTGATGATGAGCAGATCTTACAGCTAAATGTTCATCTTCTCCGCTTAGTAATTCACTAATAATAGTCACAGAATCTTCTAAAATAGCATATAAATCAACAAAGCTGACTTTGTCAGAGTGAACCACTAGACTTGCATTTCCTCTATTAGTATGGGCTTGAAGAGGTGCTTTTTGTAATAACGATAGAATTTCTTTTCTCTTATAGTTATGTTTTTCTAGTTCTTTATAGAAGTCTCTCATCGCCCATCTCTGAGTACAAGGACAAGCATTAATGAAAGGAACATGCATACCAATAGAAACATCAGATTGCTTACCATTATATTCGCAGGACACGTATAACTTAAGAAGTTCATATCTTGGTTGCTGTGAGAAGTCTTTCTTAACTAAATATTCATAATCAGCAACGATTTCAACTCGACAGTTTTCTTGACCCTGTGTTTCTTTTATATCTCTACATAATTTCCTTGCATAAGACAACAGAGTATACGGTTTATCTTTTTCCATCTTATAAAGAGATTTTTCGATCCTTGACATATGTAATCCTCTCTGGTTAGCTGGTAAATTAAGAAATACTTTTATCTCTGACATCAGTCTCACAGGACTTTTTGTAAAAGGATCTAAAACAATAATATAATGAGGCCTTTTACGAATACCAACAACGTCTAACGATATTCTTATCTCTGGAATCGATGCCGGCACATCGACAAATTCTTTCTTATTAATTTTCGAAATCAGTAGTTTCTTATTATCCATAGGAAAATTACACTTGTAAATTTAGTAATTATAAAACTTTTTAAACCAGTTGACGGTCTCTTGTAAACCTTTTGTCAAACTAACTCTTGGGTACCAATCTAATATCTTCTTTGCTTTGTTAATAGAAAGACAGCATCGCTTGAAACTACATAGAGGAGAAGGTCCATATTTCTCTTTGACATGAGAATGAATTAGTCTCTTTAATCTATAGAAAATTTCTAATACGGATGTCTCTCTTCCTGTTCCTATATTTAAAATTCCTGTAATATTCTTTTTAAAACTCAAGATGGTTGCCTCAATTGCATCTTGAATAAAAATATAATCTTTTGTTTGCCTCCCACTCCCGTGAATTAAGGGCGGCTTATTTCTCAGCATCTGGTATGTAAAAATTGCTATCACCCCCGTCCCAGTGTAATGGTTTTGTCTCGGCCCATAAACATTGCTATAACGAAGAGAGAGATAAGGGATTCTAAATAATCTAAAATAAGACTCTAAATATCTTTCTATCGTTAGTTTTCCTATACCATAGGGAGAAATCGGACAGGCTAGATATGATTCAGGAGTAGGAATTTTTATAGCGTCGCCATAAATTTCACCGCCGCTAGAAGCAAAGATAACTTTTTTAATATTGTATTTTTTACAATTTTCCAGAACATTCAAGCTTCCGATGATATTTACGGAAGCACCAGAAACTAATTTCTCTATTGATTCTCTAACATTGACCCTAGCAGCGTAATGAAATACTATTTCTGGTTTCTCTTTTTCAAAAATCTGATAAATTTTGGGGTCTCGAATGTCAGATTCATAAAATTTTGCTTTCGAGTTCAAATTATCTTTTTTACCTGTAGATAGATTATCGATTATTACCACTCCATAACCTTCCTCTATTAATCTATCTACAAGATGAGAACCAATAAAACCAGCACCACCAGTAACTAGTATTTTCATAATTTTATAGGAATTAGAAATTAAAAGATTCTTATAAAGGCAAATAAAAAAATAGCACGGAAATAACTCTTACCTAATCCATTCTATGTATCCTGCGGACAAATAATAGACAATTTAACATACTCTCCATCAATATATATTTTTCCACATCTTTCCCATTTTGTCAATGAAAAATAATTCATAATTTATATTCAAACCCTTAAACATTCAATTTCTATCTAGAGTACTAGGATTTCTTTGTTGATATCTCTATAATCTTCTTAAGAAACTCTGCGAAACCGTTCCGGTCCTTTATATAGAAATCTTTGTTTTGTTGCCAGGTATCTAATATTTTTTTGCGAAGCCATTGATGATGAGGATATCCTGGATCCTGACTTAAAATGATCCTATCGAATTCTTCGGTATTGAGAAGAACGGTTAACGATTCTTTAAGATTCTCTATCTGTTTTTCGTCTAATTGTTGGCTCATACAAAATTTCTTGTAATAATAAAGAAATTGAAAATGAAAAATCTCATGAGATATAGTAGTAATCTGAAAAGGAAGACTATGTCACATACTTAGCATAAACCATCTATACTTTTCCTTATCGTAAGGACAAATAAACATCGTGGTAAAATAAGCTGTAAATTCTGAAGAAAAGACCGGCTTATTAGTTAAGGTTTCCAAAGCACTGAAAAATTCTTGTTCTTTACCTTTCCATACTGCTTCTATACTTCTTATTTCTGCGGTTATAACTTCTTTTTTGGCCTGAAAACGGGGCTGGCTCTCAAAATATTCTTTCACAGCTACTACAGCCTTTTCTTTGTTTAACTTAAGAATTTTAGCTTTTAGCACCTCTGGCACCATTTTTGTTTCTTCTGCATAATTAATTCCCCAAGATGGAGACGTATCCTGGACTGTATTCACCCAATTTTCAGCATCTTTATCAACGTTATAGGTAAATTTTATCATAAATAAATGTTTTTTGTTTTTATAACCGAAAAGGTTAAGTTTTTTTATCCTATCAACAAAAAAGAGGTAAATCAATGTAATTTACCTCATAAAATCTCTCTCTTTTAAGATTTCGTTGTTCTCTTGTATAAATCTTCTATCAACCACTTTAAAGTAGCTTTAGTATGAACACAAAAAGAAGAATCTACAGCAGAAATATCTCCATGTTTCATCTCTGCGTTATATGGACATCCTCCGCCACAGATAGCAATCAGCTCACAGTCTCAACATTGTAGCATATTGAACGGCGATCGTTTCGACCGTTCCTGAAAATTCTCATCTTGATAAGGATCGAAAGATTTATCAAATACTGAATTATCAAAAAATCTACGTGATTTAACAAAATCACATCCAATATTTTAGCCATATCTTACTTACCTCTTTCTCAATAACTTCATAAAATCTCTCTACAGGATAAAACCCAGGATCAATATTATTCTCAGCGACAATTTTCATTAATATAAAAATCTCTGAAAAAATAAGATCCAGAATAGAACTAGGAACAGATTCTGTGTTTAGAAAATTAACAGGAAATCCATCTGCAATTACATGAATTGTCTTTCCATTATAAAACTTATAAGTAGTATATAATTTATTTTTTATCTTCTTTGTGATAAGATCTCGCACCGAATCAATCTCAAATTCTCTCTTTCTTGTTGAGCTGTTAACAAGTATCGCACCATTCTTTAAATTTCTCAGATGTTCTCTTCTCAATACAAATTCCCCTGTAGTACCTATTATTATGTCAAATCCAAACAAATCTCCTAAATCTCCAACAACATTAAAACCATAGATCCTTGCCTTTAATAGTTTAGTTGCAGATATATCGTAAACACTTACTAACGATTTGTCCTTTAGCAACTTAGCAATGTTTTCTCCTATCCCTCCATAACCTAATACGAGAATATTATTACCGCTTAAGCTTCTACTAAAATCACTATTGACTAGAATATTTTCTAAATTTCTAACTACAGATTTCGCTACAGAATAATTTTCTGCATAAATTTTAAGGTGGGAACTAGCTACAGACAAAAGTGGAAATTTAAGCCTGATTTTATCTTTATCAAACCAGATTCCATTTTTAGTATCCTCAATAATCCCTAATAAGGAACCATATGATGAAACTCCGTTCTGAAAATATCTGCTGAAATATCCTCCCATATCCAAGCATATGAACTTATCTTCTTCACTTATATATTTCCTAACAACACTATCTATTATTTCAAGATTCTCTAGTTCTTCAAAGGAAGGCACTATTACTTCAGCATATTCTTTTATCTCCTCAAGAGCCTCTTCGTTAACACTATAAGGCTTTGCAATTACCACAATCTTCTTAAAATTAGATTTTCTTAATAACCTTATAAATTCAATAGTATTTTTCTTAATGTGCTGTATTACTAACAGCTTAATAGACGAAAAATTAATTGTATTTTTAGAAACAATTTCGCTTAATACCGGTAATTTAAGATAATTTTTATCCATCTCGTTATTCAAAAATCTCGTAGCAAAATACTTCACCTCTTCTGGAATATTATCAAATTTATTTATTTCCTCTATATCAAAAAAACGTAAATCCTCTATCTCTTGATTAGAATGAAGTTCGCCTCCCTTAACCCGGCACAAATAAATAAGATCTATATGATAATGCGTTCCCTTAATATCTTCCAACTGGATATGAGTGGGCTGATATAGCAGTCTTACACTGAATTTTTTATCAGGCTTTACCTGATTTATTATTTCCACCTCAAGACCAGTCTCCTCTTTAATTTCCCTTACTAATGCCTCTTCTGGAGTTTCATGTTTTTCTATATGCCCACCAGGCGGCAACCACATACCTATTTTTTTATGATAGACAAGCAATACAGAATTGTCTTTTATAACATACCCTTCTACAACAAATTCTTTTATTTTATTATTTCTTCCCATTGCAAAATATTATTGAAAATTCTCACACAAAGTAACGTATTATTGTGAAACTTTTTGTGACATCAAACATAACTAATAAAATATATCTCGCATAATTATTCATCATTATACAATGGAAAATCTCTTTCTGTAAATAAAAAAGAGTTATAAAAAAGGCACTACTTTAGTGCCCTCTAGTAAAAATTTTCTTATTTTATTAAGAAGTCGCTGAATCGTTGAAACCACTCCGATTTCAGCATGTCAAAGTAAATCATATCTTTGAACTGATTGTCTAAAAATACCCGCTGCCGCATTCTCCCCTGCTCTTTGAATCCCAGTTTCTTGTGCAATCTGACACTACGTTCATTTGAACTGACCACTAGTGAAGCAATACTGTGAAGGTTTAATTGTGTAAAGCCGTAACTTATAAGCAACTCTAATGCTTCAGTACCATAACCTTTACCCCAGTACTCTTTCTCACCGATGAAGATTCCTAGCTCCGCTCGTTGATTTCTAAAATCAATCTTATGAAAACCGCAGTTCCCTATCGACTTCTCTGTTTTCTTATCTACAATAGTGAATACTATTACATCTTTTTTTCTTTCTATTTCTCGAACCCAATTTTCCTCTCCAATTTCACTCACTGGTAAATATCTGCCTAACGGTGTAGAGACTTCCGGATCATCTAACCATTTAAGGAAATATTGAATATCTGCTCTCCGAATTCCTCTTAAAATTACTTTTCTTCCTTCTATCAATCTTCTATCACCTCCATTTAGGTTATATAACAGATATCAATAAATGTCAAATATTTTATTCTCGTTTTTCGCATTTTCTTTACTTCATCAATGAGAAAAATAGAAAGGGTTTCTTTCAGAAACCTTTTCTTATTTTTTCTCCTTTCTCGAACCCAAGACCACTGACCAAACAGCTTTTTCTTGAAAAATACCTTTTGGATTTAAAGAGAAAAGAGTTTTTCTAACATCTTCTTTGAAATCATCAATCTTGTTACCAAAAAGAGGAGGAGCACAAACAGATGTAGAAAGAAGATAGCCAATAATGCGTTGAATGTCCCATTTTCTAACTACTGATATCTCATATGTCTTCACTTTCTTGAACACTGAACGCCTGAGCACATTTTCCCATAACGCATTTGATGTTTTATAAGATCTCTCTCTTGAAAAGCTCTTTACTTTGTTTGAATATTTTTCAACAATTTCTTTCAAGATCTTTTGCCATCGTCTCTTTCCGTTCCAAAGAGCTCTATCGCTGAAAAGCGCCACTCCCCCATTTTGTTTGATCAACCTGTCAAGGTTTTCAAGAACTTTTTCTTGATTCATATGATGAAAAGCTCGAGAACAAGTAGCTATTTTAAAAACGCCCAATTTATCCTTAATTTTCATCAAATTCTCTGCTCTGCAGTTTACCCATACAAGCTTTGTTTTACAACTTTTTGTTATCTTTTTTGCCCATCTTAACATCTCTGGATCAGCATCAACGTTTACTATTTCTTTACATTTCTCCTTGAAAGCACGGGCTACTTGACCTGTACCGCAACCAATATCCAAAATTCTATCAGTTATTTTAAGATAAAAATGATCAGCTATAACCTGGATCACTTTTTCGGGAATCTCTGGACGATATTTAACATAATATTTATAGGTCCCCTTGAAAAGGCTATAATAAGAATCTTCCATTTTTATCTATATATTTTTCTTTGAATTTCAGTATCGTATTTCTTGTATACGGTTCTAAGGGCAATGATAATGCCTCTTCCAAACTTACCCATACATAGTCTTTACCCTCGTTGTTTAGAACAACATCTTTGGAATTCGTTCTACAAGCATAATCAAGAAAAATAAAGTGTTTTCTTTGATGAAATTCTTTACCAAATATAAACTCTTGAACAGAAATAAACTTGATATTAAAAATATCAAGGTCTGTTTCTTCCTTTATCTCTCTTTTCAATGCTTCTCTGATAGTCTCTCCAACTTCAATATGGCCTCCTGGAACAACATACTTCCCTCTCCATTTAGGAGAGGTCATAAGAAAGAGTTTATTCTCGGAATTAAAAATCAAAGCACCTACCGTAGGTTCTGGGTATTTTTGATCAGCCATAGTTTAGAGAAACTTTGTATGAAGAATGTATTGTCTGGCTATCTCAACCCACCACTTATCAGCATCTGACTCAACTATTCTCTCACCTAATTCTTTAGCTGATTTTGTTTTTAATCTATGCAAAGAAACAGCAAGCCACTTTGCTGCTTTCTTGTTACCTTTATCAAAACATTCTTTTTCATAAACCATCTCCTCTAATATATCAGCATCTCTGGCAATTTTAGCCTCAAGCGTTTTTTCTTGAAAAAACTCATCAAACAACTTATCAAATCCAACACCTTGCATTTTATAATTTCTTGTTATCTCTCTTATTATGCTAGGCTCATTCAACGGTTGCGAATAAAATTTATTCAAAAGATTTCTCTCCCCTCCTCTCGCCTCTGCCAAGTCGTGAAGCAAACACATTTTGATAACTTTATTTTCATCTGCCTTCTCTGCTTGTGCTAAAATCCACCCAATAATTGTAGCATAGAAACTATGCTCAGCTACATTTTCTCTTACTGTGTCTTTCAAATATGGCATCGAAGCTCGAGGAATATATTTAAGAATCCTCCACTCCCACAAAAAATCAACAAGCCGATCAATTGCTGTCTCTTTTGAAGATTTTTTCTTTATAATTTTTTTCTTTTTCATATTTTTATAAAGACCTTTAAAAATTTTTATAATAATTAGATAGCGTTTACCCAAAACCTTTTCTTGTTCTCAAACCATTCTAGTATAGAGTTTACCAAGACTTCAGGAAGAACTCTTTCTTGTCTTAATTGATTTTTATCCAACAAAAAGATTTTTAGATAATTTTCTTTGCTTTCAGAAACAACCCTATCTTGTCCATCGCCAATAACTGGCCTTACTAACAGATCTATGTTTTTTTATATCTTATATAAGTTAAGACTATATTAATTATAGTCTTATTTTCTTGATTAATCCAAGAGTACTGAATTGGCTCTTCAAAAATTACCAAATCGCCAGTGATTATTTTTATCGCCGTATTTCTTGTAACATATAAAAAACTTCAGGTGGCTTTTTAACAACCTTACTTAATTCTTTGAGCAACCTCACAACAGGATTCTTTACTGAAAATTTTAACTCTGTCTCTATTTTCTCTTTCATATCTTGGAAAGAATATCATCCTCTATAGCTAAATATGCTTTTGTAATTCTTTCTCTATCTTCTAAGTTCAAATCTCTTATAGTCTTCTCGATCTGGCCTTTTTCTCCTTCTATCTCAATAAATCTACCGAAATAAAGTTTATCAATACAGATATTTACATTTCTTTTGGGATAGAACCATTCTTCTCTCTGTTTTGTAAATTTTCTTATCTTAGTATAGCCAAGTAATTTCAACATTTCTACCCCACTTTTAATACTCAGAAGAGGATATTTATATTCTTTTCTTTCAAAATAATTAATTTTTCTTTGCTTGATATTTTTTACTTTTATCGTGAGGACCGGCTTTTTGTTTTCAATCCTGATCCGAGGAAAAATTCCTTTTTCGATAGAATTTTTAGAAAAAAATCCGTAAGTTGTCTGGGTATATTTTGATTTAACCCTAAAAGCCCCTAATTTTCTTAATCTATTAGTTATTTTTTCTCCATTGTTCAGTTGTATTTTAACTTCTATCTCTTTAATCATACCTATCCTTTTTATGACTTAGTCAACTATTCATACTAATTAACGATTGGGTAAGGAGAATCTTGCGGCATAGGATATTTGTAAACAGTCTTATCTTCTAAATTATTTATTCTAAAAGCATTTCTTCTATCCCAACAAGCGGGACAGATTCCGCACTGAATTTTACTATCGGACACACAACTCCTAGTATATTCAAGAGGCACTTTTTTCTCTATGCAATACTTTACATATACTTCCTTATCATAACAATTTCCGAATTCTCTTTCTATAGGAATCGAAATAAACTGAAACTCCCAATCTCCTGTAATATGACACATAACTAAATTAAGCAATCTAATAGAAGTCAGCGAAGAATGATACAGATTATCACTCTTCATATATGCTGCAAATATTACTTTCGGAAATATCCCCTTACTTTGTAATGAATAAGCATAATCTAGCCCTGTAAGAAAAATTATAGGATTCCTAGCAGGATAAGCTACATCATGTCTGTATATCGGTCTATCTTTCATTTTTTTACATATTCTAAGCATCTTCTTATATGCAGCTCCAGGTGTTTCTATTTTTATTTCTACAACGTTGTGCATCAGTTTAGGATATCTTTTTTGAAATATATATTAAAAAATTTTACTGCTTCCTTCTCATATTTATAATTCGATTGGTTTCTATTTAAAAAATAAGGGTACACTTGTAATTTAAACTCTTTTAGTAAAATTGCGAGATTACACACTGAATCTAGACCTCCAGACAGGCAAGCAACCACTGGCTCTCCAGGAGGCGGGAGTTTTACCACATACCCTCTTTTTTTTCTCAAAACCTCATCTGTCATATTAAGCACAAATAAATCTTCGACTCTTCTATTGTTTATTTCTTGAGCAGTACCTGTATTAAGGATCTTGGATATTTTTCTCATATTTTTTATATTTCTTAATTATATCTTCAGCATCTTTGATTGTTTCTTGGTAAATATGTGCATCAGTTATGAGACCATCTAATACTCCAGGGCAAACCGGACAACTCAAGGTTTTTTCTAACCTCCTAGCTATTTCTTTGGACAATAAAGCAAACGCTGCGAAATTGCCACATGCTTTCTGATAAGCATCAATTGATCTAGCATTGAATAAAGTAGTCAAATCGTAGCCATTAGCTCGACTTTCAAGTAGTCGGAACTGTAAACTTACAATACATGGTAGATAATCATCCTGAGGATTATTCAATGTCCTTTCATAGTCTTCTTTTCTAACAAAACTCATTACTGCCTTTTTTGACTCAGGAAACCTTGTAAGTCTTTTGATTACAAAATCGAGCATGCTCCATTCTTTTATCCTTGCATAATAGCTTTTACTTCCAGGAGAAAAAGAAGGAATTACATCAAAATCATACATTATCTTCTCGTTAAAAAATAATCTAACCATCTTCTCTATATTTTCTCTGTTTCCATATTTCTCTATCAAAGGATCTGGATAATCTTGAGTAAGAGATTTTATTCTGATATTCTGCAAAGACAATCTCTTCCTACCTTCATCTTCTGTTATCTCTCCATAATTTAATACAGTCTCTACCAAGCTTAACCATGCACTCCCGATAATTTCTCCAAAAACTAGATATCCGAACGGTTCTGTCTTAACATACATATTATATTAATTAGAAATATGTTTTAGTTTCATCGACCTATGCTTATCTGTTGATTTTATTTCTACTACAATTGTAGTTTAATTGATAACAGATGTCAAGAAGAAAAAAACCGTGTTTTCCACACGGTTTCTTCTTAATGTGACATCTACCTCTCTATTTTAAGATTTTTGCAACTTTCAAATCAAGATCTGTAGTTATCAATCTCTTAATCTGATTGGGTTTTACCCATTTAACTTCCGCTATCTCACTTGTTTCCATTGGTTTTCTCACCTGCTTAGAAGAAATTAATCTACACAAATGATAAACAACAAATACAGGAAATTCAGGATGAAATCGAAAAGATATCTCTAAAAAAGGCTTCACTTTGTAACCAGTTTCAGATAACACAGACCTTGCAACACATTCTTCTCTACTCTCATTAAATCTTTGTATACCTCCAGGGAAAGCCCAAGTCAAAATTGCTCCACCTCTCCCTTTCTCTGGATTCGCCCTTCTTACTAATAGAACTTCTCCTTTTTTGTTAACAACAACTCCCAAATTAAGAAAATCTTCCACTTTTGATTCTTTATGAGAAACGGTCTCTAAAATATTGGCTAATTCATTTATCTTTTGACGCAACAGTTCTATATTTCTTTTATCCATTACTATCAAATTGTTCATCTTGCTTGCGTTAGTCCGCTGAGAATATCTTTTCTTTTTACTACTTGCTAAAACAATATTTTCTATGACTCCAAAAAACGGCGAATTCTCATTTAATGAATAATAGACAAGGTTGCCAACCTTTTCTTTCTTAAACAAACCCATTTTCTCCAAAGAAATAAGTTCCCGGCGAATATTCCCAACGGGCAGTTTAAGGCGTCTCTCCAGTTCTCTTAAGTAATATTTCTTGTCTTTATGAGAGAAGAAAAACTTTAAGATCTTTTCTCTTGTTTTTGATTTTATAAGCCCGATTAGTTTCATAATCGTAGAATTATTTACTACAATTGTAGTCTACTGAGAAAATAAGTCAAGAAAAAACCTGCAAAGACAAGGCAATGCAGGATAGAAATAAAAAAAAGAAAGAGAAAGTACTATGGACCTTCTGATTTTCTGAAAATATCATCTAGATCTATCGGTATTACCGATATTGTTCGGTTTAATCCTTTGTTGGTCTCCTGAGCTATTTTTGAAGCGCCATATTCATCATTGACACGTGCCACTTCTACAAAAACATCTACTTCTCCTTCGAAATCTTCTCCAAGAATCTCTTTTAGTCCTTTTTCTATCTTTTTCTGTTCTTCCTCGGTCAGAAAGAAACCAACCATAAATTCTTTTGACATCCATCTTACCTCCTTATTTTTGTCAATAATCTAAATTATAATGCGAAAGACATACCTGTCAAATATTTTCAATCAAAAATCACCGAAGTATTTCGGTTCGAAGAACAATCCACCACAATAAGATAATCATTCCTCCAGCTAAGGAAACAACGCCCCAAAGCAGAGATATTTCCATAAAACAAAAAATAATAAAAGAAATTACTGCCAAAAACAGAAATAGATCAAAATGAGGATTTACTTTTAGTCCAGCCATAATTATTTTATTATAGCGTTATTTTGTTGTAATTTCTATTGTCTTGAGCCTGAACTGAAGAGAATAAAACTTCCAATAAACACCTTTCTTTTTTATGAGTTCGCGGTGCGTCCCTTCTTCCACAATTCTTCCTTTTTGAATAACCAAAATCTTGTCTGCGTTTCTTATCGTACTCAACCGATGAGCCACGATAAAAGTAGTTCTTCCTTTTATTAATCGATCCAATGCCTGTTGAACCAATTTTTCTGATTCAGAATCAAGAGAAGCTGTAGCCTCATCTAAAATTAATATCTTTGGATTACGAATTAATGCTCGAGCAATAGCAATCCTCTGCTTTTGTCCTGTAGATAGCTTAATACCTCTCTCGCCTACCAAAGTATCATATTTTTGAGGAAATGATTCAATAAATTGATGAGCATTTGCTGCTTTTGCCGCCCAAATAATTTCTTGATCAGTGGCATCAGGTTTGCCATAACGAATGTTGTTTTTTACCGTATCGTTAAACAAAGAAATTTCTTGTGGAACATAAGCAATAATCTTCCTCAAAAACCGAAGATTTAAATCTCTTATATCAATACCGTCAAGCAATATCTTGCCTTTATTTGGTTTAAAATAAAGAGAAATTAGGTCAACAAGAGTAGTTTTACCTTCTCCGCTACCACCTACCAAAGCAATTTTTGTGCCTGCAGGAGCAACAAAACTGATATTTTTAAGAACAGGTTTTCCTTTTTTGTAGCTAAAACTTACATTTCTAAATTCAATCTCTCCTTGAGGATTCTTTATAATCTTTCCTTCTTCGTTAAAATCTTCTGTATCAGATGCAAGCACCTCTTCCAATCTCTTTATAGTGGTAATGCCTGTTCTGAAAGCCTTCCAATGAAACCCAAAAGCCTTAAGGGGAAGTCTTACTAAACCCAAATAGCCCAAAGACATTATTAATTTCCCAGAGGAAATTACCCCTCGAGACAAAAGCAAAATAGCTCCACCAAAAACAACAACAAAAGCTAAAGCATAGAAAATATCTTGCCATAGATGAAGAGAATACCAAAGTCCTACAAAATTCTTAAAAACTTTTGCGAGTTTTTTCTTAAAATCGCGCTCTGTTTTTACAGTCTGAAACCCTTCAGCAGCACAGGACTTAATAACACGCACATTAGAAAGTGCATCATAAAGATTGCCAAAAGCAAATTCATAAGCTTTATTTAACTCAGACTGCTTTTCTACCAATGGTTTAGTTTTATAGATCGTGATAGCAAAATAACCTAGAACCATAAAAACTATACCAATAGCCAGCCTCCACTCAACAAAAAATAAAATTACAATTCCGAACAATATCGACGCAAGATGAGGTAGAAACCAAAAAACAATATCATCTATAATTTGAAAAAGGTATCTATCAGCTCTTTGAATACGAGCAAAAATTTCTCCAGTTTTCTTTTCATTATGGAAAGATAAAGGTAAATTAATAATATGACTGACAGCATTACAAGTAAGATCATTAGAAGCCTTTATTCCTATAGCACTTCCTCTAAATCCCACTGTCCTAGAAATAAAAGCAGACGAAACGCTTGCCAATGTCCATACCCCTAAAAGCGCTAAAATAAAAGAAAAACTTTGAGGTTGCAAAGAAATTACATCAATTAACCTTCCGTAAATAAAAGGAACTAAAGCGCCCAAGACTGAGGCAAGCATAGCAAAAACAGCAAGGCGCTGAACTTCCCTTTTATATTTTTTTAGATACTTCCAAAGAAGTTTTGCTTCGTTTAAAATTTCCATATTACCTGCTGAAATACCAATTTAAAACCTCTTTTGCCACAGGCAGAGCAGCAAATTTTACACCCTCTACATCTTCGATCACCACAGTCAAAACTATTTTAGGATGCTCGTAAGGAGCAATAACAGTTACCCAGTTATGGTAGAATCCTTCACGAGAAGTTTCAGCTGTACCAGTCTTTGAAGCAACCTTCACCGGTAAATCTCCAAGCACACGACTAGAACCGTAAATTACACCTTCTCTCATTCCCTCTCTTACTATTTCTAAATTCTTTGGATCGATGAAATCTTTTCTTATTATTTGAGGTTCAAATTTCTTAACTACTTCGAAAGCATCAGCTGATCCTTTCACAATCTCTTTAACTATTTGAGGTTTATATAGAGTTCCGCCATTTGCCACAGCAGAAAACGCAGTTACCACCTGAAGTGGAGTAACAGAAATATCGCCTTGTCCAATAGAGAGATGATATGTATCTCCTATACGCCAAATCTTTTTTTGAGGATCTCTAAAATAATTTTCTTTCCATTCCGGATCAGGAATTCGGCCTTTTATTTCCCCAGGCAAATCTATACCTGTTTCTTTACCCCATCCAAAAAGCTCAAGATATTTTTTAATTCTTTTCACTCCGAGACCTTTAAAATCTTCATATCCTCCACCAAGCATATAAAAATATACATTGCACGACTCTGCTATTGCCTTACGAAGATTTACCCATCCATGAGTTTTCCAATCCAAAAACACAGAGGGTTTGTCAGGAAGATAAGGATTAGGAATAACAATCTTTCCTTTACATAAAATATCTTTATCTGGATCAATAATTTTCTCTTGAAGTGCAGCAGAAGCAATTAACGGCTTGATTGTAGACCCTACTGGATAACCACCTGAAACTACTCTGTTAAAAAGCGGCTGAAGAGGATCTTCATTGAGTGCTTGAAACTCCTGATAAGAAATTCCTTGAGAAAAAAGATTGTTGTCAAACGAAGGTAAACTTACCATTGCCAAAATTCCTCCTGTGTTAGGATCCATTACTACAGCAGCTCCTTTCTTCGATCCAACATTATCCATACTTTTCTGAAGAGCTTCGGTAAGTTTTTTCTGCAGTTCGCTATCTATCCACAAAACCAAACTTTCTCCGGGTTCTGTCGGAGAAAAGATTTCTTCTCCGATTTTATTTCCCAAAGCATCTCTTTTTATCATTACCTTCCCAGGCTTACCCCGAAGAATATCCTCATAAGATTTTTCAATTCCCTGCTTTCCAATATAATCGGTAACAGAATAATTTGACATCTTCTGAAGTTCCTCTTTACTTATCTTACCGCAGAAACCAATAAAATGAGCATAAAATTCTCCATCGATATACTCACGAATAGTATTTTCTTTTATCTGAAATCCTGGAAAATCTTTCAATTTTGTCTCAAGTAAGATCAAGGTTTCATGATCTAAATTTTCTTTTATCAAAACTGTGTTGAATTCTGATTCTCTGATTTTCTGTTTTATTTCAGAAGGATCTTCAGAAATAAGCTGAGCAATCTCTCGAATTTCTCTTTCTTTTTTCTGTTCAGAATAAGGCATTTCTTTTATGTTAAGCACCAAGTCATAGCTTGGCTTGTTAAACACTAACTGTTTCATTGAACTATCATAAATTACACCCCTTATTGGCTGAACAAGATATAAACGTTCCATATTCTTCTCACTCAACTCACGAAATCTTTTACCTTCAATAATCTGCAACTGAAAAGTCTTAGCAAAAAAGAAACACAACATAATCAAGAAAGCAATATAAAAAACTCTCAGTTTTTTCTGTGAAAGGGGCACCTCAAATTTCTGCTCCGACAAGCCAAAGTCTTTTTCTCTCTTTTTTGCTAACTTATCCAAAAAAATTTCATGCAGTTCTATTTCTATTCCTTTCTTTCTAAGTTTTCCGAATTTTTTCCAAAACATATTTAAAGAAGAAAAAAACTAATAATCCAAAAATTAAATTACAAATTACTGACCAAAGTCCTACTCTTTTCAAAAAGAGGGTGCTAAAAGAAAACACTAAGAGTGAATTAAGAAAATAAACTCCAAAATTATATCCCACAAACACTACAAGAAAAACAAGAACAAAATTAATAATGTTTCGCTTATGTAAAAGATTTAATATTTTCTTTGCCAAAAATATCATCAAAATCAGCACAACTATTGAGCTTCCAATATAAAAATTGGAAAATACATCAAGATAAAACCCCCCTATTGCTGCTACTAAAAAACATGATTTTTTACGCGGATCCTCGAAAAAGTTCAATAAAATAAGAGCAATCAAAATAAGATTTAGAAATCCTCCACCAAAACAGAAATGACTTAAAAAGCTACTCTGAATAAGAATTAAGATATAGAAAAACAAAACGAAAAATAAGAATTTTTTCATCTTATATTTAAGACGCTGAATAACCGTTTTTATTTCAGTATTGAGTAATTACAAATACACTTTTTAGTTGATTTATATCAAAGAGAACAGAAACTTTTATTGTCTGAAAAGGACTAACATCTGTTTTTTTAATCTCTTTCACCTTTCCTACAAGCAAGCCTTTAGGAAAGATTCCCCCAAGAGAAATAGTAACTACTGGATCTCCTTCTTTTACTTCTATATTATGAGGAATTTTTTCCAAAGAGAGCTCTGGTTTACCTTTGCCTTTTACTATACCTACTACACCGTTGTTTAACTCTACAGGAAAAGAACTGGAGATATCAGAAATTAAAATCACTTGTGAAAAATTATCACCTACTTCCTGTATTTTTCCTATCAAAACTTTTTTCTCGTCAATTACTGGCATTCCTTCCCTGATTCCTTCGTTTGATCCTTTGTTTATAAAAATAGCACTCTCTGAAGCACTGTAGCTTACAACATCTGCTAATTTCAGTTGGAACTCTTTTTGAAGATCTAGACCAAGCGCTTCCCGAAGTATTTTATTTTCTTCCTGAAGCTGATGAATAATTCCTACTTGCTGAAGTAATTTGGCATTTTCTTCTCTTAGTTCCTGATTTTCCTGCTCAAGAACTCTTGCTTTTAAAATACTATTCAAGAAATTGGAAGAATTGCTTCCCAGACTCCAAAATTTTTTTTGAATAGGAAATGAATAAAGAAAAAAGGAGTTTTTAATTTGCTTTCCGGTCAGACCCAATAAGATAATTAACAAGATTAAAAAAATTAATACTGCTGTTTTTATCTTTTTGGTTTTTGAGTACATAATACTATTCTATCATTATACAGTCTGAGAGCAAAAATAAAAAGGAGACACTCACGGGGGCTACCTACTTTCGCGGGATAAACCCACTATCATCGGCCTCGGCGTATTTCACTTCTGTGTTCGGTATGGGAACAGGTGGAACAACGCCAGTATAACCCCCATGAGTGGCTCCTTTTCTTCTTTTGAATGACTACTAATTTTTAGCCAAGAGAAGCTTAAATGGCCTATTAGTAGCGCTCGGCTGAACCCATTACTGGGCTTACACCTGCGCCCTATCAAGGTCGTAGTCTCCGACCGGCCTAGGAGTCCTAATCTTGGGATGGGCTTCGAGCTTAGATGCTTTCAGCTCTTATCCCTGCCCAACTTAGCTACCCAGCTATGCTCCTGGCGGAACAACTGGTACACCAGAGGTTGGTTCGATCCGGTCCTCTCGTACTAGGATCAACTTCCCTCAAGACTCCAACGCCTGCGGTAGATAGGGACCAACCTGTTTCACAACGGTTTGAACCCAGCTCGCGTAGCGCTTTAATTGGCGAACAGCCAAACCCTTGGGAGCTGCTTCACCCCCAGGATGCGCTGAGCCGACATCGCTTTCTCACCTTTTGGTGAATAGGACTATACCTTCACCCTCGTATAAAATCTATTTCCACGAGGGGGTGGCGTATTAGCCCTCCGCATTTGGAGGACTCCTCTCCATCCACGGAGAAAGTCTCTACGGGGCTATAACCCAGCTATTTTATATCGCATTGAAGGAATAATATATGGTTTTATTATCTCAACAAAATATCCAACACTTTCTTTCAAGATTCTAATCCGGTAATATTTCTTATCTTTGTTCATTCTTGCCTTTATTCCTAAAAGTCTTAATGCATGAAGTAATCTTCTTTGAGAAGTAAAGTCAAACTGCTGAGTATTAAGGTAAACATTCCCTTTCTTGGTCTTTGAGCCATCATCCATAAACCATACTGCTAAAATCACTGGATCAAGCTTTATCTGAGAAGGCACCACCTTCTTTCCTTTATAATAAAATCTTTCATACAACTCTGTAATCTCTGGATGCTGACAAGTAAAAAATCTATAAGCGGTGCGAATCTTATCTATCTTTCTTTTCTTAGGACCGGAAACGCAAATGTTTCGCAACACCGAATATTTCCAATCCACATATTCCTTTGCTTTGATAGAATGATTTACTTCAAGAAATGCATCTTTCCTTCCTGGAATTTTTCTCAAATATCCGTCTCCTAAGATACATCCAATAATTAATGATTTTTGAAGCTGGGTTAAGCTTCCCACGGTGTTGTCCATACAACCTCATTATAACATATTGGCCCTTTTTTGTTGTATGGAGTCCACCGTTATGAGCCACTTTTTTATATCTCGTTACCGAGATAGCACCCCGATGCCTATATTTTGGCTAAGGTGCCGAACAGGGCCGTAGATGCGGACTCGCGGGCCCTACCAGCCTGTTTTCCCCGGGGTAACTTTTATCTGGTGATCTCCCGCGGTTCTACTAACCACGGTCGGTTCACTAAGTCCTGGTTTCC
>JAGGXC010000020.1 GCA_021163265.1 bacterium | reverse complement strand
TGAAAGACTTAAAAAAATAAAAAATAAAAATAACGATAAAAAAGGCAAAAATATCACAAAAATTATAAAAAGAGAAAAAGAAAAGTTTTTGAAAGCAATGGATGACGATTTCAATACTCCAAAGGCTGTTGCTGTAATTTTTGAGTTTATAAATAAAATAAATTCTTTAATAGATAAAAATAAGATAAACAAAAAAGGTACAAAAGATGCCTTAGATTTCCTTGACTGGATTAATAAAATTTTTGAAATAAAACCAGAAAGTCTTTTTTCTGTCGTTTCTCTGAAAGAAAAAGCAAAACTTAAAAAATTAGTAGAAGAAAGAGCAAAATACAGAAAAAAGAAACAATGGGAAAAAGCAGACAAAATAAGAAAAAAAATAAAAGATTTGGGCTATTTAATTGAAGATACAGATCAAGGACCAAGACTTAAGAAAATTATTTGATACTTGAAACCACATTTTATTTTTGTTAACCTTGAGTAGAACTATATGAACGACAATCAACAGAAAATTTCGGAAACAAAATTACCTCCTCAAGACTTAGAAGCAGAAAAAAGTGTGCTTGGATCTTTGATGTTGGATAAAGAAGCAATAGTAAAGATAGTTGATATTTTAAGTCCAGAGGATTTTTATAAAGAAACACACCAAAAAATTTACAAAGCAGCTGTAGAGTTATTTGAAAAAAGACAGCCTATTGACTTGCTTTCGTTATCTACCCGTCTTAAAGAAAAAAATGAGTTGGAAGAAGTAGGAGGTTCCAGTTATTTAACTGAATGTGTAAATTCAGTTCCTACTCCATCTCATGTTCTAAATTACGCAAAAATTGTCCAAAAGAAAAGAATCCTTAGAGATCTCATCGCTGCCTCCTACGACATAGAACAACTTGGCTATAATGAAACAGAAGACATAGATGTATTACTAGACAAAGCAGAAAAAAGAATTTTCTCTATTGCCCAAAAAGGACTTACTCAGACTTTTTCTCCTCTAAAAGATGCATTGGAGGAGGCATTTCAAAGAATCGACAGACTTTCAAAACATAAAGATACTGTCCGAGGTATTTCAACAGGTTTTGTAGATTTAGATAATTTGCTATCTGGTTTTCAAAAGTCAGATTTTATTATTCTTGCTTCCCGTCCTACTCTAGGAAAAACTTCTCTAGCTCTTGACTTTGCCAGACACATTGCTGTTCACGAAAAATTACCCGTAGGAATATTTAGTTTAGAAATGTCAATCGATCAGCTAGTTGATAGACTACTTGCAAGCCAATCAAATGTGGATCTATGGAAAATAAGAACGGGTCATCTTTCTGATTCTGGTCCTGATAATGATTATGTTCGCATTCAACATGCCCTTGGAGTGTTAAGCGAAGCCCCTATCTATATTGATGATGTTTCCTCAACAAATGTTTTGCAAATTAGAGCAATGGCAAGAAGATTGCAAGCGGAAAAAGGACTGGGTTTAATTATTATTGATTATCTACAGTTAATAGAACCTCGCACTCGTTCCGATTCTTTTGTAAGACAAGTTACTGAAATCTCCCGCGAACTAAAATTGCTTGCCAGAGAATTAAGAGTACCGGTTCTAGCTTTATCTCAACTATCACGCGCAGTAGAACAAAGAACTCCTCAAATTCCTCGTTTAGCAGACTTGAGAGAATCAGGCGCCTTGGAACAAGATGCCGATGTGGTAATGTTTATTCATCGACCAGACCGGTATCAACCAGAAACTGCGGAAAAAAATATCGCTGAAATTATAGTAGCAAAACATCGAAACGGTCCTCCGGGAAAAGTAAAGCTTTATTTCAATGAAACTATAGCAAGTTTTAGAAATCTTGAAAAATATTAAAAATGTATCCCCCTCCTATTGAAAATCTGATAAAGCAGTTTTCTAAGTTTCCTACCGTTGGACCACGCACGGCAGCTAGATTTGTCTTTTATTTACTTCGTGCTCCGGAAGAAGAAGTCAAAAAAATCATTGAGGGTATTTCAAATCTCAAAAAAGAGGTAAAACTGTGTTCTTTTTGTTTTAAACCCTACACAGGAAAAGGAAACCTATGTGAAATCTGCTACGATACAACCCGAGACAGAACAAAAATATGCGTAGTAGAAAAAGAAATGGATCTGGAAGCGATAGAAAAAACAAAAAAATACAACGGTCTTTACTTTATTTTGGGAGGCACAATCCCTTTATTAAAAAAAGAACCAAAAAAGATTAGAATTAATGAACTGATTGAAAGAATCAAAGATCCAGTAATTTTTCATCTCTTTAACGCTTCAATTCAAGAAATAATTATTGCCACGAACCCTACTCCCGAAGGTGACGCTACTGCAAACTATCTTGAGAAAAAACTAAAACCTTTTAATGTAAGAATTACTAAATTAGGAAGAGGATTGCCAATAGGCGGAGAATTAGAATATGCAGATGAGGAAACTTTAAGTGAAGCCTTGGAAAGAAGAAAATAAAAATTGACAAATAAAGAAGCAACTCTCAAAAAGAGTTGCTATCATCTTAAAAAATTAAGAAAAGGGGTAAGAAAGGAAGTATACAGAAAACCTATTTTCAAAAATCAACGGGGCTCTCTTTTTGAGCTCATTATAACCCGTTGATGGAGGTGATCACACGTGGTGAGGAAAGGTTAGGTTTTTCTCTGCCTTCCTTTCTTACCTGAAGATGATTATATCACATTAAAATTATTTGTCAATAACTAGAGTTCTATTTTCAATATCTCAACTTCTGTATATAACTGACGGTGACCTTTCTTCTTTCTATACCGCGTTTTCGGTTTATACTTCAAAATATTTACTTTCTTGTCTTTCTTCTGAGCTACAACTTTTCCGATAACTTTTGCTCCTTTTACTAAAGGATTTCCTATTTCAATCTTTTTTCCTTTTTGAACTAACAGTACTTCTTTAAAGATTATCTCGCTCCCCTCCTTTTTATTTAATTTCTCAATCTTTATTTTTTTAGAAGGAGAAACTAAATATTGTTTTCCTCCTGTTTTTATTACTGCCAACATATTATTCCTTTTCTTTTAATTTTTTAAATTCTTTTGTTTCAAGCAACCTTTCTACTTTATCTGAAAACATAGTTAGACGTTTTTCTGAATGATCATAAGCTGAAGCAGCATTCCTCAGATGACTACCAAGTTTACGAAAATCTTCCATTAACTTTTGGGCATCCCGACTGATCCGTGCCAGCGACTTAAGAATTTGTTGAGTACGACGCGAAATCTGAGTGTCTCTAAACCAATGTTCAATTGTTCTTAAAGTAAGATAAATAGTATTAGGAGAAGTAAGAATAACTCTTTTTGACCAAGCATAATTTGCTAAATCGAACTCTCTGGCAACATTATTTATTATCTCGTAATAAACAGCTTCAGCAGGAATATACATCAGAGCAAAATCCACTGTTCCTTCCGATGGCAAAATATATTTAGAACTAATTTCATTTATCCTCGCTTTAACATCTTCAATAAATTTCTTCTGAAAGAATCTATACTCTTCTTCTTTACTTTCTATCATTCTGCCAAAATTTTCTGAGGGAAACTTTGCATCAATAGGAAGAATCTTGCCGTTGGGTAATTTTAATACTGCATCTACCTGCTCACCGGAAGGGAATAAATACTGCAACTTATAAAGCTCTTCTGGAAAATGCTGAGAAAGAATGTGTTCAAGCGAAGCTTCTCCCCACTGCCCTCTTAATTTCGGAGATCTAAATATTTCTTGAAAAGAAGAAACATCTTTAATAGATTCCTGGACTTGTTTCATTTCCTCTCGAATACGAACTGCTTCCTGAGTAAAAGAATGAATTTGTTCATTCATTTGGCGAGAAACACCATTCTGGCTTTCACGTATTTCTTTTAACTGAGAAATCATTAAATCTGTTAACCTCCGTTCTAAATCCCTTATTGCTTCAGACTGAAGACGGTCAGTTTTAGACTTTTTGAAGAACAAAAAAAATAACAAGCTCACAAGAAACGAAATCAAAAGAACGCTAACCGTCAAGAAAATAATATCCATAATACATAGTATAATAACACTACTTTAAGATAATTTCAACCAAAACAAATAAAATATAGATCTCCAGGAGAATTATTGCTTCTTTTGGAGTAATTTTGTGTTCTGTCCAAGAAAAAACTAGAAATGCTAACGCAGTTATTATCGTAAAAAAAATCCCAACAAAATAAAGAGAGAAATTCTCAAGACTAAATGGCGCAATTAGGCCTACTAACCCTAATGCCAAAGATGAATTTACTACAACAGAACCCAAGACATCTCCTGCAATCATCTCTTTATGCCCCATTAACACAGAACGTGTTCCAAAAAATATCTCTGGGATAGAAGTACCAAAAGCTACCAAAAATAACCCAATAATAATTAAAGGTAAATTGAACATCAAAGAAATTTGGGAAGCAGAAAAAACAACCCCTTCTGCACTGATAATAAGCAAAAACACACTTCCAAAAAAAATTCCTAAATCCTTGAAAAATAATTTCAAATCTTTCCAACCTTTTCTGAAATGATTAGCAAATATCTTCGTAAATTTTTCTTCGCTTTTTAGAAGCTGACGAAAATAAAATACCAAAGATCCAAGAAGAATGATTCCGTCTACGCGGGAAACATTTCCATCTAACATCAAAAGCAAAGGCAAAACAGAAATCAATGCTGCATAGCTACAAGATTTTTGAAGAACTCTACCCTCAAATTTTAAACCTTTTCCTAGAAGCGCTCCTAACCCAATAACTAAGGTCATTGCTATAATATTAGATCCAATAACATTTCCAAAAGACAGTTCTGGTTTATGAGAAAGAGCAGCTCCCAATCCTACAAAAATCTCGGGTAAAGAAGTAGCAAACGCCATCAAAATAGAAGCTACTACAAACTCTTTCCATCCAAGAAATCTTGCTATCCGTGTTAAAGATCCTACAACCCATGCGCCTGAGCGCACTAAGACAATACAAGAAATTACAAAAACTGTCAAGAAAGAACTCAACATAGTCAAATTAAAAGCTATAGATTAATTGATATATAATACCAAGAATAAATATCACAATCAAAGGAATGAGTAAAGCGAATCTAGCTTTCATTGGATTTACTTTATGGTACATCAATATTACCAAAATCCCATCAATTCCAATAGTTACACCTCCAACAAAAGATATTACTTTAATGAAATCGTTAACTCCTACTATAAAAAGAACTAACGGAACACTACAAGTTATCAACCAAGCCACATTTTTTTTCATTCCAAAATCATACCAAAAAATCTTTTTTAATGTTAATCCCAAAACAATAAATGAAGTAAAAGTAGTCAACAAACCAAACAAGAAAGCGAAACTTACAATTCCGTCTCCCAAAAAGTTCCTTAGCCCCTGAATTGAATCTTCTGTTGTCTCAGATCCACTGATTCCAACTATTAAGAAAATAAATAAAAGATAAGCTATGATAGCAATAATTATAGCAGAAGGAATTACTTTCTTAAGTAGATGCTTTTTATCTCCTAACATTTCTTCAATTTCAGGAATCAACGCTGTGCCCCATAGAGAAAAAAGAACAGCGCCATATGGCAGAAACCAATCTTTATTCTCTGGAAAATATAACAAATTAGAAATAGAAAAGTGCGAAAATCCTTTCAAAAATATTACCACCAAGACTACGAAGAATAAAAGCAAACCTAGGAATTCTACTTTGGATATCACTCTAATATCAAGATATATAATTATTGACCCAAATATAAAAAATAAAATCCCATATACAAAATCATTTCCGCCTATCCAAGGAGAAACTAAACCTGAAAAGAATTTTCCACCCATAATCAAGTAAGCAAGATTTGCACCAAACAATCCAAGTGTTATTTCTAAGAAAGCAAACCTCTCTCCCCACTTTCCAAGATGAAGTTTAACAAATCCAGGCAATCGCAAAAAATCTGGAGTCTTTAAAGCCACCTCAGCAAAAAGCAAATGAATTATTATTGCCAAAAAACCTAGAATTAAAAAATAAGCCAATATTACAAAAACCCCTACTTGAATAGTAATGTAGGGTAAAGAAAAAAGACCTACCCCAATAATAGTTCCTGAAAGCGTTGATAAAGCTAATAAAAACCTTTTTATGTCTTTCACTGTTGCACTAAAATAATAACTTCGTTATTTAATACTCTAGAACACCCTCCTTTAATAGGAATTTCTACAAACCTTTTTTGTGTTTGAATAACTAAAATTTTTCCTTTTTTTAACAAAGAAAAAGTAGGTGCGTGATTTTCTAGAATTTGAAACTCTCCATCCTTCCCTGGAAGAGTAACCGCTATTCCTTTCCCTCGATATATTTTTTTGTCTTTACTTAGAATATTTATTTGTATCATATTTCTCCTTTCATATAAAGGTCATTAAGGTCCGCTTTATCAAATTCGCCTCTAATGATTTTTTCGCACCCTTCTAAAGTTTTTTCTAAAGGAACATAAACTCCTTTTTCGTTACTAAAAGATTCTGCTGAAAATAATGGCTGAGTTAAAAACCTTCTTAATCTTTCTGCTCTTTTAGCTACTATTCTATCTTTCAAAGATAACTCTTCTATCCCAAGAATTGAAATTATATGAGCTAAATCTTTATATTCTTGAAGGTATTTTTTAACTTCTGAAGCTATCTTATAATGTCTTTTCCCTACTATACTAGGATCTAAAGCATCAGATGAAGAAGCTAGAATATCAACCGCGGGATAGTTACCTTTTGCCACTTCCTGACGGGATAATACTATAATTGAATCAAGATACGGAAAAGTAGCTACAATAGCAGGATCAGTAAAATCATCAGCAGGAACATACACTGCCTGAACAGAAGTAATCGAACCTTTAGAAGTAGAAGCAATTCTATCTTCTAATTCTCCAATATCTGTAGATAAAGTTGCTTGATATCCTACTTCCGAGGGCATCTGTCCAAGCATTGAAGCTCTTTCCATTCCGGCCATTAAAAATCTGTATATGTTATCAATAAAAAGCATAACATTCTTTCCTTTCTCTCTTAAAAGCTCTGCTATTCTTACAGCAGAAAAAGCTGTTCTAAATCTCACTCCCGGACTTTCTCCCATTTCTCCCAAAACCAATATTGTGTTTTTTAATACCTTGTTTCTTTTAAGTTCAGAGTATAATTCTTGAGCTTCACGTGTTCTTTCTCCTACTCCCGCAAAAACAGAAACTCCTTTCTCTTTGAAAGCGGTATTATGAATCAACTCAGTAAGGAGGATTGTTTTTCCTACCCCTGCTCCCCCAAACAAACCTACTCTTCCTCCTTTTATAATAGGAGAAATAAGATCAATGACCTTAATTCCTGTTTCAAGAATTGTTGGTTTTACTTCTTGCTCTGCTAAAGGCGGTGGAGAAGCAAAAATAGAAACTTTCTCTTTTGTTTTAAAAGCTTTTCTATTATCAATAGGATCTCCGAAAACATTTATAATCCTTCCCTTAAGCTCTGTCTTATCAGGAAGAGGAACAGATATAGGTTTTCCTGTATCCTCACAAATAGCACCTCTTTGGATACCCTCAGTCAATCCTAATGCTAAACATTTACATCTTGAAGGAGAACTGTATTCTTCTATCTCAAGCAAAAGATCAGAATCCTTTATTTTTAAAATACTATAAAGAGAAGGAAGTCTGTTTTCTTCAAATTCTACTTCGACAATAGGACCCGATACTTCAATTACTTTTCCTACTATTCTTTTGGAATTAGACATGTTTCTTTTAACTTATTATGAATATAAAGTTCAGTAACTTCTTTGGTAATTGCCTTTCTTCTCATTTTAAAATATCTAAAAGAAAGGTTCTTTATTAAATCTTTTGCTTTATCGGCTGCTTCTTCCATAAAAACAGTACGAGCCGAAAGCTCTGATAATTTTGTCTCAAGGACTTTTTGATAAAAAACCAAATTCAGATATTCTTTTATTAAATAATCCATAATTTCGTTGAGAGATGGTTCAAAAATAGGATCGCCAAAAGAAAGAGATTTTTCTTCAGTAACTTCTTGCCCTAATTCTTGTCTAAGCTCTTTGACATCAATAGGTAAGAATGTGGTAATACTTGGCACTTGTTGAGCTAAGCTTTTAAAAGCAGGCCAAACAATCAACACTCGGCTAACTTTTTTTTCTTGGAACTGAGAGAGAATAAAGTTTCTGACATCTTTTATATCGTTCTCAAGAGGTACTTCTTTTGTAGCAACAAAAAAATAGTCTATTTTTATCTTTCTTTCCGCGGCCATAGTCTTTCCTTTTCTTCCTACAACTAAAATCTTATCATTTTTTTTAATTATGGTCTCCAAAAAATCAAATAAATCATGTACAAAACCACCACACAAACCTTGTTGAGGTGCTAGAACAACAATTAACCTTGAAGAAGACAAAGGTTCTGAAAACAATGAATTAGAAAAAGAGACTTCCTCTACATCGATCATAATTTTCTTAAGCATTTTTTCATATTCCTCCATCCGTTTAGAAGTTATTTTCAAACGATGAAGATGAACAGCTGATATCTTCTCAATCGCTTTTACAGTTTCTTCAATCTCTCGAATACCTAAAATTTCTTTTTTTAGAGAAATAAATTCTTTTGCCATATTAAAAATTTTCTTTAAATTTCTTCATCAGCTCTTGAATTTCTTTTTTTACTTTTTCTGTCCAACCATTCCTGAAAAGACTCTTCTTTACCTCCGGATAAAGATCGTTAAGAAACTCATAAAACTTTTCTTCAAAATCCTTAACCCTATCAATCTCTAAATCATCTAAATATCCGCTTAAAATAATGTGATACATAATGCTCTGATCTAAAGTATCAACCAATTCGTGTTTTTCCTGTTTGAAAATCTCCAAGAGTATCTCAGCTCTTCTAAATTTCTCTCTTGATTCGTCGGAAAGTTTTGTTTCTAATTGAACCAACTTTTTTAACTCTTTATGTTGAGACAAGATTAGTTTTAATCCCTGCGTAACCTCTTTAATATATTTCCTTTGTGCATGAGCTCCAATTCTTGAAACTGAAAGGCCAATATTTATAGCAGGCTTAACTCCTTTTTGAAAAAGATCAGAATCAAGATAAAGCTGGCCGTCGGTGATCGAAATCAAATTAGTAGGAATATATTCAGTGATATCTCCTTCTTTTGTTTCGCATATCGGTAAAGCAGTAATAGAACCTCCACCTAATTCATCTGAAAGCTTTCCTGCTCGTTCTAGCAATCTTGCATGAAGATAAAATATATCTCCTGGATAAGCTTCTCTACCAGGGGGAAATCTTAAAAGAAGAGTAATTTCTCTCCATGCCCATGCATGTTTTAATAAATCGTCGAAAACAATTAACACATCCTTTCCTTTATCTCTAAAATATTCTGCCATCACCATCGCAGAAAAAGGAGCAATGTATTGAAGAACAAGAGGATCAGAGGAAGAAGCACAAACAAATATAGTATATCTCTGAGCCCCAAATTCTCGCAATCTTCTTATAATCTCTACTACCTCTGTTCTCTTCTGACCTATACTACAATAAATACATATAACATCTTTTTGATTCAAAATAGTATCAATTGCTATATTGGTCTTGCCAGTCTTTCTATCACCCAAGATCAGTTCCCTTTGTCCTCTTCCAATTGGAAACAATGCATCTATTACTTTTATACCTGTCTCTAATGGTTCTCTTACTAATCCTCTTTGAGTAATCTCGGGAGGAATTCTCTCAAGAAGTCTATTCTCAACCCCTTTTACTACTCTACCTGTTTCTAAATCTTTACCAAGAGGATCTACTATCCTTCCTAAAAGAGCTTCTCCTACTGGAATCTTCAATATTTCTCCTCTCCTCTCTACTTGCTGGCCAATTTTTATATTTTCAGGATTCCCTAAGGCAAGAGCAAATACAAAATCTTCATAAATAAGAGCTGAGGTAAACTCTCTCCCGAATTTAAGAATAAGAGCCTTTTCTTTTCCTACCGAAACTACTTCTCCGATCTTTATTGAAGGAAGCCCTTTAATTTTCAGAATCGAGCCTGCAATAGCCACTATTCTTCCTATTTCTTTGATTTTAAGATTCTTTTTCATAAAGACAATTTTTTATTTTTCCTGCCAAACTCGCATCAATTAAGAAAAGATCCTCACCTATAGAAATCTTAACACCTGCAATAAGATCGGAATCTACTTGAGTCTTAAAAACAGAATTTTTTACTTTTTTAAATATAAGATTAGATATCGCTTTTTCTTCCTCTTCGGTAGGAGGAAAAGCAAAAACAGCCTTGACAAAAACAACTTCTTTTTTGATAGAAGAGAAGTCAGTCTGCTGAAGTTCATCTATTACTTCTTCTAAATATTTCCTATGCAAAAATCTATTAAAGGAAGAAGATAATACTTCTTTTAATACTTCTTGAGTTTTCTTGATGACTTCCTGTCTTTCTTGTTCTTTAAGTCTTTCTATTTCTACCTCTGCTTTTTCTCTCGCTTCTCTTAATATTAACTTTGCTCCCTCTTCTGCTTTTTTAATAATCCTTTCTTTTTCTTCTTGAGAAATCTCTTTTGCTTGCTCGATAATTTCTTTAGTTTTTTCTTTTGTCTTTTTTATAATTTCTTCTTCTTTTCTTTGAATTTCAATTTTTCTTCTTTCTATTTCTTCTTTCTCTTTTTCAATCCTCTTTATTTTCTTTGTTCTCTCTTCTAAAATCTCAAGAATTGGCTGATAGAGAAATCTTTTGAGCAACCATAAGAGAACCACAAAATTAATGATTTGGGCAATTAGAAGCTTAAGATCAATACCTAATTCTCCTAAAAGATGCATATTTATTATTTTCAACTAACGAACTTTAATATTAAAGCAATAATTAAATTATAAATAGCAATAGCTTCGGCAAACGCAATAGCTACTATTGCAATTGTCTGAATTGAAGAAGAAGCCTGAGGGTTTCTAGCTACTCCTCTACAGGCAGCATACCCAATTAAACCAATAGCCAAAGCTGGCATTATACTACCTATTGCCATTACAAAAGCTGAAGGATTCATAGTTTTAACGTATTTTATTTTTCTTTAATTTCTGCGACCTTTTTATCTTTGAAATATTCTGTCTCGCTTGATTTAATAAACACCAAAGACAAGGTAGCAAAAATAAATGCCTGAATCACTCCTACAAAAAGTTCTAAAATCATAAACGGAAGAGGAATAAAGTAAGGAACGAAAAAAGCAACTGCTATCAAGAGAATTTCTCCTGCTAATATATTTCCAAAGAGTCGCAAAGACAAAGACAAGACCTTGGTAAAATCAGAAATTATCTCAAAAAAACCAAGAAATAGTCTAACAGGATTAGCGAAGTTAAAAAATCTTTTCAAGTAATTCTTGAAACCAAGCATCTTTACGCCAAACCACTGAATAGAAAAAACAGAGATAATAGCCAATGCTAAAGTGGTGTTCCAGTCAGAATTAGGACTTCTAAATAAAGATACGCTTTTCCCATTGACATTTACAAAAAAGGCACCTAAAAACCCAGGAATAATTCCTAAAAAATTTGCACAAACAATAAAAAGAAAAAAGGTCATAATCAAAGGAAAAACTCTTTTCGTTAGTTTTGGTGATCCAGTAATGCTATTTATAAATTTCAGCATCCACTCAAATAAAGCTTCGAAAATATTCTGAAGACTTATAGAGGAAGGAATTTTTTTTAATCTTTTCTTCGCTAAAAAAGCTAAAAAAACAAGCAATATCGAGGTAATCCAGCTACAAAATAAAGTATTAGACACCATAAATGAACCAATTCTTGCTACATATTCTGGATAAAAGGTAATGTGAAGCATAAGACATTATTTTATTTTTTCAGAAAAGGAGAAAAATAATACCGAATTTCAAAGATAACGAAAATGAGAGAAAAAATTACTGATCCCACCGAGAAAACAGGGAAAGTATCTAATTTTCTATCCAAAGAAATACCAACGAGAAGAAATATCACTAAAGGAACAGCAATTAGAAATCCCAACTGAAAAGATATCGAAAGAGCATAAAAGAATTTAAACCTTTCTTTATCAGGCATCTTCTTTCTTTATTATAACATTTTTAAAAAGTTGTTAAACTCAGTTTTAAAGATCAGAGTTGTGCCTTGAAATGAAATACCATTTTGTAATCTCTACCAAAAACATACTCAGCAAACCTACTCCTATAATGATAAGCCATCCATAGACTCCTAAAGGAACTGTATGTAAAATATGCTGTAGCGGCGGAAAATAAACAGCAAAAGCAAAAGTCAAAAATACCATTAAAGAAGAAAAAACAAGCCACTTATTAGAAAACAAATCTATCTGCCAAATATTTTTTCTAAGACTTTTATAACAGAAAACTACAAACGCTGTATCCATAGAAATAGCTCCAAAAATTATTGTCCTGACATAGTTAATATCTAAACCTAGTTTAATCCCTAACCACCAAAAAAGAGTTAATGTAATAAATTCATCAATCAGCCCCGTGCCAAAGATTAAAACTTTCATCTCTCTTGTCAGAAGCGAACCACTAAATAAAGCTGGCTTTTTTTTCATTAAATCTTTCTCTTCTGGTTCAAAAGCGTAAGAAATTTCTGGCAATGTGTCCTCCACAAAATTGTTCCATAAAATCTGAACTGGCAAAATTGGAAGAGGCCATCCAAACACAACCTTAGAAAGTCCAATCAGTACAATAGAAGTAAAAGAGTCAGCTAAAATATATGAAATAGACTTTCTCAGATTATCAAGAATCACCCTTCCTTCTTCTATTGCTCGAATAATAATGCTAAAACTATCATTAAGAAGAATTAGATCGGCACTTTCTTTTGCCACTTCCGTACCTGATCCAAGCGCCAATCCAATATCTGCTTTTTTCAAAGCCGGTGCGTCATTTACTCCATCGCCTGTCATCGCTACAATTTTTCCTTTCTTCTGCCAAGCTTCTATAATCTTCATTTTATGACGTGGTTCGAGACGAGCATACACCTCTATCTTTTCTAATCTTTTAGAAAATTCTTCTTCTGAAAGCTGGTCGAGATCTTTTCCTTCAATAATATTTTCTTCATCTGTTTTCAGTCCAATCTTTTGAGCTGTATAAGCAGCGGTAAATTTGTGATCGCCTGTAGCAAGAATAGGTCTCATCCCTGCTTTCCTGCAAATCTTAATTGATTCAACAACATCTTTTCTTAAAGGATCTTCTAAGGCAATAAGTCCTACAAAAGTAAATCCTTCTGCTTGTTCTTTCAATTTTTTAATTGATTGACGTAGTTGTGCCTCTAAAGAAAGAGGTAGTTTTTTGTAGCCTACACCAATTACTCTCAAGCCTTTCTTGGTTAACTCCTCAAGATAATTTTCCCATTTCTTTTTGTTTTTTGACTTTTCAAGTATTCTTTCGGGTGCCCCATTTACATATAAAAAAAGTTCGTTGTCCTCTTTTACAAGTGAAAGTTGATATTTTAAGAAAGAATCAAACGGAACTTCTGTTAACTGAGAAATTTTTTTTCTTAATTCTACTTGAGAAACACCTCTTATGTAAGCCCCTTCTAAAACCGCTCTATCGGTAGCCGATCCACGTATACGCCATTTACGAGGATGCTCTCGAGGATTTTCAATATAAGCACTGCTACACAACACAGAAATCTTTAAAGCCAAATCACGATCATCGGCAATTATTTTGCTTAACTTCATCTTTCCTTGAGTTAAAGTACGTGTTTTATCAAAACATATGACATCAGTAGAACCAAGCGTTTCAACAGAAGATAATCTCCTTACCAATCCCTTTTTGCGTAATATTTTTTCCATTCCTATAGTTAAAATTACTGTCATCACTATAGGAAGAGACTCTGGTATTCCTCCTACCGCGATAGCAACAGAAGATTCAAACATTTCTAATATGTTTCCTTCTCTAAAAATCCCTCCTACAAAGATAAAAACGCAAAGTAAAGCAATAACAATACCTATCATTTTAGCAAACTTAGATAATTTTCTCTGAAGTGGGGTCTTCTCTTCTTCGGTTCCTTTAAGCAACGCAGCAATCTTTCCTGTTTCAGTAGAAGAACCACATGCAACAACAATTGCCTTTCCTTCACCTGTCTCCACCAAAGAACCCATATAAACCATATTTTCTCTATCAGCTAAACTTGTGTTTTTGGAAAGAACTTTAGTATATTTACGAGAAGGCATCCACTCTCCTGTCAAAACTGCTTCAGACACAGAAAGATCGTCAACAGAAAATAACCTAGCATCAGCTGGAACTTTATCTCCCTGTTTTAAAAAAATAATATCTCCGGGGACAATTTCTTCCTGGAAGACCTCTTTTTTTTGTCCATCCCTTATAACTGTTGCTTTTGTCTTAATTGCTTTTTTCAACTTTTCTAAAACATTCGAGACTTTATTTTCTTGCCAAAAACCAAAAAAAGCATTCACAAATACAGCCAAAAAAATTACCAGACTATCTGTCCACTTTCCTAAGGCAATAGTAATGACACCTGCAAAAATCAGAATGTAGATTAGAGGACTGCGAAATTGATTAAGAAATATTCTTATCTTAGAATAAGGTTTTTCTTCTGGAATAATGTTTAAACCAAACTTCTTACGACGCTTTCTTACTTCTTCCTCGTTTAATCCTTTATCTAGATCTGTCTCAAGAATTCCTGCAATTTCTTGATAAGATAAATTGTGCCAAACATAATTTTTTTCCATATATTTTATTATACACAAAAAACAATATTTCTTGTAATAAAAAGGGCTTAGAATTATCTAAGCCATCTTACATCTGTAGAATATTAACTAATTGTTTAATCCTAGAAGTATTCCACTCCTCTGCAAGAATGTTTCTTCCCGAGACAAAAAGAGCCTCAACAGATCCGTCTTCTAAATTCAACAGTCGAATTGGTCTGTTTACAATTTTTCCTTCTTTATCTTCTTCTCCGTCAAATATCCGAAGTTCAGACAATCTTACAGGTAGAATAACTTTTCGGAAAAAAACTGCGGATATAGTTCCTGTTTGAGGGTAAATAACAATATTGGCTCTAACATGTCTTTCTTTTCCGTTCATTAGAATAATCAAATTCTCTGCGTCTCCCACTTTAGGAAATAAAGGCTGAGCAGAAGGAAAAACGAATTTTCTGTAATCCGATACTAATCTTACTATTTTTTTTCTTATCAGCTTTTCTGCATTAAAAAAAGAATAAACCCTTCCACAGATATCAGTTATTAATACCTCTTCTGTCAATTCTCTTATAGCTACTATCCGAGGATTGAATATCTCTTCCAAACTGTTGGGGCACCCACCAGGAAAAACCCATCCTTCTGGATAGATATCTCGATAAAAAGACAGAAGATAACTTTTTCCTTCTATTTCAAGAATCAAACAAATATCAGCAACAATTCCCTCAAGAGGATGTTTTTTGTTGGCTATCCTTGTTAATTTGCAATTCTTATTATGCCAAGATATTAATCGTTTCTCAAACCAGCCTGGATCAACTGATTTAAAATGTTTTTCTCTTTCTTTAGAGCTAGTAAGAATCTCTGAATCTCTTTCTACTTCTATAAAAAGGTTATTCTCTCTTGAAGAATCTGATCTATCAAGCCAAGCTTCAGTAATTCTTATTGTCAAAAGTTCGTCTCTCTCTTTTGAGAAATCTTTCAATTTCTTAAACTTCATCTCTATCTTCCTCCTTTTTTTCTGTCAAATTACTGGCTAAATTATAAATTACTTTTTTTGAGACGTCAACAAAAAAAAGGGCAGAATGCCCATATTTTATAGAGAATAATATCTTATCTGCTCAATCCAATCTTTCACTATATTCAAAGATGAATGACTTCTTTTTACTAAAAGAATGTTTTCCTGGATTTGAAACACAGCACACCATTGTTTTCCGAGATATCCTGTAGTCACTTTTATTATTTTATAGCTCCCATCATCAAGACGTCCTTTTGAAATTTTGGGTGGTTTAACCTTTTCTCTCGAGAAAATAGACCCAAGAATAGCCAACAGAGTCTCAAAACTTTCTTGATGGTTCTTACCGTCTTCACAAATAAACAGATTACCGGGAAGATTCTCTACTATCAACCCTACAGTACTCCTCAAACCATCTTTTCCTATTTTTAAATATCTTACTTTCTTCGTCTTCTCACCTCCTTAATAACCTAAAATAACATAAATTCCAAAAAAAGTCAATTATGACTGATTATCATTTTTTGATAAATTGGATAATGGAGAAGAGTTTGCAAAGCAAATTTGGGAAAATCTTTAACGTTCTGCTATCTGTTGTCATATGAAGTCGCTATTATTTTCAATCTTTTTGAAAATATGAAATTTCCCTATTCTTCTTTCCAATTTTAATGGACCATTATCAAGCATAAGTTTTTCTAAATCTTCTGTCCCTATTCTTTCTCCTGAATATAAATTCAAAACTAAACCACTTTTAACAGAAAGTGTCCCTCCGGGTTTTAGTATTCTGTATAACTCTTTGATTAAAGCAGGACGGTTTTTAACTATAGGAAGCACATTATACAATAAAACAATATCAACAGATTCATCTGGCAATCCGGTATTCAAGCCAGAGAGAATTGTTTTTATTTATTTAATTTCAATAATTTTCCCCACTCCAGACTCGATAAAATTTTCCTTATATTCCTTTCTAAAAGCCTCTCTTACTAAATCACCTGTGCAATGAGATGGTGCAACCTTTTCAACTTGCAATTCTTTAAATTCTTTAATGCAAGATAGAGAAGGATGGTGAAATCCACCTAAAACTAAGTATACCTTATCTCTTTTTATCAACTCTTTAGCTTTCTTTACAATGTTTACAATTCCAGGATGAGCACAGCCTGTAATAATTATCAATCCCTTTCTTGAATCAATAATCAAAGATTGCTCTTTCGGAGGTCCAGGAAGCTGACCATAAGATTACGATTATAATTGAGATTTTAAGATTCATTCTACTCAATCTCAATTATTTTTCCTGCTCCTCCCTCAATATATTTTTCAGGGTAAAGAGATTTTATCTCTGATTTATACTGAGTGCAATGGGTTGGGCAAATCAAATCCAGTTCTTTTAAAGACTCGGGTTTAGTTGCATGCAAACCCCCTATAATGGCATAAACTTCACCAAATTTGGAAGCTGTGTTAAGGATATGTTTCATTTCTGGATGTGAGCATCCTGCTATGACTACAATACCTTTTCTTGTCGCAACGCAAAGAGACTGTTCTATTCCATCAAGTTCACCTGTGGAGTAGATTCCTTCATAAAGTTTTGTGGGCTTTTTTGCTACGATAACTTCCTATTCATGCTCTACGGTTGTTCGATAAGTAGGAAGCCCGAGGTATGGATGTTC
>JAGGXC010000004.1 GCA_021163265.1 bacterium | reverse complement strand
TTTTTAAGTTTTTAAATTTCTTTTCTTTAACTTATGTATAAGATTTGATAAGATAATAGTGAAAGCTTAAAGAAGTCTAGTCCTTGAACCATAGATTGTAATACGAACTCTGATTTTTGGGACGAAGAGATTCGCTCGCCCCGCCTTTCGGGAAAGGGGGGGCTCGCTTTTGTGTTTGGAAGAGATAAACACCTCATGTAATATGGAGAGATTACAATCTGGTAAATTTAAAGTAGCTACCAAAGTGGCAACTACTTGAGTTAAGATAACAGATCTGTTTGGTAGGAAGCTGAGAAGTTACTTCCCTAAGAAAAACAAAATCAAAATCCGTAAAAATCCAATAATAATTCCTGTTATTGCTAACACCATTGATAATTTTTCTCTCTTTATCTTATTCACTTTTATATGGACTAAGGCTGCTATTCCAGAAATTGCAGCAAGAAGCATAAATTCAAAGAAGAAAGGGCTGAAAACACAACCAAATAGGCCTAAAAGAAAACTCAAAACAGCTAAGAAATTAATACCTTTATATTTAAATATAATTGCTACAAGTACAGCTACTATTAAAGAAATATAATTAAAGAATATTTTTATAAAGAGTCCTTTCATAATGTCTTTATGTAATTTATTGGCTCATTAAATAAGTTCTCCTTTGTCTTACCAAAAAAACCTCCCCAAGTAATATGCGCTACGGAATATTAGAAAGGGCCACGAATAGCAGGAATAAAAAAACTAAAATAATAAAGGCGACAATAAAATCATCTAAGAGGTTAAATAATTTTTCATTTGCTTTCTTACGAACAAAATGTATGATAATCGCCAATATACTACCTACGATAAATCCTGGAATTGAAAGATATAAAAAGAAAAATTCATTCCCAAAACAACCATAAGTAGGATTCTTGATACGACAGATTAACCAAAGAAGGCCCAGCGGAATATGAAAAATTACGAATATAACAAAAATCTTTAAAGGCAGAGGGAAAAAGACTATTCTTCTAACTATTGAAATTATTTTTTTTATTATTTCCATACTGCTTTAGTCTTTGATTAGATTAACCTTTTTCTATTCTACCATGAATTGCCTTCTTAGAAAAAGACCTCATGCCATTTTTGTACATAATGCAGAGGTCTTTTACCAAAATGGTGCAAGCCGATAATATTTTTAACAGGTGCTGTGGCAGTTTGGAAAGAATACAGCGAAGCCGCTCAAAATTCTCGGGAGTTTCATCGTCGCCTCCGGCGGATTACTAAGGATATGTTTAATAAAAAGCTAAAAGAATATAAGGAGAGGTAAGCAGAAATAAATAGGGTTCGTAGCGGAAAAAGATGGCTCCGGGGGCAGGACTCGAACCTGCAAACTCTCGGCTTAACAGGCCGCCGTTCTACCATTGAACTACCCCGGAATAACTGTTAATTTTTAAAAATTCCTGAAATCCAACCCATTATCTTCCTATGCAAATTAACATTACTTACTCTTACTCTAAAAACTCCATAGGGATGTTTAGTCTTTCTTAATCGATGTGGATTGTTTTTCACGATATAAGTTTTTGTAAATTGTGAAAGAGGGATTTTGGTCAACTTTGACCAAAACTGTTTAGCTTTCTTCTCGTTCAAATTATCATGGAGATATAAACTTCCTCGAAATTTCGCCTCAGGAACCCTACAAAATTCTCGTAGCCAATCCATCATGAACTTTATAGATCGATGGTCCGAATTACTGAAAGCAACATGTCTTCCGGTCTTATCTCCTTCAGCAAAATACATAGCTATTCCAATTACAAATTTATCCCTTTTTGACAACTCGCCTACTTCCTTCATTCCTTCTTTTACTAATCTCCGAGTTAATTTTTCTCGTTTTTTTACTTTATTAATAGCAGCAACAATGCTTCCTTTTAGTGCGCCGGTTCGCTTATTCAGATATAGTTTTTCAAACTGCTTTTTGTTTAATTTAATATCCCGAACCCATAAACTTACAGAAGATCTTGAAACACCCAACCTCTTTTGTATCTCTTTTATCGAAAACCCTTTCTCTCGTAATTCTCTAGCTTTCAATTTTAAATTTAATTTACCCGCATATCCCATTATTAAATTATCTCATGTCGAACCTACAATATCAAGTTATTTACCACCCTCGCGCTACTGTTGCGCTATCCCGGAATAAACAAGGAATAAATATAAAAGGATATATATAAATATTCTATAGAAAATTTAAAAAAAATCAATCAGTATCCCTTTAATTTCTTCAAAGCACGGTGTTGACGTATTTTCTCCAAAGCCTTTGCTTCGATCTGTCGAATTCTTTCTCTTGTCACACCAAAAACCTTTCCCACTTCTTCTAGGGTATGATTTACTCCATCTTTCAGTCCAAATCTCATTGAGAGAATCTTTTGTTCTCGTGGACTTAAATCCACCATAATCTCTTCCAATTGTTCCCGCAAAAGAGAACGAGCTGCCTTCAATGATGGAGGAGGAATTTTTTCATCTTTCACAAACTCAAGCAACACGCTGTCTCCTTCGTCATTTCCTACTGGCGTCTCAAGTGAAATTGTCTTCTGAGAAATTTTCATAATTTGGTGAACCTTATCTACATCTACCCCCATCTCAGCAGCAATTTCCTCAGGCAACGGCTCTCTTCTTAAACTTAAAGCAAGCTGCCTTCTTACTTTTGTGTATTTCGAAATAGTCTCCACCATATGCACAGGAATTCTGATTGTTCGCGCCTGATCTGCTAAAGCACGGGTAATTGCCTGACGAATCCACCATGTAGCATAAGTAGAGAATTTATATCCTTTTCTCCAATCAAATTTCTCTACTGCTCTAAATAAACCCAAATTTCCTTCTTGAATTAAATCTAAAAGAGTCAAATGAGGAGACCTGCCAATATATTTTTTAGCAATAGAAACAACCAAGCGAAGATTTGCTTCGGCAAGCTTTTTCTTGGCTTCCTCATCACCTTTCTCAATTCTTTTAGCAAGCTCTCTTTCTTCTTTCGCAGAAAGAAACGAAGTCTTCCCTATCTCTTTCAAATACATTTGAACCAAGTCTACTTTCTTCTGACGCAAAGGTTTTGCTTTTACCCCTTTCACCTCTAAAAACTCTTTTGATTTCTTAATCTCAATTCCATTTTTTTCTAATTCCATATAAAGATTCTCCAATCCCTCCAGATCTTGCTCCATATTAGGAAAGTAATACAAAAGTTCAGAATAAGTCACAAAACCTCTAGACCTACCTTTATTTATCAATTCCTGAACTTTCTCGGGAGTAAAAACAATTTCTTTTTTCTTCTTCGTTGACCTCTTTGATTGTTTCTTCTGTTTTACTTCTTTCTTTTGCTTTATATCCTTTTTCCCCTTCTTGACAAGCTTTTTACTGGCCTTCTTTGTTGATGATTTCTTTGACAAAGATGCTTTCTTTGTTTTCTTCCTTCTGGAACTTTCTATTTTCTTTTTTGTGGTCTTTGACTTCTTTAAAGAAACAGGTTCCCTTTTGCCGGAATTAGTTTTTGCTTTTCTTTTCTTAACCTCTTTTTTGGTTTGGGATTTTTTATTCTTCATAATTTTGATTGATTTGAGATAACTTTTGAGCAAATTGATTAAATTGCTTCATTAATTCTTCAATCCTCTGATGGTCTTTCTCTTGCTCGGCAATCTTTATTTGATGAGCAACCTCTGAAAGCTTTTCTCTAATTGAACTTTTTCTAATTTCCTTAAGACAAAACAACGCCTCTTTAGCAAAATCAATTTTGCCTTCTTCTCGTATCTCGGACTGAAGAACCAATGAAGCAATGTATTCAAAATCTTTTGAAGGAATGTCGTTTTGAAGTAAAGTAATTTTCTCTTGAATATGATCAAAATCTTTCTCTTCTTTAAACAACTCTTTAATTTTGGAAATAATTTCAGCTGTTTTGTTATTAAAAAAAGCAAGATCTTGTTCTTTAATTATCTTATGAAGTTGTGGTTTTTGCAAGATTAATGAAATCATTCTCTCCTCCAATCTCTCTTTCCTATCTTTTTGAGAATCCGAATTTATTTGATTTTCATCTCCATTGTTTGAGCTTTCTTCCCTGTCAAAACTATCTAACTTAACTTTTTCCATTTCCTCTTCTATATCTTTGGTCTCCACTTTTAACTCCTGAGCCAGCTTTTGAACCCAATGTGACTGAACAATTTTGTTGGGAATCCTTTTAATTACCGGCAGGAGTACCTTAGAAATTTCTCTTTTTCCCTCAGCAGTATTTCTATCAAATTTCAAAAAAGTGCTCTCGAAATAGAAATCTAGAATAGACTTTGCTTCTTTCACTAATCTCTCCCATAAAGCAGAATTATGAGCTATCACGTCTGCAGGATCTTTATCCTTTGGCATAGTAATAACTTTGATATTAAAGTCAAGACTCTGCGCCAAATCTATTCCTCTCTTTGTAGCTGAATTTCCTGCTAGATCCATATCAAAAGCTGTCACTAAATTATCTGTATAACGCTTGATAATCTTCAGATGCCAAGCAGTTAAGGCTGTTCCTGAAACTGCCACAGTATTCTCAAAACCTGCTTGATGAGCCATAATACAATCTGTATATCCTTCTACTAATATGCAAAAGTTCTGTCTTCGTACTCCTACTTTTGCCTTGTCTAACCCATAAAGCACTTTGCTTTTATCATAAAGAAGAGTAGCAGGTGTATTAATATACTTAGCAATTTCCTTTTCAGCTCTCGCCCCAAAAATTCTCCCTCCAAAACCAATCACTTGCGAGTGCATATCAAAAATAGGAAATATAACCCGACTCCGAAAACGATCGAAATACCCTGTCTCACTTTGAGTCACCAGTCCTGCTTTTTTTATCTCTTCTATCTTATAACCGTTTGAAAGCAAAAAATCAGTTAAAGCTCTAGGCTGATCAGGAGCATAACCCAACCTCCATTTCTCTATTGAATCGTCATTTATCTTTCTTGAATGAAGATATTGACGCACTGCTTGACCTGTTTTGCTTGCTCTAAGTTGTTTTTTAAAAAAACGGCAAGAAAGTTCACAAATTTCTAAAAGACGCTGTCTTTCTGTTTTTAGTTCCGGCTTAAAGGGCTTTAGAGTAACCCCTGCCTTTTGAGCAAGAAGTTTGAGAGCATCTCCAAACTCTATTCCTTCTATCATCATTATAAATTTGAAGAGATCTCCAGAAACTCCACAACCAAAACATTTAAAAATCTGCAACCGAGGAGAAACAAAAAATGATGCTTTTTTTTCTGAATGAAAAGGACAACGAGCTCTGTAATTTACACCGCATTTTTGAAGCTTTATATAGCCAGAGATTACCTCCACTATATCAAGACGAGATTTGATTTCTTCTATTACAGGATCTGACATTGTTTTATGGTGCTTTATTAAGTATAATGAAAATAGGAGGTAGTTTTTAATTATAGTTAAGTTATGAGAATTGCTCAAGTAGCACCTCTTTGGATTCCTGTTCCTCCATATACTTACGGAGGAACGGAACTTATTGTCTCTTGGTTAACTGAGGAACTGGTGAAAAGAGGACACCAAGTCACTCTTTTTGCTTCAGGAGATTCCAAAACTTCTGCTCGTCTTGTACCTATCTGGCACAATAGTTTATGGCGAGCCCATCTCCATACTCCCCATGCCGTCTACTCTCTTTTATACAAGAAAATCTTGGAGATGCAAGACGAATTTGACATTATCCATGACCACTGCGAATTCTACACCACTCATTTAAGCACTCTCCTAAAACCTCCTATTGTAAGCACTATTCACCATCCAATATATGAAGAGATGATTGTTTTATTTAAAAAATTCCCAAAAATCAATTACGTTACTATTTCCAAAAGTCAAAAAAAATCAGCTCCAGGAATAAATGCTGTAAAAACTATATACCATGGACTTCCTATAGAAAAATATGAGTTTAACCCCAAACCAAAAGATTATTTATTATGGCTATCAAAGATTGCTCCAGAAAAAGGACCTGCCGAAGCAATAGAAATAGCAAAGGCTGCCGGAGAGAAACTCATAATATCTGGTCCTATTTTACCCGGCTATGGAGACTATTTTGATTACCGAATTAAACCGCTTATCGACGGAAAACAAATTCAATTCGTAGGAGTAGCTGATTTTCAAAAGAAAGTAGAACTTTTTAAAAACGCGAAAGCATTTATTTATCCTATAAAAAGACAGGAACCTTTTGGTCTGGTGGTCACAGAAGCTATGGTCTGCGGAACACCTGTAATTGCTTATAATAGAGGTTCTATGCCTGAACTTATAAAAGACAAAAAGACAGGATTTCTTGTTTCAAGTAAAGAAGAAGCAATAGAAGCAGTGAAAAATATAGATCAAATCAAAAGAATAGATTGCCGAAGACATGTAGTAAGAAAATTTAATCTCAAAAAAATGGTCAATAAATACGAAGCTCTTTATTACAAAATCTTAAAGAACCAAAAAAATGAGAAAAAATAAAAAATTACGAATTGCCCAAATTGCACCATTGTGGGTAAGTATCCCTCCAGAAAAATACGGAGGGATTGAACGAATAGTACATTATCTAACAGAAGAACTTACAAGAAGAGGACATCAAGTCACTCTTTTTGCTTCAGGAGATTCTAAGACAAAAGCAAAACTTGTTTCGGTTTATCCCCGCGCCTTAAAAAAAGACAAAATCCCTTGGACGGATCCATTTTGGAACCTAGAAAATCTTTCAGCAGCTTTCAAAAAAGCAAAGCAGTTTGATATAATCCATGCCCACCTTGATTTATGGACTCTCTTCTTTCAAGAACTCACGAAAACACCAGTTGTCCATACATTTCATAATCCTTTATACACTTCTTCTATCACCGACCCGAAAAGATTACCTACCCGACTTAGAATGTTTGAAATTCACAAAAAAACCACTTTCGGCTGTTTTATTTCCAAATCCCAAAGAAAACTTTGTCCTGTAAATTTCCCCCACAACTGGATTGTTTATAATGGTATTGACATTTCTCCTTATAAATTCAATCCAAATCCTGATGATTATTTTGCTTGGATTGCCCGTATTGATCCTTACAAAGGTATCGAAAATGCTATTTGGGCAGCAGAAAAAACGAAATCAAAACTTCTTATTGCAGGCAGGTTAGATAAAAATCGACGCGAATATTTTAAGACAAAAATCAAACCTCATCTAGGAAGAAAAATAAAATATGTAGGAGAGCTTTCTCAAAAAGAATTACCTGAGTTTTATGGAAAAGCAAAAGCAGTATTGTATCCTATTGAGTGGCACGAACCTTTTGGATTAATAATGGTAGAAGCAATGGCTTGCGGAACACCTGTTATTGCTTTTGATCGTGGTTCTGTACCCGAAGTCATCAAAGACAAAAAGACAGGTTTTGTGGTACCGTTTCTAACAAAAAAAGGAAAGAAAAATATGAACGGATTTATCGACGCAATCAAACAGATAGATTCTATTAAAAGAGAGGATTGTAGAAAATGGGTGGAGAAAAAATTTACTTACCAGACAATGACGGACAGATATGAAGAAATATATTATAAAATACTAAGCCAAAAAATATGAAAAAAAAGCTCAAAATAGGAATGATGATCACGGGGCATTACACTATCCCCTCGCCAAAAGATATTATCTATGCCCCAATGCTTATCGCAAAAGCGGTGGCTGAAGGACTTACAGAAAAAGGACATAAAGTATACTTTTTTGCTCCAAAAGGATCAAAACTAAAAGTTACAAAGATTATTACTGGCAATTTAAAACCTCTTCATGGAATTTCAGGAAAAAAGGATCTCAAAATCCTTTCAGGAAAATACGTCGGTCCAGTAGAAAGATCAAAAATATATACACTCTGGGATGAATATTTTGTTTCTTTAATGTATAAAACTGCTATCAAAGAAAAATTTGATATTCTTCATGTCCATCCCGCAGATAGAGCTTTACCTTTAGCAATGGCTGTGCAAAAAATTCCTGTAGTATATACGCTCCACGATCCTATATATCCCTGGAGAGCAGAAGTTTTCAAGATTTTCTCTTCACGTAATCAATATTTTGTTTCTATATCAAACGCACAAAGAAAACCCGCACCGAAACTCAATTATGCTGCCACTATTTACAACGGCATAGATCTAAAACTCTTTCCTTTCTCCAAAAAAGCGAAAGATCACCTTTTATTTTTAGGAAGACTTCTTCCTCAAAAAGGACCTGATGTAGCAATTCAAGCAGCAATAAAGGCAAAGGAAAAACTTCTAATTGCTGGCACCCCTACCAGTGGTCAATATTGGAATACAAAAATAAAACCTTATCTTGGAAAAAATATAAAATACATTGGCAACATCCCTTACGAAAAAACCTATAAATATTATGGTCAGGCGAAAGCTTTGCTTTGCCCTATCCAATGGGAAGAACCATTCGGTCTAACTTTTACCGAAGGAATGGCATGTGGAACTCCAGTAATTACATTCAAACGAGGTTCTGCGCCGGAGGTAATCAAAAACAAAAAAACCGGCTTTGTAGTCGATCCTTTCCTTAAGAACGGAAAAGTTAATCTTAAAGGGTTTGTAGAAGCAATTAAACAAGTTGATAAAATAAAACGACAAGATTGTCGGAAATGGGTAGAAGAAAGATTCTCTTTAGAAAAAATGGTAGAGGATTATGAGAAAGTCTTTTTTGAAATCGTAAGTAAAACAAAATGAATAGTTTTCTCATCCCCGACATAGCTAAAAAGATTAATTTGATTCTCAAAAAAGAAGGGCTCAAAGCAAAAATTCCTCCCGAAGAATTTATCAAAAATACCAAAGGAGGAAAGCACAGATATGCAAGTTTATGCAATGATGCTTCCGGAAAGGCATTGATCTTCTATGCCAGAATTCAAAAAAACAAGGATGCAAAGAGAAAAACAAAAAAGGAAGCCATATTTGCACAGACACTACAAAAAAACAGTTTCAGAAAAAAAGTTCCCTTCTTAAGCTTTCTGCCTGACTATTATAAAGGAAAAGTTGAAAAAGACTTCGAATGGTTTGAGAGAGAATTTATAAAAGAGGGTCCTTTGGGAGATAACGAGAAGCTTAAAGAAAGTCTCAGCAAAAAAAAGATTTTAAAGATAACTAATTTTTTGATTTCTCTTTCAAAAACAAAAATTTCTTATTTTAAAAAAATACCTCTGAGAAGTTTTCCTTTAATCGAATATAAGATTATTCCTCACGCCATCAAAAGATTAAAAGAACATAGAATTGTTTCAAAAAATGAATTAGCAAAAGCAGAAGAACTTACAAAAAAATATTTTCCTCTCTTCAAAAAAGAACACAAATATCTCTCACACGGAGATTTTAATTTAGGAAATATCATTTTTACAAAACAGAAACTAAAAATAATAGACTGGGAATCAATGGAAATTAACAATTTTGCCTACGATATAGCATATCTTTTTTCTCACCTATGGCAGGCAAGACAATGGCAGAGGAGATTTTTAATTGAAAGTTACTTGTCAAAAATTTCAAAAAGCAGAAAAGAAAAATTCAAGATTCTTTTACGTGGTAATCTGCTTTTTCTTGCGGGTGGAGGTTTCTGGGCAAAACCCAAAGAAATAAAGAAATCCCAGATAAATAAAAGGAAGAAATTCTTTCAAAAATTCACAAAGGCATCGCTGCAGAATTTTGAAAAGATTCTAAGCGTCTAAAAAATTAAAAAGGGCACCAGAGGCCCATGCCTGAGGCCAACAAGCAGATTGTTCTGTCTTCAAAACAATTTTATTCTCAACCACCCCATAAAATTCAGGAATAAAACCTATTTCTCTATATGCTCTTAAAAGAGCTTCTTTTATTTGCCGATATTGACTTCTATATCCTAACTTTTTTAATCCTTGAGCAATAATCCAATTATCATGAGGCCAAACAGAACCCAAATGATAACTTAAAGGATCAAAATCAGGATCTTTGGCAGAATGAGTCCTTATACCAAACGGAGTCCACATATCTTTAGCAAAAATCCGTTTTATAATCAATTTCTCCTTATCTTTATCGCAAATCCCAGTAAACAATAAATGCCCTGGGTTAGAAGTCACAGCTTTTCTTTGTCTTTTTGATCCATCAAGAGCTAAAGCAAAATATTTTTTCTCTTTCATCCAGAAATATTTATTAAATCTCTCTTTTAAATGTTCCGCTCTTTTGAGCAATAATTTCTTTATATTCTTTTCTCCAAACTGGCCAAAAATCTTAGCCGATTCTACAAAAGCAAGATATTGATATCCTTGTGCTTCAACAATAGCTACAGGAGGAGTAATCTTTAGATGATTTTTAAATCCATCTTTCCATCCCTGATGGAAAAGCCCGTTTGGATTTTGTCTTTCGTATTCAAGGAACAAATCACCATCTTTGTCGCCGTAATTAATCAGCCAATTTACAGCAGAAATAAGATTCAGAAAGTGGTTTTTTAAAAAATTAACATCCTTTGTTTTCTTGAAATAAAAAGCCAAAAGGATAAGAAAAAGAGGTGTGGAATCTACTGAGCCATAATAAGGAAAAGGAAAGTATCCTTTAGGATGTCTTTTTTTGCTAAGATCTGTTTCATGAAGTATTTTACCGGGCTCCTCTTCTCTTTTTTTGTTAATGCGTTTGCCCTGAAAAGATGACAAAATATTGATTGTATCTCTTGCAACTGAAACATCGATATCAAGCAACTGCCAAGCAACTATGATAGCATCGCGACCAAAAAGCCGGTTATAAAAAGGCAAACCGGCTGAAACAAAACCTTGCTTGTGTCTAAGGGTCTTTATTTCTTCAAATAATCTCTCTTTAGTCCCCTTAATAGAGAGTTTCTGGTGCATTATTTTCTCCATTCCCCTCTTGGCCAAACAACCATTTGAGCAAAAGGAATTTCAATATTCTCTCTATCAAAAGCAATTTTTAATCTCTTTCTTAACTCGCCCGTAACTGCCCATTGTCGAAGAGGTTTTGTATCTCCAACAATCTTGATAACTATTGCTGACTCAGCAAAATCATCTACTCTTACAAACTGAGGAGGTTTCAGAATATCATTTTTCCATTCAGGATCTTCGGCTAATTCATTTCCTACTTTATTCACCACCTCTATTACTTTTTCCAAGTTTGAGTTATATGCAATCCCTATATTTAAATTTACTCTGGCAAAATCTTTTGACAGATTAGAGGCTTTTTTAATGGAGCCATTAGAGATATGATGCTGAACACCGTCAAGATCTCTTAGAACCGTCTTTCTCAAAGTGATGTTCTCTACTGCACCGCAAGTACCATCAAGACACACCACATCTCCTATCCGATAGACATTCTCTAAGATTATAAAAATACCTGCCAAAAAATCCTGGATTAACGATCTTGCTCCAAGACCCAAAGCTATACCCACAATTCCTGCACCTGCCAAAAGACCAGTTATGTCTATGCCGAGCTGAGGAAGAATAGTTAAGACAAGTACCAAAATAATAGTAATTCTTAAAATATTGTTAAAAATCCTAATAAGTGTATCCTCTCTTTTTCTTTCTGCTTCTTTATAATCAGGAACAGCCATATCAGGTTTTACTAATTCTCTTACTGATTTATCAATAAAAAACCGTCCAACTCTATCAGCTATTACAGCGCCAACAATAACAGCAATAATTTTCAGACCAGCGGAAAATAGCCAAGGGACAATTACTTGAGAAATGTTGTAAATATCAGCAATAAACGCAAATGAGGAATTAATCATAGTAATCTCAAAACTTAAGAATATTTAGAATATCTTTTCAATTTTAGCATTGTAGCAATCCAAAAGCAACTCAAAAAGAGTTGCTTTTGGATTGAAAAATAAATTCAATTTTATTCTGTAGAAGTATCTGAAGCACCCGACTCAACAGGAGTAGCTTGAGGAGCAGAGGAAACATGCATCTTCTTCATCTCCCTGATAATATCCATCAATTTTTTGTGAGCGTCCCGTAAATATTGATTAATCTCCTTGATAATCTGATGAGCCTGTACAAAAAGCTGATTAGCATTTTCAAGACTTGTAATTCCTTCACACTTTCCTTTAGCTTCATCTCTCTTTGATTTCACTAATTCAATCTTTTGATTAAACTCAGCAAGCCAAGCTTCGAGCTGAGCAGTGTCATAACCATTTGCTTTTAGTTTTTCTATTCTATCTGCAATTTTCTCAGAAACGCTCTCAAATCTCTGAATAACCCAATTTACTCTTGCAGCCCAAATCTTGCAAACAATCCTCTTTACTGTAATACGATGCTTCCTCCAGTAATCCCTAATTTCTCTTGCTTTTTCTTTGATTTGATCCGGTGTAGCGGTATCGATCCCTGATTTTTTGCTTTGAAGCCACTCAATATCCTGATCTATCTCAGCTATTATTGACTGCTTTTCTGATTCAGAAAGAGCCTTCCTATTAGATATCCATACTTTTATAGTTTCTAATTTTTTAATTAATACTTCTACAGTCTTCTTCAAAAATTCTCTTGCGCGTTCCTGATAAGCTGCTTTGTCTTCTGCTTTTCTGAATTTTCTATACTTTGATCTGGCATCCAAAAATTGCTGACGCGTTGTTTTCCACCAATTTACTTCTTTAAGATATTGTTGACGCGCAGATTGATATACAGTCCTTGCCTGATTACCTGGTTTTGCTCCTCCAAGAGGTTGAGCTAATACTGAGGTAGCAAACAATCCTATAGCAATAGTTGCTACTAGGCAGAATAAAATGATTTTTGTAGTTTTACTCATATTTTTTAATTAATTAAAGTTTACTGAAGTTTACTGAGAAAAGGCTGACAATATATCATCCAGATCACTAAGAGAGCTATCTTCTTGATAAGTCTCCAATTCATCTAAATCAGCCAGTAAATCATCGAGCTCAGAATCCAACTCGTTTACTGAAGTTTCTATATCTCCTATAGAATCTCCACCAGATTCTTCTGCCAATAAACCTAAATCTTCGTCTAAAGTATCAAGGTCTCCTTCTTCTCCTAACTCATTTAACTCATCGATATCTTGAGAAAAGGTATTCATTTCGTTAGTCAACTCTTCCTCTTCGGGAGAAACAGCTTCTCTTGGCTGATGCAAAAAAGCAAAGATACCGCCTATCAGAAAAACTGCTACTACTATTATTCCTACAATAAGATAAATCTTTTTATTTAATAGTTCTGACATTGGTACAAATTATTTTATTTTCAGATATTATACAAAATCTCGACCTTTATACTTATATTTTATACTTACATTTATATTATAATCAAAAATCTCATTAAAGAATAGTAAAGAAAATCCCTACCATAATTAATATTCCCACCACTCCTATCACAAGATAAGGCAATTTTTGACCTAAAGTAGGAGAAGAGAAAGGAAGCTCTTTTTTTAAAGCTCTTAAATTCTTGTAAACAAGGAAATAATAAATCATTGATAACGGACCTACAATTAATGCAATGATAAATTCTACAACATCTTCCAACAGCGGTAAATCCAGAGATTCGAAGAAAAAAACCGGTAAAAGAAAAAGAAAAGACACACACCCGATATAAAGAAACCGCAGAAACACAGAACGGAATCTTCCCTTTATATATTCTTTGCTTTTTAAAAGTGCATCCATACCTTTAAGATCTTCCATAACTAACACAAAAACAGCTAAGCTAAACCATATTGCAAATAAAATCCCAGGAATGACTAAAAGAAAAAATCCGCCAAGAATAATAAAACCACTAATAATTGACATCCATATAAAAGAAAAGAGCTTCTGAGCCGCTCTCCGGTAAGATTCAATTATGCCAATACCTTCTGAAGAATCTTTAATTGCATATACTAAAGCCAGCTGACTCCATAGAGAAATTATACCAAGAATTAACAAGACAGAAATAAAGGTAATTATTAACACAATAAAATTAATCAGATTAGGAGAAGGATTAACCATTAACAGCCCTCCTACGAACAAACCAATAATTAATAGACTAAGCAAAGCCGGTAATGCAACTATTCCCGCAAAAGTTAAAATCCTTTGTTTGTATAGAGACCAAGCTTGAGATAGAAGCTCTTTTCCTTTTGGAAGAGATGAAACATCAGCAGAATTTATACCAAAAGAATCTTTGTTTTCTTCATCAACAAAAGATCTCTGTTTGTCAAAATTAAAAAAATAGTCCATCGCCTCGTCGACCTCTTTTTCGCTCCATCCTTCAGAAATAAGCGCTTCTCTAATTTCTTCTTTCTCTGCTCCCTGTTTAAGACTCTTTTTTATATAATCAATTATTTTTTGATTTATCATAAATTCTATAAATTAATAATACCTTTTATACATTTATAACACATTTTCATATCTCTCACCAGCTACTAATTTAAAAAGAGCTTTCTTATAAAAAAGCTCTTTTACCGAAATTTTAATTATAAAAATGAATTTTTGTTTCGTAGTATCAAGTTCGTCTTGATTCGCAAGAAAGCTCTCTGAAACATTACTCAAAATTTACAAAATCGTTTCCCCATGAACAAAACCTGCATTCGCTATGAGATTTAGGCTGGGGGCTCCGAACACATTTTACTGCTTCTCTAAATATCTCATATCCTCTTTTGGGATTTGTATTTATTTTGTGTACCTCCACTCTGAAACTAACCTCGCCATTTTCCTTCACCTCAATTGGAATATAATAAATCAAATAACCAAAGGATAAATGTTTATATCCTTCTGCTTCCAGCAAAAAAGTATAGCAATCAAGCTGAGTCTGGTAATAAGAAAGCGAGTTTTCTTTTAAATCAAAACCTCGTGTTTTGTAATCCACTGGAATAAAATACTCGCCATCTACAAAACACTCATCTAACCCGCCAAATAAACAAGCATTCAGATCTTTATCAAAAAATCTCGGAGAACTAGTCTTTGTAGTTTTCCGCCATTCATTTAATAAGTTCTGATCTTGCAAAAGTTTCCCTCGCACCTTCCCCTGAATTTCAGGCGGCATCTCCCCATTCTCTCTATAGCGATCAAAATACTTTTTAATCAAATTATCCATACCTCTAGGTAAAGTAGAAGTTGGTCCTTCTGGCCGATGAATTCCCTTTACCATATGCAACCAAAAACAAAGCGGACACTCTTGAAAAAGACTGAGCTTCGAAGGCGAAAGATAAATTGTTTGCTCCTTGTTATTCATAATTCTTATTCAAACATTCTCTATTTTTGTTATGTAACCACGAAAACATTTTAGGCATCTTCTTAAAGACAGAAAAAGAATTTTTTATTTATTCAAACGATAAATTTTCGGGATATTTAAACAACTTAACATTTTTATTGCTGAATTTTAAACCCATTTTGAATTTTAAAAAGTATTTTAATCTCCCCTATTAAATAGTTAAAATGGAGGAAAAGTAACGAAATCCCAAAAAACCACTTTAAGAGAAAAACAATAAAGGTTCTGTAAAATGATGGACAAAATTTGTTATAAAAAAGTGGCAAAAAAATAACTACAAGAAATATAATAGATACCACTTCTATCCCAAAAAGTCTTCTTTCTATTTCCCTCTTCAAAAACCTTTTTAAAAGATAGAAAAGATGAAAAATTCCAAGAATGAGAAGAGCAAGAACAAAAATTGCGAGCAATGCCGTGCCATACGTCTTTTCAATAAAATCCATCTCCTCTGAAAAGCTTTGACTTATTGGCGTTGAGATTTTTAAAAAATAATTTAGAAAGAGAAATAAAAACAAAGTACTACCAGGAATATTGAATATTCTCATAAAAGATTTTTTCCACTTGTACCATTTTTTCTTAGATCTTCTTCTCTCTTGGCGAGTTTTAGTCATATAAATATAAAAAGTCCACAACACCAACAATAAAAAAAAGATGTTTATCAATACACCTTCATGTCTTGGAAACAATATATCCCCAAACCAAGAAATCCATAAGATACTGCTTATCCATACTAATTCTTCCATCGTTATCAATTTTAAGTAGACGTGCTTAATATCGGAAAAAAAACTATCCTTAGAAAAAAACATAATTTTATCTTTTGAATATTTCATATCATTCTAATTAATTTTTTACTTTTGTCTAACATCTCTCTCACTTCTTTATCCATTAAAAATTTTAATCTTTTTTTCTGTTTTATCCAACGGTTTCTCATTCTTAAGAATACGAGAATGTTTTACATTTTTCTTCAAAACTTGCTAATGAATTTCTATTCCTCGAACATTTATTCTTTCTAAACTAACAACCCTTTTGCATTCTCTTATAAAATTGTCAAACTTTGCTTTATCTTTAACAATTTCAAAACTTTCAGGAAACTCTTTCCTTAAAACTTTAACAAATTCTTCTCCAGCCAACCGGATGTTAATCATTTCAAACCAATAAAAATCAGTAAAATCTTTGGTCTTTTTAATAACATTCTCTAAATCTATCAGTCCCGGAATTATTGGACTAACAAAAGTATAAGTTTTTATTTTATTTTCTTTAAGAATTTTCAAAGCCCTTATTCTTTTTTCGTTTGTCGGTGAAAATGGCTCAAAAATTCTTTTTAGATGGCCGTTAAAACTATTTATTGTTAAGCCGACTTCAATATTTCTAAACTTTTTTAAAATATCAATATCTCGTAAAACCAAATC
>JAGGXC010000022.1 GCA_021163265.1 bacterium | reverse complement strand
TACATAAAGAAAGAATATTTTTTTATTTGCTCTGTAGAAAAGAGAGAAAGTGTTCCTGTATTTCTATTTTAGCAGGGGAACAAAATATGGAGGTTTTCTTTTCCTACGATAAATTAAAAAAGAATTATCCACAATCTCCTCTTTTAGTTTTTTGAAATTTGACGCAATTAGTGTTAAAATATATTAATCTTTCTTGATTGCAAATAAAGTTTTATAATATTTATAATATTTATATATAAATACATAAAAAGGTCGAAAAATGTATTAATTTAGAAAATATTTATTTAAATACTTAAAATGACTATCGAAAATTGGGCTAAAATTACATGGAAAAGCTTAGGTGAGTTATGGGCAAGTTTTCTTAAGTTTACACCTGAGCTTATTGGAGCATTAATTGTTATTATTGTAGGTTGGTTTGTTGCAGTTGCTATTGGAAAGATAATAGCAGAGGTACTGAAAAGAATAAGATTTAATATGTTGTTTGAGAGAGGTGCTTGGAAAGAAGCTTTGGAGAAAGCTAAGTGGAAAGTAGATCCGTCTGGCTTTATTGGAGCATTAGTAAAGTGGGTAATATTCATTGTATTTTTGAAGGCAGCAGTGGAGATACTAGGATTGGAAGAGTTTGCTACATTTATGAGTAGTATTGTGTTGTGGCTTCCTAATTTGATCGTAGCAGCAGCTATTTTTGTAGTAGCAGTGATAGTTGCTGAATATGTGCCGAAGATTATTCGCGCTGCAGCTGAAGGAATGCAATTGAAATATAGCAAATTTATAGAAAAGGTTACGAGATGGGCGATTTGGGTTTTTGCTATAATGGCTATTCTGATTCAACTAGGTATTGCGAGAGAAATGATAATGACATTGTTTTCTGGTTTTGTTGCTTTTCTTGTTATTGCTGGCGGTCTGGCTTTTGGTTTGGGAGGAAAAGATGTTGCTGCCGAGATTCTTCAGGATTTAAAGAGGAAGATCAAAGAAGATTAAGGAAAAATTTATTTTTGTTTCTCTTTTTTTCAACACAGTCTTTGTGACTGTGTTGAATTATTCTTTCTAATAAAGTAGAATATTAGAATAAAACCAAAACAATATAATATGGCCCTTTCTGATATTAGAAAAAACAGACTAAAAAAACTTAAGAGATTAAGAGATCTTAGAATTAACCCTTATCCTCAAAAAGTAAAAAGAACTCATCTTATCAAAGAAGTGATAGATAAGTTTGGAGTTCTTGCAAAAGCATCGGAAGAAATTATTTTAGATGGGAGAATATTTTCTATTCGAGAACATGGCGGATCTACTTTTATACATTTTGGAGATGAATCAGGAAAGATGCAAGCTTATTTTAAAAGAGATAGATTAGGGCCAGAAGGATATAAATTCTTTCTTGATAATTTCGATATAGGAGATTTTATTGAAGTGAGGGGTTTTTTGTTTAAGACAAAAAGAGGAGAAAAAACAATAGAGGTTTATGATTTTAGAATGCTTGCAAAGAGCCTTTTGCCTTTGCCTGAAAAATGGCATGGTTTAAAAGATGTAGAGGAGAGATATAGAAAAAGATATCTTGATTTAATATTTAATCCCGAAGTAAAGAAAAAGTTTGAAGAACGCTCTCGGATTATTAGAGAAATAAGAAAGTTTCTAGAAGCTAACGGTTTTTTGGAAGTTGAGACTCCAATTTTGCAACCAATATATGGTGGAGCTAAAGCTAGGCCTTTTAAAACACATCTCAATGCACTCGACATAGACCTGTATTTACGTATTTCTTTAGAACTGTATCTAAAAAGGCTTATAGTAGGAGGATTTGGAAAAATATATGAGATAGGGAAGTGCTTTAGGAATGAAGGCGTGGATAGGTTTCATAACCCTGATTTTACTATGCTTGAATTTTACTGGGCATATGCGGATTATAAAGAGTTAATGAAATTCACAGAGAAGATGATGCAAGAAATAGTCAAGAAGATCAAAGGCTCCTTAAAAATTGAGTACCAAGAGAAATTAATTGATTTCTCTTCTCCTTGGCCTAGGATAGAGTTTTCTCAATTAATGAAAAAAGAGGCAAAAATAAATATTGATGAAATTCATCCTAAAGCCTTAAAGAAAAAAGCAGAAGAGATGGGGATAAAGATTGAAAAAGGAGAAGGTAAAGCTGAGATAGCTGATAAAATTTATAAAAAGAAATGCAGGGATAAAATTATTAATCCTACTTTTATAATTCATCATCCTAAAGAATCTTTTCCTTTGGCAAAATCTTTGGAGGATCATCCGAATAAATTAGCTAACTTTCAACTTGTGGTAGGAGGATGTGAACTGGTGAATGCTTTTTCTGAGCTAAATGATCCTGTAGAACAAAGAAGAAGGTTTGAGGAACAAGAAAAGATGTATAAGGAAGGATTTGATGAAGCCCAGAGAATGGATAAAGATTTTATTGAAGCCCTGGAATATGGAATGCCTCCTTGTGCTGGCTTTGGAATGGGGATTGATAGATTTGTAGCATTGCTTACTAATTCCTACAGCTTAAGAGAAGTAATTTTATTTCCTACAATGAGACCTAAATAAACTATGTTAGATATTAAGTTTATTCGTGAAAATAAGGATTTGGTTATTGAAGGTTGTAGACACAAAAATGTGGAGATCAATATAGATTATCTTTTAGAATTGGATAAAAAACGGAGAAAACTTTTGACGAATTTAGAAAAAATTAGAGCAAGTAAGAACAAACACAGCAAAAAGATAGTTCAAGCAAAGTCTCAAAAAGAGAAAGAGAAAATCATTGCGGAAATGAGAAAAATTGACACAGAAGAAGAAAATCTGAGGAAAGAATTTGATAAGATAGATAAAGATTTTAGAAACTTATTGCTTCAGGTTCCCAATATTCCTTTGGAGAGTGTTCCAGTAGGTAAAGATGAATCAGAGAATATAGTCTTAAGAGAAGTGGGTAAAAAGCCTGAATTTAAGTTTCCTCCTAAGGATTATTTAGATATTGCTCAAAAACTTGATTTAATTGATATCAAACGAGCAGCAAAAGTAGCTGGAACACGGTTTGGATTTTTAAAAAGAGAGGCTGCCCTTTTAGAAATCGCTTTAATAAAATTAGCTTTTGATGAACTTACAAAAGAAGGATTTGTGCCTATTATAACTCCTGTAATGATGAAACCTGAAATGATGCAAGGGATGGGATATGTAGAAAGAGGTAGAGATGAGATTTATTATATTGAGAAAGATAACCTTTATTTAGCAGGTACTACCGAGCAGGTAATTGGTGCAATGCATGCCAATGAGGTTTTTAAAGAGGAGGAATTGCCAAGAAGATATGTGGGGTTTTCTTCTTGGTTTAGAAGAGAAGCTGGTTCTTACGGAAAAGAAACATGGGGGATATTTAGAGTTCATCAATTTGATGGAGTGGAGATGTTTAGCTTTTCTCATCCTGATCAATCTATTAAAGAACATGAATTCTTTTTGTCTCTTGAGGAAAGATTAATGAAACTTTTAAAGATTCCTTATAGAGTAGTACAAATTTGTACCGGAGATTTAGGAGATCCGGCAGCAGCAAAATATGATATTGAAGCCTGGATGCCATCGCAAGGTAAATGGAGAGAAACTCACTCTACTTCTAACTGTACCGATTTTCAGGCACGCCGTCTCAATATCAGGTACAAGGATAAAAAAGAAAATAAATTAAAGTTTGTTCATACCTTAAATGGTACTGCTTTTGCTATTGGTAGGATAATTATTGCTATTATTGAAAATTATCAACAGGAAGACGGTACAGTAAAAGTTCCAGAGATTCTTAAAAAATATTTGGGGTTTGAGAGGATTAAATAAAAAAGCATTGAGATATTTTCTCAATGCTCTATGTTTTATTATTTCCAAAGAACTTTTTAAAGAGAGTTTTATATCGGGGGAGATATATCTTGAATATCGCGATTCCTATTAGAATACCAACAATCCAGGGAATATTTAGAAGTATAGAAATACTTAAAGGCACTCCCTTGAGAAATATCTGCCATATAGCAATGCCGTATATGATTGAAACGACAGTAAAGATAGTAAAAATAACTAGGATTTTCAAGGAAGGTTTCGCAAAAGCAACAGCGCATTCTTCAATAAAATTATTGTTCCACTCGGGTTTTGTGTTTCTAATCAATCCAATTAAGACCTGTTCTATTATGTTTTTCTTATTATTTTTTGTCAAAACTACACCTCCGTTATCAAAATAGAAATTTTATGGAAAATTGTCAATCAATTATTATCCTTCATGGTTGGCAGAGCTCAAAGGAAAAATGGAATAAAGTTAAAGAGCTTCTTGAGAAAGAGGGTATAGAAGTGATTATTCCTGACTTGCCCGGTTTTAAACAAGAAAACAGGCTTACCAGACCGTGGAATCTTGATGATTATGTTGAGTGGTTGGAGAATTTTACAGAAGAAAAAAAAGAATTTTTTCTTTTAGGTCATTCTTTTGGGGGAAGAATTTCTATTAAGTTTGCTTCTCAATTTCCTCAAAAGATTAGGGGGTTAATATTAGTTGCTTCGGCAGGAATTAGGCATAAAAAATCTTTTATTTTTTCTTTACTTTTATATTTAAAAAGATTTTCTTTCCTTCCAGGGTATAATTTTTTCCGCCATATTTTCTACAAGAAAATTTTAAAAAAAACTGATTATATTTCGGCTAAAGGCCACCTTAGAGAGACATTTAAGAATATTATAGAAGAAGATCTAACAGATTTTCTTTCTCGGATTCGGATAAAGACTTTAATATTATGGGGAGATAAAGACAAAATTACGCCGCTTTGCGATGCTTATTTAATGAAAGAAAAGATTCCCGATGCAGAGTTAGAGGTTCTTGAGTCAGTTGGACATGCTCCTTATCTTGAATGCCCTGAGATTTTAGCAGAAAGGATTATAAGGTTTATTAAAAAATTATGTCTCTGATATATAGAAATCTTCAATTGATAGCTGTTTTCCTTTGGTCAATCATTTTTGCAAAAGAATTGTTTTTGTGGATTTGGCTTTGGCAGCTGAAGGAATATCATATAGGTAGATTCAAAGCTCATTTTCAAACAGAAAATGGAAGAAAGTTAATAAGACAAAATCTTGCTTTGATAAAACTTTTTGTCTTGGCAGGTTTAGTTTTCTATCCCAAGATTTTTCCTTACTTTGTTGTAGCTCTGTTTTCTGTAGAAGTTTTATTTATTTTGGTAAGAATATTCCAGAAAAAATTCAGAATACCGAAGATAACTAAGAAAACTTTTGTTTTGCTTTCCGTCGGTTTTCTTTTTGAGATATCTTTTATTTATTCAATCTTGGGCGCGTGGACGGCTCAAAAGTTTTTTTATCTTTATTTAGTTTTTCTGGATATGATAGCTCCATTGTTTATTTCGGGTATTGTGATAGGATTTGAACCTTTTGCTATTTCGTGGAGAAAAAAGATAATTGCAAGAGCAACAGAGAAGAGAAAGCAATTTAAAGATGTGGTAGTGATAGGCATTACAGGTAGTTATGGTAAGACCTCAACTAAAGAATTTTTAGCAAAAATTCTTTCAGAAAAATTTAATGTCTTAAAGACAGAAAAACACCAGAATTCAGAGGTAGGGATATCTTTTTGTGTATTAAATAACTTAAGAAAAGAGCATCAAGTTTTTGTATGTGAAATGGGAGCATATGAAAAAGGAGGGATAAAACTTCTGACAGATATTGTTCAGCCTCAAATAGGCATTCTTACTGGAATTAATCAGCAGCACTTAGCCACCTTTGGTTCGTTGGAAAATATCAAAAAAACAAAGTTTGAATTGATTGAAAGTCTGCCTACTGATGGATTGGCAATTTTGAATGGGAGCAATAAATATTGTCGGGAGCTTTTTGATCAGATTAAAATTAGAAAGAAAATAACGGGTAAAGATATTAAAGCAGAGAATGTAGTGACAGAAAAAGATCGGCTTTTGTTTGAAGTTTCTTTAGATAATGAAAAAATCCAGTTTCAAGTGCCTTTGCTGGGAGAACATTGGATTGATAATGTATTGATGGCCACATTAGCTGCTAAGGAGTTAGGAATGAGTCTTAGAGAAATTGCTAAAGCTTGTCAGAAGATCAAACCGATGGAAGGAATGATGCGTTTAGTAAAAACAGACAAAAATTTTAATGTGATAGATGCTACCTATTCAGCAAATCCTGATGGAGTAATTGCGCATCTTAATTATTTGAAGGTTTGGCAAGGAAAAAAAGCAATCATTATGCCTTGCTTGATAGAGTTAGGAGACCAGGCCGCTGAAATTCATAGAAGAATAGGAAAAGAAATTGGAAGGGTATGTGATTTAGCAATCGTTACAACAAAAGATTACTTTTATTATCTAAAAGAAGGGGCTTTGGAAAGCGGATTAAAAGATGATCAGGTAGTTCTTGAAGAAAAACCAGAAGCTATCTTTGAAAAAATAAAAGATTTCCAAGGAAAAGAAGATGTAATTATTCTTGAAAGTAGAGTTCCTTTATCTTTTCAAGAACGGATAGGAATAAAAAAATGAGGCCTATTGAAAGCCTCATCTAAAAAACATCGTTGTTTCTGAGAAGGAAATACGAAATCAAGAAAGACATCGCTGCCATCAGAAATCCCGTGGGTATAGATATATCAAAGGGTAATCCTATGCTTGCTAGGGATGCTGTAGTCACTATTCCTGTAGTTATTGCTCCCAGAATTTCTTTTGCTGTCAGAGGAATTAGGTTTGGATCAAACAATGTTAAGAAAACAATAAAGATAATTGCTGCTACTGTTTGTATTCCATCTCCTGCTTTTTTTGCTATTTTTTTAAGGTACTTAATTATTATTTTCAAAGGTTCACCTCCAGTATTAATTATACCATGAAATTAGAAATTTTCAACCATTCTTTGGTTTCTACCTCTCTTTCTCCTAATACAGAAAAAGATGATGTCTTGTTAGCTTTAAAGATGATTTTTAGACCAAGAAAATGGAAACAAGGAGAGGAAATATCTATTTTAGAAAATGAGTTTAAAAATTATTTCAAAGTAAATGAGGCTGTTTCGTTCAACAGTGGTAGATCGGCGTTTTTAGCTATTTTAAAATCTTTTGATCTTAAAGAAGGAGAAGAAGTTTTATTCCAAGCTTTTACATGCAATGCTGTTGTTAATCCTATTATGCGTTTGAAATTAAAACCTGTTTTTGTGGATTGTGATGAGTCTTTTAATATAGATCCCAAAGATTTGAAAGAAAAAATTACAGAGAAGAGCAAGGTAGTAATAGTTCAGCATACTTTTGGTCAACCTGCTAAAATGGATGAGGTTTTGAAAATATGCAAAGATAATAATTTAATTTTAATTGAGGATTGTGCTCATTCTCTTGGAGCAGAGTATAAAGGCAAAAAAGTAGGAACTTTTGGAAAAGCTGCTTTCTTTAGTTTTGGTAGAGATAAAGTTATTTCTTCTGTCTTTGGAGGAATGGCAATAACAAATGATAGTAAAACAGGGAAGAAAATTAGAAATTTCCAGAGAAGCTGCGATTTTCCTTCTTCTTTTTGGGTCTTTCAACAACTTCTCCATCCTATATTGATGCATTACATTATTCTACCTGCTTACCATTTTCCTTCTTTTGGAAAATTTGTTTTAAACTTTTTTCAGATATTTAAGATCTTGTCAAAAGCCGTTGATAAAAAAGAAAAAGAAGGAAAACTCCCTTCTTTATTTCCGAAGAGACTTCCAAACGCTTTAGCTATCTTAGCTTTAAATCAATTAAGGAAATTAGAGAAATTTAATATCCACAGGGAACGAATTGCTAAAGTATACAGCGAGGGTTTAAGAGGAAGATTTGAGTTTCAAGGAAAGGTAGATCAAACAAAGAGAATCTTTATGAGGTTTCCTATTTTGGTGGATAGAAAGAAAGACACAGAGAGGATACTTGTAGATTTGAGAAAGAACAAGGTTCTTCTTAACGATGGGTGGCGCAAGACTTCTATTGTTCCACCTGATACCGATCAGAAAAAAATGAGATATATTATAGGTAGCTGTCCTAGAGCTGAAGAAATAGCAAAGAGGATTATAAACTTGCCAACACATATAAATATTTCTGAGAAAGAAGCAAGAATTGTTATTAAATCATTGCTAAAATATGTTTCTTAGAGAAATTACAAACAGATATATCTGGGAAAAGTTTTTAGAGTCGGTAGAGGAGAAGACTTTTTTGCAATCATGGTATTGGGGAGAATTCCAGAAAAGAATGGGTAATGAGATATGGCGAGTAGGAATATATAGAAATAAGGAGGAGTTGATTGCTATATCATTGGTAATAAAAATAAAAGCAAAACGTGGTACTTTTCTATTTTTACCCCATGGTCCAGTTGTTTTTAAAAAAGAAGATCTAGAAGCTGTATTAGGTTTTTTAGTAAAAGAACTAAAGATCATTGCTCAAGATCAGAAGTGTAGTTTTATAAGAGTAAGCCCTATTTGCGAGAGAAATGCTAAGAACATAAAAATCTTTGAGCAAGTCGGATTTAGAGAGGCCCCTATTCATATGCATCCGGAAGTTACTTGGGAATTAGATATTTCACCTTCTGAGGAAGAACTTTTAGCGCAAATGCGAAAAACTACCAGGTATTTAATTAGGCAAGGATTGAAGAATCAAGAAATCCAGATATATCAGAGTCACAAACTGGAAGATATAGATATTTTTTATAATATTCATCAAGAAGTAGTAAAGCGTCAGAAATTTATTCCTTTTTCTCTAGATTATTTGAAGAAAGAATTTGAGATTTTCTCTCAAGACAATCAGATTTCTATATTTTTGGGAAAATACAGGAATGAAATTCTTGCTTCGGCAATTATAGTTTATTGGCAGGGAATTGGGTTTTACCATCATGGTGCTACCTCCTTGAAATATCCAAAAGTTCCTATTTCTTATCTTTTGCAATGGGAGGCGATTAGAGAAGCAAAGAAAAGAGGATGTGGATTATATAATTTCTGGGGAATTGCGCCTGATGGTTCTTCTAAAAAACATCCTTGGTGGGGTTTAACTCTTTTTAAAAAAGGCTTTGGTGGTTATAAAAAAGAGTATGTAAAAACCCAAGATTTAGTTTTAAATCCAAGATATTGGTTTAACTGGATTATAGAAAAGATAAGAAAAAAGAAAAGAGGTCTTTGAGGACCTCCTCTAATTAGATTTTTCCCTGTATTTTATATATTATCCCGCTCTTTAACTCATGAAGTAGAAATCGCCAGCGCTCTCTCGTCCATGGTTTAATTGATTGTTTATCATAGGATATAGAAGGCAGCTCATACGGAATATAGACATTAAAACCTAATTTCTTAGCAGTGAGTCGGGCTCTTGGGAGATGATCAGGATGAGCTATCAGTAATATATTCTTCCATTTGAATTTGTCGCAGAATTGTTTTGCTTGATATAATACTTCATAGGTATCGAGATATTTTCCTTTTATTCTGTGTTCATAGATCACTTTAGCTTTCGGAGTCTCTTTTAAACATTCTGCGATCTCTCGTTGAAGGATAAGAGGGACGCTGGTTGATTGATAAAGTTTTTTGACGAAATCGGCAATTTCTTGATTGCTCAATCCTGGTTTTTTAGAGTCTCGGGATCCAAATGAAAGAGCTACAATTGCATTAATTTTTCTAATTTCGGGTTGGTTAATATGTATTATTTCTTCCGGTGGATATTTTTCTTTCAAAGAACTTCCTCCTTTAATAAGTTAAAAAGGATTTATGAAAAAAAGTCAATATCTGAAATTCAAAAAACAATGGAAACAAAAAAGAAAAAATTGGATTACAAAAAATAAATTCTTTTGGATTTTTGTGCTTTTTTTGGTAACATCTCTGATAATTTTTTACTTAGTCTGTTTTAATTGTTTTTTTCAAATTAAAACTAAAAAAATCCAAGTTAAAGGAAATCAAAAAGTAAAGACGGAAGATATTAAGAACTTAGTAGACCTTTGTCTTCCTAAAAAAATTATATTCTGGGATTCGAGAAGTGTTTTTTTGGTCAATTTAGAGAATTTAAATGAAGAAATCCTAAATTATTTTCCTCAAATCGGCGAAGTTTTCATTCAGAGACAATTTCCAGATAAGTTAATCATTTCTGTTCGAGAAAGAAAACCTATAGGAGTTGTTAAACAAGACAATAATTATTTTTTTATAGACAAGGAAGGAGTAGTGTTTGAAAAAGTAAACAATCAAAAGAATCAATGGCCTGAAATTGTTCTTCCAGAGGTAGACAAAGATTTAAAAATAGGAAGGACAATAATTGAAAAGAATCTAATTTCGCGTATTGCAGAAATAGAAGAAGAATTGAGAAAAAAAGAGATTTCACTCCGTTCTATTAAAATTGTCAGTAGCAAAAGAGCAAATGTGCTAACTCAAGAAGGTTGGGAAGTTTACTTTAATTTAGACGATAATATTTCAAAACAGGTCTTTAACCTTGATCTACTCTTGAGAGAAAAAATTTCTCCTCGGGAGAGAGAGAATCTAGAATATATTGATTTAAGATTTGGAAATCAAATCTTTTATAAATAAGTTGTGAAATTATTATTTTATCTTTAGATCTTTAGAGAGTTTTTGACTCTATTTTATATAATAGATAAAAATAGAAGTGCCTGCTCTGGCTATTGGTTTGTATTTATCAAGCCATCGATAATATCCAGTGGGTTGATTAAATCCATGAACAGGAAACCCTCTTCCTCCCTGAAGGAGAGTAGCAGAAACAGCTAAGTAATTTCCTTTAGGGAATTGATCAGGATTAGTTGTGCCTTCCCATTTTCGATATTTATCTCCCAAATAATATTTGGCATCGCTTCCTCCGAAGTAATCAACATAAATTTTGTTAATTTTGTTTTTTTCTAACCAAATCTTTAGTCTCTTCATATCTTGGCCCCAATCATAATTTGAATCTACTACATACTTATATCCATTCTTTATACCGCCACCAATTTCATTAAAATAAGAAATGTAGTAAGGCCAGGCGCTAAGGGAAGAAACTATAATCCATCCAAGTAGGATGAGTATAATACTCCAGACATATTTTCTCTTTGGTTGAGGGATTGTGTTTATGAGATAAACAATAGCTAGACTGACTAACATAAAAATGAAAGGAAAACTAGGAAGGATATGTCTTACACCGATATTCAGATGTCCTGCAACAGAAGTGGTCCAATAAATAAGAATAAATATTATCATTGAGAATTCAGAGAAATGAGATTGAATCCAGTTTTCAATTCGGAAGAGCGGTTTTTCCCAAAAAGGTTTTTTAATTAAGTATGCTATCCAGCATAGAGCAATCAGAGTTAAGATGTGAAAACCTAAAGGCACTTTTAAAAGATAGACTACAGGGAAGTAATACCGCCATCCGCTGGCAGAAATCATTCCTAAAAAGTAAACAGTATTTCCTGCGGCAGTCCTTTGAGTAGCCATTAAGAGTCCTAACAAATAGTGAGCAAGCGGTCTGAGTAAGGGGTTTTTTGCCATCCAGATACAGATATTTTTCATAGTAGGCATTGGAGAAGAGCTAAGAATATATTCTGTATCAGAGAGTTGTTTTGAAGGAGGGTAATTTAGAATGTGCAATTTATATACCGGCCAGATAATAAATGTTACTCCTATAGCCATTACAATGAGAGCAAGGACAGTATATCTTGCAATTTCCATTATTGTTTCTCTGGGTTTTTTGCTTTTTGTCTTAAGAAAGGCAAAGATAATAGTTATTATTCCAAAAAATGGGACTAACAATATTAAAGAAAATTTAAAAAGCATTACTATACCAAAGATGATTCCTGTCCAGAGAATGTTTTTCCATGAAGGATTTTTTAAAAATCTGATCCAGAAATAAGAACCCATTACTACTCCTAAGGCTGCAGCTACATCAGTTGTGACTAATCTTCCATGAGCTATGAAGGTAGGGGAGAAGGAAAAAATGGTTAAAACTAAAAGCCCCGCAATATTTCCCCCAAGTTCTTTTGTCCACATAAACAAGAAGAATCCCAGAAAAACTAAGATTAAAATCATTGGGAGGCGTGACCAGAAGAGAATTTCTTCGATATTGTTTCCTGCATGATAAAGAAATTCTGCTCCTAACCACCATTGCTCGTTAATTCCTTTCCATGCCGGATGGTTCTCCGAAGGAAAATTTAGACCTAAACAGAGAAGAGGAAGTGCGGCCAGATCTTTTACTAGCGGTGGATGTTCGGGGTTTATTCTAAAATCTTTCCTGATTAGATAAGAATAACCTGCGGGAATATGGGCTAGTTCGTCCATAGTGGTCGAATCACCTAGAGAGCTTGTAAAAGCAGTGACAAATAAAATTATAAGTAGTATAGTAGCAACGACATAAGTTATTTTGTTGTTCATACTTTTATATTTTGTAGTTAAAAATTAATTAAATAAGACCAAATACCTTTTTGTGGTTCCAGATGGATTTCTCCTCTGGGAAATTTTTCTTTAAGATTATTAATTAATGCTTCATCATATTTCATTATTACTATTACTGTTTTTTGGTTATCAGGATTTATTTTTTTAACATCTTCTGTTTTTAGATAAACAGCTCTTTGATGGCCAAATTTTTCATTTTCAACAAACATTAAGGTTTGAGCTGGCATAGGGATACCATTAGGATATGGTACTGCAACGCCTCCTTCGTTAACAATCACATATAATGATGTATTATCTGAAAAGGAATTTAGATAATTTCCAATTTCGACAAATCTTTGACAGAATGCTCCTCTAACTTCTTTGTTTTTTCCCCAAACTATGAAATACCGGTTATATTGAACTAAAGTAAATATTAACCCAATTACAATTATAGCAACAAAGAGAATTAAATGAGGGACTTTTTCTCTAAGATAGAAATTTAATTTTTCTGCAATAATAAATATGCCAATAGCAGCGAAAGCAAATACTGGGGGAATAGCACCGATACATCTCAAGGCGTGAGGGATACCCTCATAGGTGAGAATACCAGGTAGAAGCATTATGAACCACCAACTTAGGAGAAAGCAGTATAAGAAAAACTCTTGCCAATTTTTGTCTTTTATCGCTTTTATGTTTTGGAATATAGAATATCCAATACCTATTAAAAAAGTAATTCCCACAGGCCAGAAAAGCTCAGGTGTATTAGGAATGTTATGACGCCAATTTCCGTCTCCTTGAATGTTAAACATCGCTAAATGTTTTATTAAGCTTTCTCCAAAGGCCTTTATATAATTCTTTTGAGAAAAAATAGAAACACCGGTAGCACGGCTTATGAAGTAATCTGGATGATTCATAAAATAAATACCGATGGGTAAGGCGACAATAAAAATAAAAAACAGATATAACGATGACAAGAGAAAGAAATTTTTTAGCTGTTTTTTTTCTTTATATTGGAGAAATTCTAAAAATAAAATAATAGCAATCAGGATAACAGCTAATCTGAAAGCGATATAGGTATAAAATCCAATTCCAAAAATTATTCCTGCTATCATTAGAAACTTCTGCTTCTGTTCTTTAAATCCTTTTATTAAGAAATAAAAGGAGAAAACTAATACAAGCGGAACAAGGATTCCTCGAAAGCCTATGCGTGAAAAATTAGTATGCCAGAACGAGGTAGCGAGTAGAAAAGAAGAAAGTAGAGCTAAATATTCCCAAGATTGTTTAAATTTCTTGGAATAAAAAGAAAGTTCTTTTATTAGAAAATAAAACCCTGCTACCGTGATAATTCCTGCAATTGCTGAAACTATTCTTATTGACCAACTGCTTATTCCCAAAAAAGAAAAGGCAAGAGCAACAATATTAATAAAGAGTCCTTCTCTTCCATTGTTTTCAGGGTAGAAGATATGAGGACTTTTTGTTTTAAGTGTCTTGAAAGCGTCATTTCCATTGATAGCCTCGTCAGGATATAGCCCGGGAGGGATTTTGTTTAATTCCCATAACCTGAAGAAAGAAGCGATTATTAAAACAATAATAAGGAAAAATAGCGCTTTCTTGTTCATTAACTTATTATAGTAAATCTTTGGAAATAAATAAAACCTATTGACATAAATTATCTTTTTTATAAAATTAAGAAATCTTTGGTAGAGGTGGTAGAGAGGTGGTGAATTGAAAGAAAAGAAATATGGAGTGAATCCTTATTCTTCTACTATAGCTTGGCTGAGAGGAAAGATAGCTCTTAAAAAAGTTATTTATTCCTTGAATTATTTTAAACGGATAGCGTTGATTAAAAATTTCGGATATTCTGGTGATTTTAGTTATGATGATAGGCAAGGTATAGATATTACTATATATCCTGTGTGGGGAGGAAAAATTTTTCTCCAAGTAAAATCAAGTTATAATAAAGAAGAAAAAGAGAAATATAAAAAAAGAGGAATTTATTATATAGCAGCAAATCCTTCTCGAGAACAGATTAGTATTGATAGAGAAATCTTGAATTTATTAATGAATCATTTATGGAAGAAGATTAAACAAAAAAGAAGAAAACAACGACCCCAAAAGATAAAAAGCTTTTCTAAAAGAGAATACCGTTAGAATATATAGCTCCTTAATAGAAACAGGAGCTTTTATATTTTGTTTCACTATGCTAAAATAGATCTGATGGCTATTCAAAAAGGGAGATTTATTGTAATTGAAGGTGTAGATGGTGCCGGAACAGAAAGTATTAGCAGATACTTACTTTCTTATTTGAAAAAAAAGAAAAGAAGATGTGTTAGAATGTGCTATCCTGATTATACTGGACCTATAGGAAGATTGATTCATCGTTACCTCCATGGACAGTATAATTTTTCAGTCTCTCTGCAATTCCTCTTGTATTTCAGTGATTTTGTGAAAGACAGAGATAAGATTTCTTCTCTTAGAAAAGAAGGAAACATTATAATATCTGATAGATATTTCACTTCTACTCTTGCTTATCAAGGAGTAAGAGGATTTTCTTTAAAAGAAGCTCTTGAATTGGCAGAGATTTTTAGGCTTCCAAAACCTGATTTAATAATTTATTTAGAAGTATCTCCTTGTGTTTCTGTTAAAAGAAAGCGTCAAGAGAAAAAAGTTTTAGATCGTAATGAGAAAGATAGAGAGTTACTATTAAAGGTAGGAAAGTTTTATAATAAGCTTATTAAGAAAGAGATCTTTGGTAAATGGTGCAGAATAAATGGAGAAAAATCAATAAAAGAAGTTGCTCAAAATTGCATAAAATGCATTAACAAAGAATTAAAATTAAATTTATAAAAATATGACCATTAAACAAATAGCCAAACTTATTGATCATACAAATATTGATCCAAAGGCCAAGCCTTCTGATATTAAAAAGACCTGTCGCGAAGCAATAAAATACGGATTTCGAGGGGTTTGCGTTAATCCCAAATATACAAAGCTGGTAAAGAAGGAAATACAAGGAACAGATATTAAACTAGTAGTTCTTGTTGATCCTCCAATGGGATTAAGCGCACACAAAGAACGAGTGAGAATTTCAAAGAAAGCAAAAAAAGAAGGAGCAGATGAGTTAGATGTAGTTATGAATATAGTGGATTTAAAATATGAGAGGTACAATAAAATATTAAGAGATCTAAAAGAGATTTGTAAAATATTACCCACCAAAGTAATAATAGGTTCTGGTTATCTTACAGATGAGGAGATTAAAAAAGCTTCATGGTTGGTTAAAAAAGCAGGAGCGAAGTGTGTTAAAACAGCTACCAGTAAAGATCCTTTAGAACATAGGGAATTAAAAGAGAAGGCTAGACATCTTAGGTTAATGAAGAAAGCGGCGCCGGGTCTTTTAATTAAAGCAGCAGGTAAGATAAAAACCTTTAATGATCTGAAAGAAATGGTTAAAGCGGGAGCTGATATTATAGGGACAAGTTCAGGAGTTAGAATTATTAGAGAAGCCATAAGAAAACAAAAATAAAATGTCTGATACCCTCCAACCCACAATAGGACTCGAGATTCATGTAGAGTTGAACACTAGATCAAAGATGTTTTGTTCGTGTCCTAATGATCCTAATGAACAACATCCTAATATTAATGTATGCCCTGTTTGTATGGGTCATCCAGGAGTATTACCTGTTATTAACAAGGAGGCAGTTAGAAAAACAATAAAAGTTGGAGTGGCATTGAATTGTCAAATCTCAACTCATTCTAGATTTGATAGAAAAAGCTATTTTTATCCGGATCTCCCAAAAGGTTATCAGATAAGTCAATTCTACATTCCTCTTTGTCAAAATGGATATCTGAGAATAAATGGTCGGAAAATAAGGATTAAAGAAATCCATTTGGAAGAAGATACCGGAAGATTGGTTCATTCAAGTAAGGATAATTGTTCTCTTGTGGATTTTAATCGGGCAGGAGTACCTTTAATGGAGTTAGTTACCGAGCCTGATTTAAAGTCAGCAAAAGAAGCTCGTCAGTTTGCTCAGGAACTTCAGTTAATCCTAAGGTATTTGGGTGTCTCTAATGCGGATATGGAAAAAGGACAAATGAGAGTAGAAGCAAACGTTTCTTTGGGTAAAGAAGGAAGATTAGGAACAAAGGTAGAAATTAAGAATCTTAATTCTTTCCGGTCCGTGGAGAGAGGAATAGAATACGAAATAAAAAGACAAAAAGAAATTTTAGATTCAGGGAAAAGGGTTATTCAAGAAACTAGGGGATGGGATGAGAAGCAAGAGGTAACAGAAAGTCAAAGAGAAAAAGAATATGCTCATGATTATAGATATTTTCCAGAACCAGATTTACCTCCGCTTCATATAGATTCTGTTTATTTGAAAGGAATAAAAGCTGAGATTCCTGAGCTTCCAGAAGAAAGAAGAAAAAGATTTGTAAGAGAATATGCTTTGTCTCAGAAAGAAATTGAGGTTTTTGTTAAAAATAAAGATTTAGGAGAATATTTTGAAAAAGTTGTTTCAGAACTGAGAGATTGGGTGAAGTCAGTGGAAAGAAAGATCCAACTTTCACAGAAAGAACAAAAAAAATTAATTAAACTTTCCTCTAATTATATTCTTACTGATCTTCAGGCTCTTCTAAAAAAAGCAGAAGTTTCAGGAGAAGATTTTTTGATTACACCTGAGAATTTCGCTGAGTTTATTGCAATGATTTACGAAGGCAGAATTTCTTCAAGGATAGCTAAGGTTGTGCTTGAAGAAATGTTTAAAACTGGGGCGGACCCTTCTCATATTATAGAAGAGAAGGGATTGATTCAAATTCAAGATATAAGTGAAATTGAGAAATTGGCGCGAGAGATAATTTCAGTAAATCAGAAAGCTGTGGAAGATTATCGTAGTGGTAAAACCACAGCCTTGCAATTTCTTATTGGACAATTAATGAAGAAAACAAAAGGCAAAGTTAATCCTCAAAAAGCAGCAGATGTTCTCAAAAGAGTTTTGCAGAAATATTAATAAAATATTGACAAACTGATTTAGATTGTTAAAATATGAAACAGTAGCTACTAATTTTATATCCCGATTCTCTGAACTGCGAGATCGGAAGAAAGGTCGAGCTACTAGAAGAGATTAAATGATTGAAAATATTTCAGTTCAAGTAAGAATATGACAAAAGAAGCAAAAGATAAAGAATTTCTTGAGTTTGTTGTTAAGTCGTTAGTTGATCACCCTGACGATGTAAAGATTGAGAGAACAGTTGATGAAATGGGGGTTTTACTTACTTTAAGAGTAAACCCCGAAGATATGGGTCAAATTATTGGTCGTCAGGGGGCAACTGTAAGAGCTATCAGAAATCTAGTTCGGATTGTCGGGCTTAAGTCTCACGCTCGTGTCAATCTCAAGATCGAAGAACCAGCTGGTGCAAGCAAGGCTGGTGCAGAAAAAGAAGCGGAGACCAAAGACACAGATAAAGAGCTAGAAGATCTTAAATTGTAAACTTTAATAAAGTTTACAAAAGCCAGAAAACCGTGCTATTATGTTAGAAAGCACGGTTTTCTGTTGATTATAGGATTATAGATTGTTTTATGATAAGATTCGATATTATTACTATTTTTCCAAAGATTTTTAATTCTTATTTTAAAGAGTCCCTTATCAAGAAGGCCATAGAGAAGAATCTGATAAGAATAGAAATTCATAATCTAAGAGATTTTGCTAAAGATACAAGAAGAACTGTTGATGATCGCCCTTTCGGAGGAGGATTAGGAATGGTGATGAAGATTGAACCGATATTCGAAGCTATCAAAAAAATTCCCAAAAAAAAGAAAAGAAAGATCGTTCTTTTTACTCCTCGCGGGAAGAAATTTTCTCAAAAGATTGCATATCAATTTTCAAAGTTAAATCAGATTATCTTTATCTGTGGTCGTTATGAAGGAGTAGACGAACGTGTGGCTAAATATCTTGCAGATATAGAGTTGTCTATAGGAGATTATGATCTGATGGGAGGGGAATTGCCGGCTATGGTAGTAATTGAGAGTGTAAGTAGATTAATTCCCGGCGTGATAGGAAAAAAAGAGATTTTAAAGGAAAGAATTCCCTCTCTACGAGGAAGGCAAGGACGTGGTTTTATTGAATATCCTCAATATACACGGCCAGCAGTGTTTTCTCCTAGGCGAGGAGTAGAATGGAAGGTGCCCAAGGTTTTACTTTCCGGAGACCATAAAAAAATTCAAGAATGGCGAAAGAAGCATCAGAAAGTTATTGAATAATGATAAGATGAAAAGGATAATGACAAGATGAAAAGTTAAAAGTTTTTTTATTGACTCCTGTTTATTTTTGTGATAAAAAAGATTTGGTTTTAAAGAAATTAACCGGCCAATTGCTTTTTGTTTCACTCTTTGTTTTTTTCTTATTTCTTGAAAAAGGAAATAAGAGGTCTCTATTTTGAGAAAAATAGAGACTAAGCAATTGGCTTTTTTAATATGATCAGAAAACCAAAGAGTTCTATTTTATGGAATAGAGAACCTTCTCGTGAAGTTAAATATGCGGGAATTCATTTGATCGCCGAATTTTGGAATGGAAAAAATATTGACGATAAAGAAGAGATGAAAAAGCTCTTAGGGAAGGCTTCAAAAGAGGCCAACAATACTCCATTAAAGATTATTATTCATAAGTTTTGGCCTCAAGGGATAACTGGAGTTGTTTTACTGGCAGAAAGTCACATTGCTTTGCATTACTGGCCAGAATATAATTATTTAGCTGTAGATATTTTTACCTGTGGCAATCATTCACAGCCCACGAAAGCATTGGAGTATTTGAAAAAAGAAATTAAACCCAAGAGAATCGAAGTTAAAGAGATAAAAAGAGGTATTTTGAGTTATGAGAAAGATAAGAAACAAATAAATTTTTTGTGAATTAAAAATTGATTTTCTTTCCAAATCATTGAAAAATAAAATTTGGTATAGTAAAATAAGAAGAGATAAAGGGTAGGTTCCGGAGTGGCCAAACGGGCGTGGCTGTAAACCACGTGGCTTCATGCCTTCGGGGGTTCGAATCCCTCCCTGCCCACAGGGCGCCTGGGTAGCTCAGTTGGTTAGAGCACCGCTCTGGTAATGCGGAGGTCAGGAGTTCGACTCTCCTCCCAGGCTCATAAGTAAAGCTCCATAAGGAGCTCATAAATTTATGGCAAAGAAAAAGAAAAAACCATTTGTAAAACTTCAGTGTCAGGAGTGTAAAAGAATCAATTATTTTACTCATAAATCAAAGAAGTTGCGTGAGCAGAAGTTAGAATTGAAGAAATTTTGCAAATGGTGCAAGAAACATACAATACATAAGGAGGTAAAGAAGTGATATGGAAATTAAAAGAGATAACAATTCGAGCGATTTTGTTAACTTCGGGACCTACACCGCAGAAGAGACTAATATATTGAAACTAGAGCTAAGGTTAAAAGATAGTCTTTTTACTTTTGGACATTGACAATTGACAAGGTAGTTACTTCCAATAAAATTAAATTAAGGGTAATATAATCATTTATAATGTTCGATTTATGTGTAGACTTCCTTTGGAAATTAAAGAAAAAGCCTTAAACCTAAGAGCAAGGGGATATTCAATTAAAGAGATAGCAGACAAATTAGATATTGCTAGAAGCACTGCTTCTCTTTGGGTCAGATATGTAAAACTTAACAAAAAAGCTCAGCAAAGATTAAAAAGAAGAAAACTTTTAGGATATTATAAAACTAGTCTTCGTTGGGAGAAAAAAAGAGCAGAGATAGAACAACAATATAAGTCCGTCGCTTTTAAAACAATAAACAAAATTGAAAAGGATCCTATTCATGCTAAAATATATTGCTCTCTTCTTTATTGGTGCGAAGGAGGAAAGAGTTACAAAGAAGGAGTAAGATTTGTTAATTCTGATCCTTTTCTTATTAGTACCTTCTTAAATCTTTTGAGAAAATCGTTTAAAATTAATGAGAGAAAATTTCGAGTTCTTATGCATCTCCATGATTATCATGATGAGGAAAAACAAAGGAATTTTTGGTCTAAATTGACTGAAATTCCTGAAAGTCAATTCCTGAAATCGTTTTATAAAAAAATACTAAGAAAAGAACTAGAGAAAACTATCCTGGTTGTGTAGCAATCCATTATTACGATGTTAGAATTGCAAAAGAGCTTCGGATGCTTTACAAAGTTTTTTCTGAACAACTTGGGGGTGTCGGTTAAGTGGCAAACCACTTCTCTCCAAAAGAAGAATACTGCAGGTTCGAGTCCTGCCACCCCCGCCCAAAAGAAAGGAGTAATTACAGCTCCTTTTTTTCAAAATATGGGGTGATATCAATGAAAAAAACAAAAAAAGAAAAACAAAACAAAGTAGTAATTGCAGGAGAGACAAAAAGCCTTATTTGTCCAGATCAAGCATGCAGAGGAATTCTTTATTTCGATAGAAGCGCCGGATATCATAGATGTATCAGGTGTAAAAGATATTGGCAATATACAGGAGAGAAAGTTATTATGAAAACTCCGCGAAAGTTGCCCAAAGGAAAGAAGTCGTCTGTATAAACATATTTGGCTCACTTTTTTAACTAGTGAGCCTTTTTGTTGGTATATTTGTTGATATAAATTTGTATTGACATTTCAGAAAGTATTTTTTAATTTAGAGTTACGGAGGTGATGAACTTTGAAAAAAGAAAATTTTGAAGACAGAAAGCAGAAGCTAAAAAAAAGAGTTATTATTGCTTTGGTGGTTATTGCTGTAGGCACTCCGTTTTTATTTGCACCTTCCGATGCTTTTGCGTTTGGATTAGGGATACTTGCGGGGTTAGGTGTTTCCGAAATATACCGTATGAGCAAGAATTCTCCTAAAGGGATTGCAGATTTTTTTCTAGTTATAATCTTTGTGGTATATTTCTGTATATCTCTTTTTCTGTTCTATAAATTACGATTCAGCGAAGACGGAGGAATCTGGTTGATATATGTACTTATCTTGATAGGTTCGTTTGATACATCTTCTTATTTGGTAGGGAAGAAATTCGGAAAACATAAAATATCTTCTATTTCTCCCAAAAAGACAAGCGAAGGTTTTGTAGGTGGAATAGTGACTTGCTGGATAATCTCGTTAATATTAGGAAAACTATTGCTATCGTTGAATATTTTAGAACTAACAGTTGTTTCTTTAGTGGTAGCGATATTGGCATTCTTTGGTGATCTCTTTGAATCTTTCTTGAAAAGAAGAATGAAGGTAAAAGATTCGGGAACTTTGTTGCGAAGTCATGGAGGAATTTTAGATAGAATAGATAGCGCTTTAATGGTGATATACGGCATATATATTTTAAAATTTTATATTTTTTTATAAAGGCAAATATTTTTGCCTCTTTTTTTTCTTTGCTAAATAGTGTAATATAGAATAATGTCAAAGAGAGTCCCAAAAAAACTCTTTAGATTTGACGAAGAGGTGTATACCCGATTGGGTATTAATAATCTGATTATTTTTTCTCTTTATTCATTGAAATCAGAGAAAAGAGAAAAAGTGAGTTTTGAAGGATTGCTTGAAAGGTGCTTTTTTTTATTTCCTAAAATTTTTCGTTTTGAGAAATTCCCCCAATGGCCCGATGCAAGGAAACTTGATCGTCCTTTAAGATTGTTAAGAAATAAGAAACTTGTTAAAGGCGATCCATCTTCTTTATTTTCTCTTACTTCGAAAGGAGAAAAGAAAGCAAAAGAAATAGCCAAGATGCTTTTTCAAAAAAAGTTATTATAAATGTAAAAATATGATTAAATATTTTAAACGGACACTCCAGTCAAAAAATATAAAAGAAATTCCTAATTTTCAAATCGGCTGTTGGATCAATGTAGTTGATCCAACAAAACAAGAGATAGAATATTTGGTAAAAAAGTTTAAACTGGATAAAAGGAACTTAGAATCAGGGTTGGATCCGAACGAAATTCCACGACTTGATATAACAGATAGCACTATCTATATCTTTATTAATGCTGTATTTAACATTCCCGAGCATATTTTAGGTACCTACCTTATTATTATTGGGAAGAATTGTATTATTACGCTTTCCCGGCATCAACCGGCTTTCGTTGAGAGGATTATAAATGGAGAAATTAAATTTATTACAACTCAAAAGCTGAAGTGTCTCATTAAACTTCTTTCTTTAATAAATGAAGGTTTTGAACAAACCACCATTAGTATTGTCAAAGAGGTTCAAAGAAGAAAACGTTTAAGTATAGAAGAATTAAAAGATGAGGAACTAACCAGTCTTCTGGAACAGGAAGATATCCTTAATGATTTTGTTTCTTCCTATTATTACATTAATCTGCTTTATGAAAGAATTATAAGGAAAATAAAGTTTTTTGAACAAGATAAGGAAATACTTGAAGATTTGATAGTAGAAGGCACACAAGGATTCAATCTTTGCAAGTCGTCTCTGAAGACAATTTCTAATATACGGAGTTATTACGATATTTTGCTTTCAAACAGATTAAATAATATTATTACTATTCTCACCATCTTTACTATCTTAGTTAGTTTTCCGGCAGCAATCTCCGGTATTTATGGAATGAATATACCGTTGCCTCTTCAGCATCATCCATTTGCTTTCTATTATATTTTGCTTCTTATAGGTTTTACATGGATAGCTTTTGTTTTATATCTTAAAAAGAGAAAAGTAATATAGAAGATAGATAATACGAGCACAATATAGTTTTTCTTGACAATATCTTTTATATTGCTATTACTAAGATAGCACCTTAGGGAGGTTTTTAGATGAAGAAAGAAGCAATAGAGAGAAGAGAAGAATTAAGAGAAGAGAAAAGGAATGTTGCAAGAGAAATTTATGTTTTTCCTCTGTTTATTGGAATGTTGGCAGAGATGTTACCGGTAGCGATAGGTAAAATAGTAAGTGTGATTATATCCATTATCGGAGCGGTTCTTGCAACTATAGGAGGAATAGAAAATGTTTTTTTCAGCAACCGCTTTCTTTGTTGGTTGTAGGAATAATAATTTTTGTAATTGGAATTGTTGAGTGGATAATGTTTTTGCTGCTTTTTAGAAAAATCTTATCTAAAAGATATATAGGGTAGCTTTTACCCTATATTTTTTGACTCCCGTTTTCTTTTTGTTATATACTTTAATATATATGATAAATAAATATAAATGAAACTAAATAAATATGCTTAAAAATATCAAAAAATTTAGAGTTTTTATTATCCTTGGCTTAATAATTATAATAGGCGGAGCAGTAAGTTATAAGATATTTTTTTCTCAGAAAAATCACGGTTATAAGACAGTAAGAGTAGAAAAAAGAGATATAATTCAGCAGGTTTCAGCCACCGGTCAAGTTAAGAAAGGAGATAAGATAGATTTGGGGTTTGATGAGCCAGGTAAAATAGAAAGATTATATGTGGAGATAGGGGATGAAGTTGAACCAGGTGATTTTTTGATAAAGCTTGATACGAAGCAATTATCTATTCAGTTAAATGAAGCAGAGGCTACTCTTAATTTAGCAAAAGCCCAGCTTAATAAGCTTCTTGCCGGGGCTAGTAATGAAGAAATTGAGATTGCCAAAACTACTGTAGAGAATGCAAGTACTGCACTAAGAAATGCTGAGCAGGGATTAGAGAATGTAAAAAATCAGGCAAGTGAAAAGCTTCAGTCAGCATACGAAGATGCTTTGAATATTCTAGATGCTTCGTATATTAAAGTCTCAAATGCTGCTAGTGATGTAAATATGATTCAAAAGCTTTATTTTAACTCCAATAATCAGGATAGTATGGATGTTAAAGAACAGAAAGAAAGGATCAATAACGGTCGAGATATAATTAAGAAGTATCTAGATCTAGCAAAGGAAGAATCAACCTATAGAAATATTGATCTTGCCATAGAGAAAACTGAAGAAAATCTTCGAATAATCTATGATGCGCTCGGGATTATAAGAGAGATATGTGATAAACCAGTATGGCAGAATATAGTTTCTTCTACTTATAAAATGTCTTTAGATAATCACAAAAGTTATATTAATAGTGCTTTAACAAATGTTGTTGGTAGTAAACAAAATATTTCTCTTACAAAGATTGCAAACAAAGCTAATATAGATAAGGCTCAAGCAGAGGTTGATTCTGCAAGAGGAGCTTTGAAAAAGGCTCAAGATAATTTAGACTTAATTCTTGCTCCACCACGTCAAGAAGATATTGATTTTTACCAGGCTCAAGTAACTCAGGCTCAGGCAAAAGTAGATCTTCTTAGGTATCAAATTAATAAATCAATTCTTAAAGCTCCAGTTAAAGGAGAGGTAGTTATGATAAACAAAGAAATAGGTGAGCAAGTAAATCTAGGAGAACCAGTGCTTTCTCTGATTCCTCAAGATCCTTTTCAGATTGAAATTGATGTAGCTGAGGTAGATATTGGAAAAGTCCATTTAGGGGATTTGGCTAAAATTACGCTAGACGCTTTTCCAGAAAAAGAATTTTCAGGGAAGGTTGTGGAAATTGATCCAGCCGAGACTGTAATAGCAGGAGTAGTTTATTATAAAACGAAAGTAAGTCTTGATGATATTCAGAATTACAAAATAGAAGTAAAGCCAGGTATGACAGCTAGCGTAGATATTATAACGGATAAACGAGAAAACGTTTTGGCGGTTCCTTCCAGAGCTATAGTAGAGAAAGAGAATAAAAAATTTGTAAGAATTCCTCAAACAAAAGGAGAATATACCCTTAGGGAAGTACAGACCGGTCTTAAAGGAAGTGAGGGATATGTAGAAATAATATCTGGTCTCCAAGAGGGAGAGGAAATCATTTCTTTTATTGAGAAAAAATAAGATGATAGAAACAAAAGATGTCAGAAAAGTATATCCTGGAGTTGTTCCTACTATTGCGTTAGATGGCGTTAGTTTTGTAATAAAAGAGGGTGAATTTGTTGCTCTTACAGGTCCCTCTGGATCAGGCAAGTCAACTCTTATGCATATTATGGGTTTTTTAGATAGACCTACTTCAGGAACGTATAAGTTTAGAGGAAAGAGTATTGATGAATTAAGCGATGATGAATTAGCGAGAATTCGGAACAAACAAATGGGGTTTGTGTTTCAAAGTTTTAACTTGCTTGCACGGACAACAGTTTTGGATAATGTGAAGCTTCCTCTTCTTTATGCTGGTATCTCTCCTCGAGAAAGAGAAAAACTTGCTAAAGAGGCGTTAGATAAAGTGGGGTTATCTCATAGAATTTTTTATTATCCCAATCAGTTATCGGGAGGAGAACAACAAAGAGTTGCTATTGCGAGAGCTATTGTAAACCGTCCTTCTGTGATATTTGCTGATGAACCTACAGGTAATCTTGATAGTAAATCGGGTCAACAAGTGATGGATATTTTACAACATCTTAATGATCAGGGTCATACCATAGTATTGGTAACCCATGAAAAGTATACTGCTGAGATGGCAAAGCGTATCATTCAGTTAAAGGATGGTAAAATCGTTGGTGATTATAATGTTGCACACAGGCGTTTAGCAAAAGACGGCCTTATTAAGTAGAAGAGCAATTTATGAATTTCTTATATTTATTTAAGACAGCTGTTGTAGGATTAAAAACGAATAAAGTTCGTTCTTTTTTGACGATACTTGGTATTATTATTGGTATTGCAGCGGTTGTAGCAATGATGTCTCTTGGAGCAGGAGCCCAGCACTTAATAGTAGGTCAGATTACATCGATGGGTTCTAACAATATTTTTATTGAGCCTGGATCTTTTGATCCCAAGAAGACTTCGATGATGGAAGCGATGATGGAAGGGATAGAGGTTAAGACCTTAAAAGTTAGTGATGCGGAAGCTATTGAGAAGCTTCCAGAGATTGAAGAAGCAGCTCCTTTTGTCTTAGGAACAGGAAAGGTTATATACAGAGATATAAATAAAAAGATCACTTTTATGGGGACAACTCCGGCTGCTCACATAATTGAGGGAACAGAGGTAATTGTTGGTCGGGATTTTACTGATCAAGAAGTGAAAAGTCAGGCGAGGGTTGCTATTTTGGGATATGATATTGCTCACGATCTTTTTAAAGATGATGATCCTATAGGGAAGACAATAAGGATTAAGAGAACGAACTTTAGAGTAATTGGGGTGCTCGAGAAAAGAGGAAGTCAAGCTTTTATGAATCTTGATGATAATATTTATGTTCCTATTACTACTGCCCAAAAATTATTATTAGGGGTAGATCACGTAAGATGGATTGTTGCTAAAGCAAAAAGCAAAGATGTAATAAATGAAGCAGTAGATGATATTCGTGTTCTTTTGCGAGAAAGGCATAATATCTATAATCCTGAAGGTGATTTGACTAAAGACGATTTTCGAGTGATGAGTCAAGTAGAAGCAAGTCAAACTTTAGGTTCTGTTTTAGGTATATTTACTTTATTTCTTTCCAGTATCGCGGCTATTGCTTTGGTTGTAGGTGGTATAGGAATAATGAATATTATGCTTGTTTCTGTTACTGAGAGAACAAAAGAAATTGGTTTAAGGAAGGCAGTAGGGGCAAGAAAAAAAGATATCCTTTACCAATTTTTAATTGAAGCAGTTGTATTGACTCTCATCGGAGGCATTATTGGAGTAGTTCTTGGAATTTTTGGTTCTTTTTTTGGGGGTATAGTGCTTGGCAAAATGCTTCATATGCAATGGAAATTTTTTATTTCGTTTAAGGCAATAGTTTTAGGAGTGGGAGTGGCTGTGATTGTTGGTCTTGTATTTGGTATTTATCCTGCGAGGAGAGCTTCGCAATTAAGTCCTATTGAAGCTCTTCGGTATGAATAAATAATATGGGGTTAATAGAGTCATTAATAAAAGAGAAATGGCTGAGAACGCCGCGCATTATTCAAGCCTTTCAGAAAATAAAAAGAGTTGATTTTTTGCCCGAGAAAATAAAAGATCTTGCTGAACTCGATCAAGCTTTACCAATTGGATTTGGTCAGACGATTTCTCAGCCTTTAGTGGTGGCTTTTATGATTGAAAATCTGAATCCTAAAGAAGGAGATAAGATTCTAGATATAGGTTCTGGTTCTGGTTGGACAACTGCTCTTCTTGGAGAAATAGTAGGTCCTGAAGGAAAGGTTATTGGTATAGAACTTATTCCTGAATTAATGGAATTTGGCGAAAAAAATGTCTCAAAATATAATTTTGTTAAAGAAGGAAGAGTTAAGTTTCTTTGCCGAGACGGTTCCAAGGGGTATAGAGAAGAAGCTCCTTTTGATAAAATACTCTGCTCGGCAGCTGTCCAAAATGAAATTCCTTGCTCTTGGAAGGAACAATTAAAAATTGGAGGAAGAATTGTAACTCCTATTCGTTCTTCTATCTGGCTTTTTATTAAAAAATCAGAAAAAGATTTTGAGAAAAAAGAATTTCCCGGTTTTGCTTTCGTTCCTTTAATAGAAAAATGAAGAAAATCGTCTTTATCATTCTTATAATTTTTATAGGGGGGTTACTTTATCTTTGGCAGGGTATATATTTACCCTTAGATAGTAATTCTCAAGAAGAGAAAGTTTTTTTGATAAAGAAAGGAGAAGGTGTGGAGGAGATTGCCGCGAATTTATCTGAGGATGGAATAATAAAAAATAGAATTTTTTTTATTTTTTATGTTTTATTAACGAACCATTCAAAAGATCTCAAGGCAGGTGTGTACTTATTGAAGCCCTCTATGAGTGTTGAAGAAATAACAGATCGTATTGTTTCAGGTAAGACCATAGAGGAAAAAATAACTATTATCGAGGGGTGGAATATAGAAAATATCGCTGATTATTTTGAAAAAGAAGGATTATTCAAAAAAGAGGAGTTTTTTGAAATAGCAGGATATCCCAGAGTGGATTATTCTAAGAAAAAAGATTTGCCACCCCCACCGGACTTTAGTGAAGAATATGATTTTTTAGCTGATAAACCTAAGAATATAAGTCTCGAGGGTTATCTTTTCCCGGACACCTATTTTATAAAGAGGAATAGTACTCCAAAAGAGATCATTGAAATGATGTTGTCTAATTTTAATAAAAAGCTTACACCAGATTTGAGAGAAGAGATAATACGACAGAAAAAAACGATATTTGAGATAGTTACTATGGCTTCATTAATAGAGAAAGAAGTTAAGACACCAGAAGACAAAAAGATTGTTTCGGGAATCTTATGGAAGAGATTAAAAAGAGATATGCCTTTACAAGTGGACGCTACTATTTCTTATATTACTGGTAAGAAAACTACAGCTATATCAAGAGAAGAATTAAAGATAGATTCTCCTTATAATACTTATAAATATACTGGCTTACCAGCCGGTCCCATTTGTAATCCGGGGATTGAGAGTATTTTGGCTGCTATTTATCCTCAAGAGAGCGAATATTTCTATTATCTTTCTACGCCTGATGGAAAAACTATTTTCAGTAGAACATTAGAAGAACACAATATTGCTAAAATTAAGTATCTGAGGTAAAATATTATAACTACGAAAGACTATGAAGAAGTTTGTGGTATTTTTTGGAATAGTTGTAATCTTAGTAATAGCAATATTTTTGAGTTATTCTCTTTTTTTGGGAAAAGATATTAAAAAAGAAAATAATAATTTTTTGAAAAATAATATAAACACTATGGAAGAGAACACTCCCTTAAAAAATAAAAAGATTGCAATGATAATAGCTTTTAGGGATTTCCGAGATGAGGAATACTTTGTTCCTAAAGGTATTTTAGAAAAAGCTGGAGCAGAGATTTTGACAGCAAGCACTGCTACAGGTACAGCAATCGGGGCAGATGGAGGAGAAACAAAAGTAGATATTCTGTTAACTGATTTGAACCTTGATGAGTTAGATGCAGTATTATTTGTGGGAGGACCTGGTTGTCTGAAATATCTTGATAAAGAAGATTCATATGATTTACTCAAAGAAGTAGTAGCTAAAAATAAAACTTTGGGTTCTATATGTATTTCTCCAGTTATTCTTGCAAAAGCGGGTGTTCTGAAAGGGAAAAGAGCAACGGTATGGTCAAGTGTTTTAGATAAAAGCAGTATAAGAATTCTAGAAGAAAACGGTGCAATTTATGAAGATAAACCAGTGGTAATAGATGGAAAAATTGTCACAGCGAATGGTCCTGCGGCGGCAAGTGAATTTGCTCAAGCAGTAATTAAAGTATTGACAACCAATTAATGGTTTTGTAAGATAAAAATATTCTAGTGATTTCCGCAGACAGCAGGCATTTTTGATAAGACCTGCCGAGGAAAAAAATTTACTTTTTAATTAATTTGTCTGCGGAAAGCAGTTTTTTTTAATTTTCACATCAAAAATATGCCTCTAACACGTAAGCAGAAAGAACAAATTTTAGAAGATCTAAAAGAGAAGATGAATCGTCAAAAGACGATGATATTTGTTGATTTCGCTGGTCTTAAAACAAAAGATTTACAGGATTTAAGAAAGAAATTAAAAGAAAACAATTCTTTGTTTAAGGTATCAAAGAAAACGCTATTCAAAAAAGCTCTCGAAAGTTATCAGAAATCATGGGTGGAATTCGTTGATGATTTAAAAGGAGAGTTAGGAGTAGTTTTCGGTTTTGGAGATGAATTGTCACCGGTAAAAATAGTTTACCAATTTTCTGAACAGAACGAGAATTTAAAGATTTTGGGTGGCGTTTTTGAAAACGCCTTCATAGGAAAGAAACAAATTAGTGAATTAGCTAAGATTCCTGGAAGACAAGAACTGTTGTCACGGCTTGTTGGAAGTATCAAAGCTCCTTTATCTAATTTTGTGGGAGTATTAGAAAATAACATTAAAGGTCTACTTTACATTCTTAGCGCAATTAACAAATAATAAATCAAAATAACTACAGTTAAATATGTCAGAAGAAGAAAAAAAAGAAGAAAAAACCCAAGAAGAATCTAAGAAAGAAGAGGAAGAGATAGAAGTGCCCAAAAAGTTCGAGAAAATAGTAAAAGAAATAGAAAGTTTATCTGTTCTTGATTTAGCAGAATTAGTTAAAGTGCTTGAGAAAAAATTTGGAGTTTCAGCTACTCCTCAAGTAGTAGCCGCTGCTCCTGGGGTGGCAGCAGGTACGGGAGAAGCAGCGCCAGAGAAATCAGTATTTACTGTTCAGTTAACTGCAATCGGAGATAAAAAGATCGAAGTAATTAAAGCTGTTCGCGATATTACTCAAAAAGGATTAAAAGAAGCCAAAGATTTGGTTGATGCTGTAGCAAATGGTCCACAGGTAATAAAAGAAAATGTTAAAAAAGAAGAAGCTGAGGAATTAAAGAAGAAACTTGAAGCAGCCGGGGCAAAAGTGGAATTGAAATAAAAGTGAAGGTAGACTTTCATATCCATACTATATATTCATATGATGCTTTAAGTTCCCCTCGAGAAATAGTGGAAAGTGCTATTTCTCGAGGGCTTGGAGCTATCTGTATTACAGATCATCACGAGATAAAAGGGGCTCTAGAGGCTCTTGATCTTTCTTTTAAAAGCTCTTTTTTGGTAATACCAGGTATTGAAATTCGGAGCAAAGAAGGAGATATTTTAGGTATTAATATAAAAGAAAAAATACCTGACGGTTTAAGCGCAAGGGAGACAATTATTGCAATTAAGAAGTTGGGAGGATTGGCAGTGATTGCTCACCCGCTTGTTTGGACACATCCTTTTAAGGGCGATATAAGAACTCTTATGAAAAATTTTGATAGAGGTGATTTTGCTATAGAAGTTTGGAATGCTTCTATTCCTGAGATTTTCAACAGAAAAGCTCTTGCTCTTGCAAAGGAATTAGATCTTCCTTTTACAGCGGGTTCAGATAGTCATGGGGCGGAGTTCTTAGGAAAAGCTGGATTAGAAATAGAAGGAGAGAATCTTTCTGTTAATGAAATTATTCAAGCTGTGAAAGAAAAGAAGGTTAAACTAATAAAAGAAAAAGTTGGATTTTTAGAGAAACTAAAATGGGAAGTAAAAAGAGATCTGCAGAAAATTAGAAACAAAAGAATTAAAGTTTGAGTTGGTATATTTTTGTTCCATCGAGAAGGTAGATGTTTTTTTCAAAAGGATCAAGACAAAAATCTTTCAATTCTTTTAATTCATTATTTATAAATTGTCTTATTAATTTCCCTTCTTTGTTTATAACGATTATTCTGTTATTTGAAGGTTCAAGTAAATATATATATTTATATTGAGGTTGGGTGATTATCTTAGAAAATTCTTTTGGAAAAGGAAAAATATTGAGATCGATTTCTTTTTTAAAATCCCCTTTAAAAAATTGCCATATTTTATTTTGAGAGTCTAAAATCCATATAGAACTATCTATTGCCATTGATTTTGGATCCGATGGCTTTTTTGTATTTTTCTTAAACCATGAAGTGCCCTCTATTGTATCTTTGTTTTGGATTAAAAACTTTATGATTTCTTTTTGGTTGCTGTCAAGAAAATAGAGATTGTTACCAAACGAAGATAGATCAACAAGATTAAGAGGGGAGGAGGGAAAGATTAATTTCTTTTCTGACGTTATTTGGTTATCTCCTCCAATTGAAAGTTTGTCCGGCTCGGAAAAAGTTACTATTTTTCCTTGAAGATTGGTTGCTAATTTAATTTGGCTAGCGAGACTAAGAAAATGTCCCTTTCTTTCTTTGAGATCAAATATATATATTTGATCTTTATTTGGTTCAATGAAATATATTCTTTTTCCGAGAACGAATATTTTTTGGGGATGATAGTTGTCATCTCTGAATTCAAATAAAAATTCGGGTGAAATACTTTCTACTTTGTTGATTGAGAAAAGTTCATTTTGAAGAAATAGTTTAGTTTCTTTTACTTGATCTTCTAATGGAATACCTTCTTTCTCAAACAAAGGAGATAGTTTTCTCCACGCTTCTTGGTAAAGGAGGTTTGCTTTGTCTGATTCTTTTCTATTAGCAGCTTCCTTTGCTTCTGTAATTAGTTCTTTACTTTCATTTAATATGATTTGCATTTCTTGTATTCTTTTTTTCTTTTGTGAATGAAAAAGATAGAATCCCGTTGTCAGTACTGCTATAAAAATAATTATTAAGATCACCTTTTTTCTAAAAGAGAAATTGAAGGAATCAGAAATAATAGCTTTTTGTGTTTTGATTAAAAAGTTAAATTCAAACAGCTTTCCTAATTTTATCGAGGAAACTGCCGGTTTATTGGGTTTAAATTTGCCAAATACGTGTAAAAGCTTCGGAAATTTTTTGGGTTTTGTTTTTTTATTTTTGGAGAGTTTTCCGAAAAGATTACTTATATTTTTGGTAATGAGAGTAACGGTCTTTATTACACCAGAGAATATAAATGGTGTTTTTGAAATTCGAGGTAGTAAAGGATGAGTGTCTTTTAGTTCTTTTGGTTTTTGAGCTCTCTCTGCTATTAATAGAAGAAAAAAACCAGAAATATTATCCAGGATTGACTTTTTCTTTTTGAAGATCTTTTTAAGTTCTTTCTCTATTTTTTTCTCTTTCTTTTCTTTTCCTGATATAGTAATGATCTCTGATAATATATTTTCTTTAAGAAACAATCTAAAAATATCATTTGCTAAAATAAGCAATCTGTCTTTTGGATAAAGTTGACCAGAAACAATGTTTGAAAACGTTTTAGATAAAGGAATATCCTGATTTTTTTTGTCGATTTCCTTTCCGATATCTATTACTTTTTTTCCTCTTACGAGAAGTATTTTTACGTTGCCAGTCTTAGTAAAATTTAGATTAAAATTTTTAATACTTATTACTGCAATGTTAAGATTTCCTAACCAGTCAATATTATCTCTTTTTGCTTCATTTTCAAGAAAGTTATTTGCTTGTTTTAAACCTCTTCTTAGAGCCTCGAGAGGAGATTTGGGTGGATTTTTGAAATAACTTTTTTTAATGGTTAGGGCAATATTTTCAATGAGCTTTTTGTTCCGAGATAAAGAATTTTTTAGTTCCCCTGCGATATACAAACTTCCCAGCCTTTTTTCTTCTGGGCTTTCTGGTTCATAAATAAAGCTATCTAAGATTTTGTTTTCTTGTCGGGGATTGAAATGAAATTCAAATATTTGCATATTTTTTATTATATAATTTTTCCTCTTTTAAAGAAATATTTAAAAACCTTGACAATACAGTAGATAGCAGTATATTATCATTTAGTACTTTGTTATAAAGCGGAGGTATGGAATAATGCCGATAGCGTTTGTGTTGATAAGTGTAGCTCCTCTATATGAGCACAAGGTTTATAATACCTTGTCAGAGATGCCTGAAATTTTAGAGGTATACCCGCTTTTTGGAGAATATGATTTGATAGCGAAGATAAAAATAGAAAGCTTTGATGAACTTGGAAGGTTTCTAATAGAGAAAATAAGATATATGAAGGGGGTTTTAGATACCAAAACTCTTACTGGTACAGAAATTTAGTCTTTTACCCCCTTTTTATTTTTGAGCTAAATCAGTATAATTTAGTATAATGTAAAAAGGGCGTATAGCTCAGATGGTTAGAGCGCTGCGTTCACATCGCAGAGGTCTCAGGTTCGAATCCTGATACGCCCAATGTTTTTCAAGAGCTATCTCTTAAGAAATTTAATTAACCATTCATCTGTGAATCTAGGAAAAATAGATAAGAAGATAAAGATTGGAATTATTTTTTTAGTTTTGTCAGTTGTAGTTTTCATAATATTGGAGAATCAACAGAAAAACAATGAAAGCGTAAAGACAACCGGTATTGTTTCCGCAAGGATTTTCTATAGTGATATCCTATTGAAACCTGTTTATGATGCTTCTGTTTTTGTTAATGGAAATCCAGTAAAGGTATATGGAGCAACCTATCTTGGTTTAGATATTCCTCAAGGTAGAGCCATAATAGAAGTTTATACGTGAAATGGTCAGTATGTTCAAAAAGAGATAGAAGTAAACCCCTCTGTAGTAAATTCTACAGATTTAATTTTTTCTGACATAGCGGAGAAAAAATCTCCCTTAGTTGTCAGAACGAAAAAATCTGTTTTGGTTCAGTGGGAGAATGGTCTGAGGATTGAATTATTACTTAATGGAGATCAAATATTGGGAATTGGTAATGTAGAATTAAACAATGTTTCTTTGCGAAATCCGTTTCCTACGGGAATACCGTATATTGAGAAGATAAACAACGGAAAGTTCCAGAAGATTAGCCAAGATAGTTGTTTGTTTGAAGGGTATGAAACAAAAGGAGAAGCAGTTATAGTTCATAGTCAATTAGTGATCGAAAAGGGTAGTTTGAACTTAGATTGGATCTTTGTTCCGTGGGATTTGAAAGTAGAAGAGAATCAATACAATGGATTTGGTTTTAGATTTCGTGTCTCTAGTCCGATAGAAATTTCGAAGATGGGATTCCGATCTTCTTGGGAATTGAATGAGAGTGTTGTAGGAAAAATTCTATTTTCTCGTCGCATAAAAACAGAATGGGAGCATTATTTTAAATCCAGAGATTTTTTTCAATCAAAAGTATCTTCTTTATTCGGACAATCTCAACCTCCTGTGTACCAATATGACGAATCCGGTGCTTTAGTCTCTTTTATTTGGCCTCCAGAAGAGTTGGAAAATACCATAGAGAAAGAGATAGATTCGCAACAACTGTGGTTTAATGATAAATATTTATTTGGTAAAACAAAAGAAGCAGAGAGTTCTTTTAGAGTAGTCCTATATTCTTCTAAAGGTGGATTAGATGAATATACTTATCTTCTTGATAAAATCAGCGAAGAGTATCGTAAATTTTACGGATTAAAAGAATTTGCACCTTTGCCTACAGTATTAGCCACTGATTATCTTGTTCAAGAAATAAAGGCAGGTCAGGCGCCTCTTTATAAAGAAGTAGCTGATAGATGGTTACAAGATTTTTCTCGTCATAGTTTTAAACAGGTAATGATTATTCCTATCTGGGTTAGTGATGGAAGAATTGGGGGGTCCTTCGGAGGTAACCGGCTTGCTACTCATGATATAGAAGTTCTTTCTGAAGATGAGGAAGGTCTTAAGTATTTTGTGGAAACAACTCACAATCTGGGTATGAATCTTATAGCTTGGTTCTCCACTTGTTATTCCAAAAAATCACCTTTGTATAGAGATAACCAGTGGCAAATCAGAGACGCTAAAGGCAAATACCCTTCTGCTCATTCGGGGGAGGTGTATTTAATGAGTTATCGAAGTGGATATTTGACTTACGCTTTAAAAAAACTGAAAGAAATCAAAAGGCTATTTGGATTTGATGGATTATGGCATGACTCATTTACAGCAGCGTTTAAGACCGATTATTCTCAGGAAGAATCAAGACCCCCCATTGATCAATTGGTGCAATTTTTATCAGCCACACAAGAAATGGGTTATTTACCATTTGTTGAGTCAATAGGTCCGTTTGGTATACCTTCTGTTGGTTCTGCTTCTTTATCTTTTCAAGAAAAAGATAAAGAACGAAGGAATATAAAACAGGTTTTCGAAGGAAAAGAATACCTTGCTTATAAAACTTCGTTTGTGCTCTGGCATCCAGACGATTTTTCTCCTTTGAAGATCAACTACTATAAATTTTTAGCTAATAAAGCTGTTCCGTTTATCAATTACTCATTATTGAACGAAAAAGAAAAAGAATTAGTTTCAAAGTCAAACAAAGACTACATAGAAGTTTTGCCTTTTATGGATAAAAGGTATGTGCTTAATAAAGGTATTTTATGGGAAGATCAAGAAAGTAATACACGGGTGCTTTTTTCTTTTAATGAATTCTTTTATAAATCTAAGGGAGAAGTCAAAGAAGTGTTTGATATAACTGATGGTATCGATATAAAGATAAATAATGGAGGGTTTTTGGCTTATCCAAAACACACTTATAGAATCAGATAAAATATTTTGTTAATTTAAGCGTTCCCTGTTTTTGTTGACAGAAAGAAATTTTTCTGTTATAATTTCGAATATAAAGTTTGTTCCTTTAAACTTAAAAAAGGAGGTGGTAGTTAAAGATGGAACAAGCTAATGAAATAGGAGGAGGAAGTAGATGAAGATAGAAAGGGCGGTTATTAAAGAAGATATTTTACCCGACAAAATAAAAGCGATTCTTGATGCATTAATTAAAGAGAAAAATTTAGCAATTAAAGGAGGTGTAGCACGTACAGTCCTTCTTTACTATATGAAGCAGGGAAGAAAAAGAATTAATGAGAAAAGGCTGGAGATCGAGAAGGATTTAAGCGACATCGATGTAATTGTGTTGCATTCTCAAAGCTTAGCAAGAAGTAAAGAGTATTTAATTCAAAGAGAGGAGATATTAAGAGAAGTTCTCTCAGAGTTTATTTCTGAAGGGATTCGTTTTGATGGAAGAGATATTGAGCCAGTAAGAGGGAGTTTGCTACGACCGGAATATAAACAGAAAACTTTGACGAAGATTTTACGCACAAGAGATCTTACTATCAATGAAGTTGTGCTTATTCCAGAGAGTAATTATTGGACTGCTTATTTCTCAAAGCGCTGCTGGCGAGATTTGCTTTGTAGTATTGGAATGCTGACTTCCGGCGGTTGGAAGACCATCCGTTACGATGCAGGTAGAATGATTCCCACAAACTATGGTTTTTATCGGTTGCTAAAGTTCTGGGTTGAGAAAAAAGTGGGAAGGATATGGTTACCTAAGTGGATGATCGAAGTTCATCTTAAAGAAATAGAGAGACGAAACACTGTGGAAGGGGCTAGTTTGGGCAGATATTCACGAGTAATAGTTAATCAATATAGAAATTCTTCGCCACAAATTAAAAAGAGGTGGATGAGAGCTTTAAGATATCTTGGTTTTACAGATCTAGAGTCATTTGAGATCTTTGCTAAAGAACAGGAACTATTAGATGCACTTCAAAACCAGGAAGAATTTCTGTTTGAGGAGAATGTGTCGTTATTTCAGATGATAGAGAAAACTTTACACGAGAGAAAGAAAAAACAGAAAGATAGAGAAGAGAGAAAAAAAAGGATGAAACGATGCTTACATAAGTTTTCAGTGATACAGTGTAATGGTTGTGAACGAAGATGTAGAATAAACAAATGTCTTTATTGCGATTATGTAGAGAAAAGAGGAGAATTTCAGTGTAACGAGATATTCAGAACGGGAGATTGGTGCAGAGATCCAAGTTCTCTTATTTCCTTTCCGCGCTCAAACTCTCTTCAACATCAGCTTGTTCAACAGAGCGTTCTTCTTCTATAGTTCTTCCTCCTTTTTCTTTCTTTTTTTTATAGTCCTCTTATAGGACTTTTATTTTATATCTATAAAATTAGCACTCTTGACAATAGAGTGATAATTTTTAAAATAAAAGATGATGACTCTGACTCAGCGACAAGAAAAAATATTGGAGAGAATAGTAAAAGAACATATTCGTTCTGCTTCGCCTGTGAGCTCTAAATTTCTTTGTGAGAAATATGACTTTGGCATTTCACCTGCCACGATGAGGATAGAGATGCAGAGATTAGCTGATCAAGGTTATCTTTATCAACCTCATACTTCAGCAGGACGAATTCCTACTGATAAGGGTTATCGCTTTTTTGTGGATAAGCTACTTAAGAAAGGATATAGAGATTTTGTAGAAGAAAAAAAGAAAAAGATTATAGAAGAAGTTAGGGAAGAGATGAAAAATTCTATTAAATTGGTTCAGGCGGCTAGCCGGGTTATTGCCGAAAACTCCACTAATTTAGGAATGAGTTATTTATTAGAAGAAGATATTTTTTGGAAAGAAGGATGGAAGGATGTTTTATCTAAGCCAGAATTTCAAGAAATGGAAACCACTTCTGATTTTATCAGAATGATAGAAGAATTCGAAAAACACATAAAAGATATTTTGCCAGAGAATTATCAAGAAACTAGAGTGTATATTGGTAGAGAAAATCCGTTAAGCAGAAGTAATGAATTTAGTATTATTACTGCCGGATTTATCTGTCCCGAATTGGGTTGTAGAGGAATATTAGCTATTTTAGGACCAAAAAGAATGAATTATAATAGGAATATATCCCTTATAAACTTTTTAACTCACTTCTTATATCAAGGATAAGTGCAAAAAAAATGAAAGAAGAACAAAAAGAACAAAAAGAGCAAAAAGAGCAAAAATCTGATATTGAACAGATCAAGAAGGATCTTGAGATATGTCTTAAAGAAAAGGAAGAATTCTTGAGAGGATGGCAAAGAGAAAGAGCTAATTTTCTTAACTATAAAAAAGAAGAATCCGAAAGAATGAAGAGTATTATAAAATACGCGAACGAGGAATTTATTTTAAAGATACTTCCTGTGTTAGATAATTTTGAAAAAGCAGAAGAAGAAATACCAGAAAAACTAAAGGAAGATCAGTATTTTAAAGGAATATTTCAGATTAAAATTCAGTTATGGGATTTTTTGAAGAGTCAAGGAGTAAGAAAAGTAGAAGCAGTAGGAAAGAAATTTGACCCTAATTTTCATGAGGTAGTGGAGGAGATAGAAACAAAAGATAAAGAACCCGGTATAGTGGTTGAGGAAATTCAGAAAGGTTATATCTTAGAAGATAAACTCTTACGTCCTGCAAAAGTTAAAGTTTCAAAATAACAACAAAGGTCGGCATTTTTGAATATAATAATATTAAATAAAAACTTAAAATAATATGTCTCTGATTCCATATCGTCATCCTTTCTGGGAAATTGAGAAATGGTTCGAAGAAGAGCAATGGCCGGCGGTAAAAACTCCTAAAATGGATATATATGAGAAAGGGGATAATGTTGTAGCCGAGGTTGAATTGCCTGGTGTTGATCCAAAAAATATAGAAGTAGAAGTAAAAGATAATATTTTAAAAGTAGAAGCTCAAACAGAAACAAAAAAAGAAGAGAAGAAAAAAGGCTATTACCGTAAGGAAATTTCTAGAGGTTACTTCCAGAGATCAGTTCCTTTACCGGTGGAAGTGATGGATGAAAAAGCAGAAGCTGAGTATTCTGATGGTATTCTTACTGTTACTATTCCGAAACTTAAGAAATCTGAAAAGAAAGAAACTAAGAAGATCAAAGTTAAAATTAAGAAGTAATAGAGAGTGGGTTCTGCCGACTATATCTACTAGAGATATAGGCGGCAGGATTTGTTCTCTAATTAATTATATTAATTATTAAAGTTAACATTATTAATTATTAAAATTAACTTCTAATAAAAACTATGGGGAAAATATTAGGAATTGATTTAGGTACAACTTTTTCGGCAATGGCTGTAGTTGAAGGAGGAGAACCTCGGATTATTGAGAATAAAGAAGGAGCCAGAACTACTCCTTCAGTTGTGGCTTTATCCAAAAGTGGAGAGATATTAGTTGGAGTTACAGCCAGACGTCAACAAATTACTAATCCCAAGAATACTATTTTTTCTATAAAGCGATTAATAGGAAGAAGATATAACGATCCAGAAGTTCAGAGGGATAAGAAGCTTCTACCTTATGAAATCAGAGAATCTTCAGATGGAGGGGTTGAAGTAAAGATGGGAGAAAAGTGGTATAAGCCTGTTGAAATTTCTGCAATGATTTTGCAGAAGTTGAAGCGGGACGCAGAAGAAAAATTAGGAGAGAAGATTGAGGAAGCAATTATTACGTGCCCTGCTTATTTTGATGACTCACAACGGAAAGCAACAAAAGTAGCAGGAGAGATTGCTGGTTTTAAAGTTCGTAGAGTTATAAACGAGCCAACTGCAGCTGCTTTGGCTTATGGATTAACTAAGAAGAAAAATCAACAAATTGTGGTTTATGATTTTGGAGGTGGGACGTTTGATATCTCTATCTTGGATGTGGGGGAAGATACGGTAGAAGTAAAAGCTACGGGAGGAGATACTCATTTGGGAGGAGATGATTTCGATCAGAAAATAATGGATTGGTTAGTAGAACAATTTAAAAAAGATCAAGGGGTTGATTTATCTAAAGATAATTTAGCACTTCAGCGTCTTAAGGAAGCTGCAGAAAAGGCAAAAATCGAGCTCTCAACTACTTTAGAAACCGAGATTAACTTGCCTTTCATTACATCTGATGCTTCCGGACCTAAACACTTATATTATAAATTGACTCGTGCCCAGTTTGAGAATCTAGTCAAAGAATATATTGATAGATCTATTGAATTAGTGAAGCAAACATTAAAAGAAGCTAAATTAGAGCCAAAAGATATTGAAGAAGTGGTATTGGTAGGAGGTCAGACAAGAACTCCTAAAATTAAAGAAGAGATTAAGAAATTATTTGGAAAGGATCCTTGTCAGGAGATTAATCCCGATGAGGTAGTAGCTATTGGAGCTGCGATAGAAGGAGGAATTCTTCAAGGAGAGGTAAAGGATGTTTTGCTTTTAGACGTTACTCCTCTTTCTTTGGGAATTGAAACTCTGGGAGGGGTGAACACTATTTTGATTCCCAAGAATACTACCATACCTACTTCAAAAACTCAGATTTTTTCTACAGCTGCTGATAATCAAACATCTGTTGAAATTCATGTTCTTCAAGGAGAGCGTCCAATGGCTGCTGATAATAAGACTCTCGGAAGGTTTATTTTAGATGGGATTCCTCCTGCTCCTCGAGGCGTTCCTCAAATTGAGGTAACTTTCGATATTGATGCCAACGGAATTTTGAAGGTTTCAGCAAAAGATAAAGCTACTGGAAAAGAGCAGTCTATTAGGATAGAAGGTTCTTGTGGAGTTTCTGAGGAAGAGATTGAAAGAATGAAAAAGGAAGCAGAGTTACATGCCGAAGAGGATAGAAAGAAACAAGAATTAATTGAACTTAAGAATAAAGCCGATAGCTTAATTTATGCAAGTGAGAAGACTTTGAGAGATAATGCTGATAAAATCTCGGATGATTTGAAAAAAGAAATCGAAGAGAAAATTACCGAGCTTAAGAAGGTAAAAGAAGGAGATGATAAAGAAGAAATAAAACAGAAGACTTCGGACCTTTCTCAAACGCTTCAGAAAGTAGGAACAGAGCTTTATAAAAAAGCCCAGGAGAAAAGTACAGGTCAATCAGATAAAGGAGATAAAGAAGATTCGGGTCAAGATGATGCTCAAGAAGGGGAGTATAAGGAAAAATAAAGATAACACATATTATTAAAATATGAAAGACTATTACAAAATTTTAGGTGTCTCGCGGAATGCCTCACAAGAGGAAATTAAGAAAGCTTACCGTCGTTTAGCTCATAAATATCATCCTGATAAAGGAGGAGACGAAAAAAAATTTAAAGAAATAAACGAAGCTTATCAGGTTCTTTCTGATAAAGAAAAAAGAGCTCAATATGATAGATTTGGAAGAGTTTTTGAGGGAGGAGGTGGTTTTGGGAAAGCTAGTGACGGATTTGATTTTAACTTTGACTTTTCTAGATGGCAGAAAGAAACACCAGGTTTTGATTTTGAATTTAGCGACTTAGGTGATGTTTTTGAAGAGTTTTTTGGAGGGGGATTTTCTGCAAGAAAAAAGGATTTGCGTCGCGGAAAGGATATTCAGGTGGATTTAGAGATATCATTAGAAGATACTTTAAGTGATCAAAAGAAAGAGATTCTTCTGAGAAAATATATTGTTTGTCCACGTTGTCACGGCAGCGGTGGAGAACCAGGGACAAAAATAAAAGAGTGTTTTTCTTGTCGAGGTACCGGACAAGTTCAGGAGATCAAAAGAACCTTCTTTGGAACGGTTACTCGTTATATAGTTTGTCCAGAATGTGGAGGAGAAGGTTCTCGTCCTGAAAAACCTTGTAATGTATGTAAAGGCAATGGGAGAATCATAGGAGAGGAAAAAATTTCTATAGTTATTCCTAAAGGTGTTGATTCCAACCAGGTATTGAAGATAAAAGGAAAAGGTGATGCAGGAAAAAAAGGAGGAGAGCCTGGTGATCTTTATATTCGTATTTTAGTAAGAAAACATCCTATATTCGAAAGAAAAGGAGACGATCTTTATGTTGATATCGAGATTCCGTTTTCTTTAGCTGTATTAGGAGGAGAGGTAGAGGTTCCTCTTCTTGATGGCAAGAAGATTCTTTTAAATATTCCTAGTGGAACTCAATCAGGAAAGGTGTTTAGAATTTCAAGAAAGGGAATTCCACATTTTGGAGGAATAGGACGAGGAAATCTTTATGTGAAGATCACCATTAAAGTTCCTCGTGGGTTAACAAAGAAACAAAAAGAGCTTTTAGAGAAGCTTAGAAAAGAAGGAATATAATTTTAGAGAATTGCTTGTCTTGCTTTCACGATAATATTTTTGATTTTTTGAGGATTAGGAAGTCGGGTAAAGTTAAACTTGGCTATTGCACCGGCGCTTTGTATTTCTATATTCCCGTAATTTAGAAATTGAGCAAAAACTCCCAGAATTTCTATTGAGATATCTTGGATGTTTTTTAATTCAATTTCTTTAATTACATGTTTAAAGAGACCGAGTTGTTGGTTTTCTATTATTCTTTTGTTTGTAATAATCACGGTATTGAGTGAGTAAATCATAATTCCATAAAAAAGAAGGTTCCATAAGATGAGAAAAAGAATGAGGCTTAAAAATATATAGAGAGAAGATAAGCTCTTCCACCAAGAGAAGGAACTTAACACTATTCCTGATGCAATTATTCCAGACATTAGTAAAAGTATAAAGACTAATGGTATAAAAATAAAAATCCAGTGTTTTCGGACTACCAGTAATGTTTTCTCATCAGGCAGCTGACCTTCGAAACTGTTTTTTGAGAAACTAAAAATAGACATCATCTAGATTCCGAAAATATTTGTCCAGTTAATTTTAAGAAAGGCAATAATTGCAAGAGCGAAAAGAATAAAAGACCCTACAAAGAAAATTAAGGCAGTTTTTTTTGGTTTTGTTCCGACCCCAAATCTTACTAGGTGGTAAATAATAGCAAAAGTATACCAGAGATAAACACCCAGGATTATTCCTAGAAGAATCAACGAGAGAAGATTCAACTTAAACAGATTCATTGTTATATTTTATCACACATTTAACTGGTTATGCAACAGCAGAATCTAAGGTATGGAATATTTCCTGTTTATAAAGAAAAAGGAAAAACTTCTTTTGAAGTAGTAAGAGAAATTCGTCGGATTACCGGCGAGAAAAAAGTAGGCCATGCGGGAACTCTTGATCCTTTGGCAAAAGGCATTCTTGTGATTGGTGTTGGAAGAACAGCTACCAAAAATTTGTCTTTATTTGTTTCCGAAGAAAAAGAGTATATAGCTAAGATAAAATTAGGTTGGAGGAGCACTACCGATGATAGAGAAGGTAAGAAGGAGAAAGTACAAGTAAAGAAAATTCCATCCCGAAAGGATATTCTTGAGACGCTTAAACTTTTCATAGGATATATTTATCAAAAACCTCCCCAGTTCTCGGCAAAGAAAGTTTCAGGTATTCGTGCTTATCAGATAGCACGAGCAGGAAAGCAAGTTCAATTATCTTCTCAAAAAGTTTATATAAAAAGAATTGATTTGATAAAATATTCTTGGCCATACGTGGTACTAAGAATAATTTGTGGTCCTGGTACTTATATTAGGTCTTTAGCTCGCGATATAGGAGAAAAACTAGGTACCGGCGCTTACGTTTATGATTTAGAGAGAACAAGAATAGGAAATTTTGACAAAAAAAGCGCTCTTTCAATTCAGAAATTTAAAAAACTCTGGAAAAAAGATTGATCTTAGTTTATTTTTATGTTATAAATAAAGAATAATTGCCTCCGTAACTCAACTGGTAGAGTAGCGGCCTTTTAAGCCGATGGTTGGAGGTTCGAGTCCTCCCGGAGGCACTTTTATTTTTGTCTATGGACTATCTTTTAAAAATCTGTTATATAAAACTAATATGAAAAAATACAAAATTTTTCTTTTTATTATAGTAGTCTTGTTTGTGATCGCGAGTTTCGGAAGTGGGTTTTTACTGGGAAGGTCTTCTATCCATTGTAAAATTTGTCCTCCAGAAAATGTAGATTTTTCTTTGTTTTGGGAAGCATGGGAGAAGGTTCATGAGAAATTTGTTGATCCTCAAAAATTAGATACAAAAAAGATGACCTATGGAGCAATTTCTGGAATGTTAGAGAGTTTGGATGATCCATTTACAGTATTTTTTGAACCACGAGATTCAGAAATATTTTCTGAAGATCTTTCTGGAAGGTTTCAGGGTGTAGGAATGGAAATAGGTATAGTAAAAGGAGAATTACAAGTGATTACTCCTTTAAAAGGAACACCAGCAGAAAAAGCAGGCATATTGGCAGGAGATAAGATAGTGAAGATTGATGGTAAGCCTTCTTTACATATTTCTCTTGATGAAGCTGTTAAGTTGATAAGAGGACCTGAGGGAACACAAGTGACTTTAACAATTTTGCGAGAAGGATGGGAAGAACCTCGCGATTTTATTATTACCAGAAGTACAATAAAAATCCCTTCTGTAGAATGGGAAATAAAAGAAGGTGATATAGCTTATATTAAACTTAACAATTTTAATCAACCAGCAAGTTACGATTTTAATAATGTAGCAAAAGAAATTTTAAAAAGTCCTGCCAAGAAGATAATTTTAGATTTAAGAAATAATCCCGGAGGATATTTAGAGGTTGCGCGTCTTATTGCTGGAATATTCCTTAGAGAAGGAGAACTTGTAGCTATTGAAGATTTTGGGGGGAAACAACCGTCAGAAGAATATAGATCAAAAGGTCCTGGTATATTTTCTGATTATCCTGTAGTAGTTTTAATTAATAAAGGAACAGCTTCCGGCGCAGAAATATTAGCCGCTGCTTTGCGAGATAATCGGGGAGTACTCTTAATAGGAGAAAAGTCTTTTGGAAAAGGATCTGTTCAAGAAACTGTAAAGCTTAGTGATGGCTCTAGCTTGAAGATTACTGTGGCCAAGTGGCTTACTCCCAAAAAAGAGTCAATTTCTGGGGTTGGTCTTGATCCTGATATAGAGGTAAAAATGACAAAAGAGGATCGTCAAAACGACAAAGATCCTCAGCTTGACAAAGCAATAGAAGTTCTTGAAAATCTTACTAATTGATTTATTAAGATTCGTTTGTTATAATAAAATAATTTATAATTTAAAAGTTATGAAGGTTATTCTTCTCAAAGATATTGAAAAATTAGGAGAGAAATATGAAATAAAAGAAGTAAAAGATGGCTACGCCCGCAATTTCCTTATTCCTAAAGGATTGGCAAAAGTAGCTACAAAAAAGAATTTAGCTTGGCTTGAGAAACAGAAGGAAATCGAAGAAAAGAAGGCAGAAGAAGAGTTAAAGAAAGTTCAAGAAGAGGCAGCCAAGATTGATGGTCAGGAAGTAGTCGTGGAAGTTAAAGTAGGGGAGAATAATCAATTGTATGAGTCAATTACTCCTCAGAAAGTTGCTGAGAAGCTAAAAGAACTAGGATTTGATATTAGCAAAAAACAAATTGTGATAGAAGAGCCTATAAAAGAAACAGGCGAATTTCCAATTAAGATAACCTTCAAACACAATTTAGAAGCAGAAATAAAACTTGTAATAGTTCCTGAAAAATAATTCTTTGTTTGCTTGATTATGACAAGATATATTTTTGTCATTGGAGGAGTAATGTCTGGCATCGGCAAAGGAATTGCTACAGCGTCTATCGGAAAAATATTGCAATCCAAGGGATACAAGGTAACAGCAATTAAAGTCGATCCTTATGTGAATGTCGATGCTGGAACAATGAATCCCATAGAGCATGGTGAGATTTTTGTAACTAAAGACGGAGTAGAATGTGATCAGGATATAGGAAATTACGAAAGATTTCTAGATGAGGAACTTACTACGAATAATTATATTACCACTGGCCGGGTATATCAGGCAGTAATTAATAGGGAAAGAAATTTAGAGTACGGAGGAAGATGTGTTGAAGTTGTGCCTGATATTCCCAATGAAGCAATTTATAGGATTAAAAAAGCGGCACGTATTACGAAAGCCGATTTTGTTTTGATTGAAATTGGTGGAACAGTTGGAGAGTACCAAAATATGTTGTTTCTTGAAGCAGCGAGAATGATGAAGTTGCATCATCCCCAAAATGTACTTTTTATCTTAATCTCTTACTTGCCGGTGCCAGAGACTATTGGTGAGATGAAAACAAAACCGACTCAACAAGCTGTAAAATGGCTTAATATGGCAGGCATCCAGCCTTCTATTATTATAGCGCGAAGTAAGTTTCCTCTTGATTATCCTCGGAAGAAAAAGATTTCTGTATTCTGTAATGTAGATCAAAAAGATGTAATTTCTTCTCCCGATGTTGAGTCTATATACGAGATTCCTGTGAATTTTGCAAGAGAAAGGTTAGGCGATCGTATTCTTCATAAGTTTGGTCTACCCTCGAAAAAATCTTCAAGAAGTGTTTTGAAAAAATGGGAAAGATTGGTTAAAACCATCAAATCTGTCAAAGAACCAGTAAAAATTGCTATGGTTGGAAAATATTTTGAAACGGGAGAATTTACTTTGATGGATTCATATATATCAGTTATAGAAGCGATTAAGCATGCTTCCTGGTATTTTAAAAGAAAGCCAGAAATTCAGTGGTTATCTGCGGAAGTATACGAGAAGAATCCAAGAGCGGTTAGAGAATTAAGAGAATTTAATGGAGTCATTGTTCCCGGAGGATTTGGTTACAGAGGAGCTGAAGGCAAAATTAAAGCCATTGAATTTTGTAGAACTGAAAAGATTCCTTATCTCGGATTGTGCTTTGGTATGCAATTGGCGGTTATAGAATTTGCACGCCATGTTGTGGGGATTAAGGGAGCTACCTCAGGTGAATTCTTTCCCAACAAAAAGAACAAAGTTATAGATATTATGCCTGATCAAAAGGTTCTTTTGCGTGAAAAAAGATATGGAGCGACGATGAGATTAGGTGATTATTTATGTAAAATAAAACGTGGCACGACTTCTTTTAAAGCTTACAAAAAAGAACTTGTTTTAGAACGTCATCGGCATAGATATGAATTAAATGATGATTTTAGGGAAATTTTAGAGAAAAAAGGATTAGTTGTTGCCGGAGTAAATCCCGAAAGGAATTTGGTAGAAATAATAGAACATAAAGACCATCCCTTTTTCGTTGCTACTCAATTCCATCCAGAATACAAATCTCGCCCTCTTCGTCCCCATCCTTTATTTAGAGAATTTATAAGAGCAGGAATAAAAAAAAGATCATAGGTGTTTTTTAAGAATAAAAAAAAACATTCCTTCTTTCTGAAGCAATATTTAAAAATCCAAACGGATCTTTCCGTGTTATCTCTGAGTTTCTACATTTACTACCTTAACTTTTTTTAATGTTCGATCAAATCTTTTCTTTCGTTTTGTGACGAATTTGACTACTCCCGATTTTAAAGCGTAAAGAGTATCGTCTCCTCCGCGCCCTACATTTTTTCCTGCAATAAACTTTGTTCCACGCTGTTTTACAATAACCATTCCTGGTTTTACAGTTTGACCATCAAAGACTTTAACTCCTAAATATTTAGGCTTTGAGTCTCTTCCTAATTTTGTTGTTCCTGCTGATTTAGTCTTTGACATATACCAATATGTTAGCAAATCTAAAAAGAATTGTCAAAAATTTTAAAAGTGATATAATACTATTAATAGTTATTTTGCTTGTTTCGTTGGCTTCTTTTGGATTTGGCTATCTTGTTGCGAAATTTTCAGAAAAGAAACCGCCATTAGAAATAAAATATAATTATGAAAAACAAGAAAAAAACATCAAGTAAAAAGAATATAATGCCTGTTCATGTCATATTACTCCCAGATGGTAATCGACGGTGGGCAAGGGAAAGAGGTTTACCTACTATCCAAGGCCATTTAGCTGGATTTGAAAATATCAAGAGGTTTTGTCGTTGGTGTCAGAAAAGAGGAATTAAAGTTCTTACAGCTTTTGGATTTTCCACAGAGAATTGGAACAGACCTAAGAAAGAAGTAAAGTATTTATTAGAATTATTGGAACATGGTTTTCGCGAAGAGATGAAAAAATACTTTAGTAATGGAAAAGGTAATTCAATTTTAACAAAAAAAGTAAGAGTAAGAGTTATTGGTCAGAAAGAAAGACTGCCAAAAAGTCTTCAAGAAGTAATTAGGAAAGTAGAAGAACTTACAAAAAATAATAAAGAATACTTTCTTAATCTTGCTGTTAGTTATAGTGGTCGATGGGATATTTTGAATGCAGTGAAAGAAATAATAAAGAAGAAAGTTTCGCCGTCTCAAATTACTGAAAGGCTTTTTGAAAAATATCTCTCAACTTCTGGTTTACCGGCTCCGGATTTAGTCATTCGCACAAGCGGCGAGAAAAGGTTTTCCAACTTTTTATTGTGGCAATCAGCTTACGCTGAACTTTATTTCTCCGAAAAATATTGGCCAGATTTTGGAGAAAAAGATTTTGATAAGGCTTTAAAAGAATACGCGAATCGTCAAAGAAGATTTGGGAGATAAATTTTATTTATAGATAACTTCTGTTTTAAAATTAATTAAACAGTAAATTTTATGCCAGAGGAATTCTCTAGAGAACAGATCATACTTGGGATAATTATTGTAGCATTATTAGCTATTTCGTTTTTTCTTATAAAATCGATGCTTCCTGAGTTAAATATTAATCCTTCTCCTCCTGAGGAATCTCCTCCTTCAATAATAGAAGAACCAGTGTATGAAGTGAAAATAGGAGATGTGAAATTTAGGATAAAAGAAGTAAAAGATAGAGGAAATAAATTATCTGCTGTGGATGCTTATTCTTGGCGGCCATCCGATTTAATAACCACAGAGAAATTTATTGAAGTAACTATAGAAGTTCAAAATATAGGAACAAAAGATATAAAAGGAGGGTGGGATATGAAAAATATTTTTGATAAAGAAGGACGAGAGTTCGCCCCTTATCCCGAAGCTCTACCATGGGTTTCTCCGGATAGTGATTGTGGAGCTATCCTTAAACCAGGATTTAGTCCTACTTTATGTACAAAGATATATGAAGTAGCTAAGATATCTTCTGGTTTAAGAGTACAGGTTAATGTGCGAAATGTAGGATCAGATTATCTTGATTTGGGGATATAATTATTGTTGATTGTTTGAGGTTATTTGTTGTAGTATCAATATTTTCCAGGAATCCCCTGGATTTTTTAAAATCAGTTTATGTCTACGGAGAATATTCGTAACTTTGCTATTATAAGCCATATTGATCATGGGAAATCAACTTTGGCTGATAGATTTTTAGAGATTACAGGAACTGTTCCAAAAGAAAAGATGAGGTCTCAACTGCTTGATCAGATGGATCTTGAAAGAGAAAAAGGGATTACGATAAAACTTCAGCCGGTAAGGATGGAATATAAAGGATATGTATTGAATTTAATAGACACGCCGGGTCATATAGATTTTTACTCTGAAGTCAAAAGATCTCTTAAAGCGGTCGAAGGTGTTATTTTGCTTGTTGATGCTACCCAAGGAGTACAAGCTCAAACTCTTACTAATCTTTATCTTGCCAAAGAACAAAATTTAGTTATTGTTCCAGCAATTAATAAGATTGATTTACCAAATGCTCGTATAGAAGAAGTAGAGAAAGAGTTAGTCCAGCTTTTGGGGATAAAGAAAGAAAAAATAATAAAAATTTCTGCTAAGACCGGAGAAAATGTTGAAAAGCTTCTAGAGGCGATCATAAAGGAGATTCCTTATCCAAAAGGTGATCCTTTGGCTTCACTTAAGACTATTGTATTTGATTCTTTGTATGATCCTTTTAAAGGAATTATTGCTTATGTAAGGGTTATAGACGGGATATTAAAAAAAGAAAAAAAAGAAATAGGTTTTTTCAAACCTCAGATGGTTCCAGCTAACGAGCTTAAGGCGGGAGAGATTGGCTATATTGCTACAGGGGAAAAGAATTTAGAGAAGTATCTGAAGAGTGTAGGATGGGAAAAACCTCAACCAATGATTTTTGCAAGCATATATCCATATAAAGAGGCTGATTTCGTTACTTTAAAAGATGCAATAAGTAAATTAAAACTCAACGATGCTGCTCTTTTTTTTGAAGAGGAATCTCTTCCTGCGTTAGGTAGAGGATTTAGGTGCGGATTTTTAGGAATGCTTCATTTAGAAGTAACGGTAGAAAGGTTAAGAAGAGAATATTCTTTGGAGATTATTGTAACTACCCCTCAAGTAAATTATAAAATAATCAAAGAAGAGAAAATAGTAAAAGAACCATGGGTAAACTTAAAGATCATTACTCCTCAAAAATATCTTAGTAAAATAATGGAACTTCTTAAACAATTAAGAGGGGAGTATAAAGATACACATTATTTGAGTAGTGAACGGTTAATTGTAGAATATAACGTTGCTTTAGCTGATATTTTAACTAATTTTTATGATAGATTAAAAAGCGTTAGTTCTGGATATGCTTCAATGATATATGCCCCTATTGAGCCAAGAAAAGCAGATTTGGTTAAATTAGAAGTTTTTGTTGCGGGCCATATTGTTCCTAATCTTGAAAAGATTGTTCCTAGAGAATATGCTGCAAAAGAAGCAAGAAAATTGGCATTGGCCTTGAAGGAGTTACTCCCAAGACAGAATTTTGCTGTTCCTATTCAAATAGCAACCAAAGATATTTTTGATACACAAAAAAGTAATAAACCGAGCAAAAATAGAATTATAGCACGAGAAACAATACCCGCGCTAAGAAAAGACGTAATCGCGCCTTTATATGGCGGTGATTATACCAGAAAGAAGAAACTTCTCCAGAAGCAAAAGAAAGGAAAGAAAAAGCTTGCTGCAAGAGGAAAAGTAAATATTCCCAATGAGGTTTTTATTCAATTGCTTAAGAAACATTAATTATTTGCTTTTTGTTTTCTTTAAAGCTTTTATAAAATCGGTAACCTCAGGAGATATTTCTTTTTCTTTTGCCAGAAAATAAGAAACAAAATCACCGAACACAATTAAATATAGGATTCTTTCTAACCTCGTTTTTCCTTTTGCTTTAATTTCTATCAAGTGAGTGTTGTTTTTTATTATTTTTTTGATTCTTTTTATTAGCTTAGTAATCTCTTTGTTGTTTTTTTCATCTTCCAAGAATATTAATGAGTGATTTTTATTGATTTCTCTCCAGCTTTCTATCTCATTGTGTGCTAACTCAGGAAAAGTTTTACTTTCTGAGAGATGTTTTGCATTTTCACTTAATTGACTTTCCCATCTAAAACTTACCGATGGATATTCGCTACATATAATAGGAAAAGTCTTTTTTATTGATTTAGCTACTTTCTTAGCCTCTTTTTCTATAGTTCTAATATTTTTAGAAGATAAAGAAGAAAAGGAAATCAATGGTTTCTCTTTCGTGATCTTTAGTTTTTTAAATATTTTAATTAAGGTGGCAATTAAAAAAGGAAAACTTTCGCGAGGCAGAAAACCTTTAGGGAGTGTGAGAAGCGGTAATTTTAGTTGTTTTGCTTTTTTTTCTAATTTGCCATTAGAAGTAATTACAATGATGTTAGATTTTCTTTTTAGTGATTCATTAAACTGATTAATAGTTTCCTTAGTGTTTCCAGAATAACTGATACATATTACTAAAGTTCTTTTGTCTACCCACGAAGGAAGATGATATCCACGTGATATTTCTAAAGGGATTTTAAGAGAAAGAGCATCTTTTATTACTTGACCAGGAATAGCAGATCCTCCCATTCCTGCAATGATTATATTTCCGATTTCCTTTTCTTTCAATTTGTATTCGAAACTCTTATTGAGAGATTTCTCTAAAAAAATATAAAAATTTCTAATTTTCTCAATCATAATTTATTGTTTATTCTATTATTAATTAAGTATAATAGATTATTGATCACAAATAAAGATTTTGTTAATATAAAAAAGCTGGGAAGGATTTTTTAGGAACAAATTTGACTTTCTCAGGATACCATACCTTCTTCCTCCTTTTCCTTCCTAGCTATTCTCTAGTAACTTTTTTTTTAAAAAAAAATATATAGGCATTACAGGATGCCTATTTTTTGATAAAATATAATATATGGACAATGCGCCAAGAAAATCACAAGGTTTATTGTTTTTTTTGCTTCTAATTCTTTTTTTGAGTATTTTTCTATTTTTGCAGCAAGAAGGTATAGTAAATTTATTTTTTGATTTTCCTCTCCAAATTAAAGAAGAAACAGGAATACTTGTAATTAAGAAACCTAAAATAGAAATTCAAGCTCCACCACCACTTCGTGTAGAAGACACATCAGCTGGAAAGGATCTTACGAAAGAAGGGGTAATTGAATGGACCAATATTGAGAGAAAAAATCATAGTCTTTCACCTTTAAAAGAGAATCCTTTACTTGATTCTTCTGCAGAAATGAAATTGCAGGATATGTTTCAAAATCAATATTTCGCTCATTATTCTTCTTCTGGTATTGGAGTAGGGGAGTTGGTTGAGCAAAGCGGCTACGAGTTTATTGTGGTAGGTGAGAACCTTGCTCTCGGTAATTTTGACGGAGATCAAGATTTAGTAGAAGCTTGGATGAATAGTCCAGATCATCGAAAGAATATTTTGAACACGCGTTATCAAGAAATAGGAGTAGCAGTAGGAAAAGGAATGTTTGAGGGAAAAGAGGTATGGATTGCTGTTCAGCATTTTGGTTTACCTTTATCTGCTTGTCCTCAACCTGACAGTCAATTAAAGATAAAAATAGATACTAATAAGAGAGAGTTAGATCAGCTAAGGACAGAATTAGAGAATCTTCAGAAAGAAATGGCTTCTCTTAAATTTAGAAATAGAAGCCTTTATCGAAAGAAAGTTAAAGAGTATAATAGCTTGGTAGAGCAGTATAATGAGTTGTTTGATGAAACCAAAGATATGATCTCTAAATATAATATTCAAGTCGCTACTTTCAATTCTTGTATAACTAATCCGCGATAATATTGTGCGACATTTATTATGAATTTGGGAATTGACATATCTGAAATAGTATGTTAATTCTTTATTTGGTAAATTAACATATCTAAATAGGGGAGGTAAAAAAATGCAAGAATGGTTAAATTTGTTGGTAGTAAGTATTTTGGTATATCTAATAGGGGTAATTATCGTTGCGTTGTTAGCCCAGCATGTAGATAGATTCTACCTAGATATTAAGAAAGATTTAGGAGAAGATGAGAGTGAAGAAGAGAACAAAGAACGATTGATTTCATGGAAATTGATTATCTGCTGGCCAATTGCAGTAATAATATGGACTATTGTGTTTGTTGTTCTTTTTTTGATAGTTATCTTAGTTGCAGGGATTACTCATAGTGAAGTAGAAGATCTGATCTGGTGGTAAATTTTTTATATAAATAATAAATAAGCGTCTTTTATGTTCGGCGCTTTTTTTCTTTTACTACTTTGGGGGAGTAATAATTTTCCACTTGACACCTCATTTTAAATAGTCTATTCTTGATAATAGAAATTGAGTATAATATCCCTTACACTCATAATAATTATGATAAAATATGATAAAAACTCAAAAATCTATTGTAACCCTTGTTTCTGAATTTATAGATTATTGTAAAAAAACAGGTCTTTCGTCTCATACTCAAGAAAATTATAAGAGATATCTTAATAAATTTATTTTGTGGCTCAAGAAAAGTAAAAAAGAAAATTTAAAGCCTTATCAGCTCTCCCCCAAAGATATCTCTAATTATAAAAAATTTTTAGCTAAATATAAAAATGAGAAAGGTCAACCTCTTAAAAAGACTACTCAGAATTACTATTTAATCGCCCTGAGAGGCCTTCTCAGCTATTTTTTAGCCAGAGATATATTATGTATCGTTCCTGATAAAATAAAGCTTTTAAAGCCATCTGAGGAAGAATCAAAAAATATCATTTTCCTTAATCTTGAGCAAATCAGAAAGATTCTGCGTGTGCCTGATGTCAATCAAGAAAAAGGATTGAGAGACAGAGCTATTTTGGAAACTATAATTTTTAATGGATTTAAGATATCTAAACTTGTTGGTCTAAATCGAACAGATATTGGAAAACTTTCTCAAAGGAGCCGAGTTTGGGTTGAAAGGTATTTAAAGGCTCGCCAAGACAACAATAAAGCTATGTTTATTCATTATCGTTCTCGAAAAGGTACAGAAAATCGGTTGACACCCCGTTCTATTCAAAGGATTGTTAAAAAGTGTGGAGAGAAAATCGGTCTTCCTTTTTCCGTTACTCCCGAGATTTTACGAAAGAGCTATATCTTTTTATTAAAAGATATTAAAGTAAAACCTTTATGAAGAAGATATTTCTTCCTTATTTTGATGATTTTTTACTAAATCTTAAAACCAATAATTATTCTGGAGAAACTGTTTACAATTATGAAAGAGATTTAAAGATTTTTGAGAATTTTTTAAATGAGATGGGTGTGGAATTTGATGAAATTGATAAAAAAACCATACTGAATTACAAAGCTTATTTATCTTCTAATGATAGAAAAACTGCGAAGAATCAATTAACTCACAAGAAACTCAGCAGTTATTCTATAAATAGAATCCTCTCAAGTCTTAGATCTTATTTGAAGTTTTTGATAGATATGGATTATAATCCTCCTGTGGCTCCCGAAGTAGTTAAGTTGGTAAAGAATCCGAGAAAACACCCTCGTGTATCTGATTTTGAGGAGATAGTAAAGTTAATAGAATCTCCTTCTAAGTTTGAAAAAAACAAGGTAATTCAATTGCGCAACCGAGCAATGTTGGAAGTCTTGTTTTCTACTGGAATGAGAATATCTGAATTAATAAATCTTAAACGATCTCAAATTGATAAACATGGAAGGATATTTATTAGAGGTAAAGGAAAAAAGGAAAGGTTCGTTTATTTAACACCTCGCGCTCAAAAACATCTTAAGAACTATTTGGAAGTTAGAGGTGAGACAAAATCTCCCTATCTTTTTGTTCCTTATCGAGGTAAAAATGCTCGGCAAGAATCAAAAAAAATTTCTCCTAACTATTTGCAGGAGAAAGTAAAAAAATACAGAGAACTTCTTGGTCTTAATATTCCACTCTCTTGTCATTCAATTCGGCATGCATTTGCTACTTATCTAGCGGAAAGCGGAGCAAATCCTGCAGCTATTCAAATTCTTCTCGGGCATGAATCACTAGACACAACAACAAGGTATGTTCATGCATCTGATCGTTATGCAGAAAGAATACATCGTAAATATCACCCATTGAAAGAATAAAATACGAACTTATTAAATGTCGCACAATATTAAGAAAAACGAGGCTGTTTGTATTGAAGCCTCATATATAAAAATATATTTATAGATTTTCATTTCCTAAAAGTCCTCCCAGTAAAAGCACCACGGTTCCTATTAGAAGTGTTATTATCAGACATACAATAATGAAACCCCAGGTTAACGGCCATAAGATTATCCAATTTCGAGAACTAAACGCTTTCAGAATGCCTTTACTTTTTCTAGTGATATAGGCGGTTATTCCTGTTCCTGCTAGATAGATTATTATTAGGCAGACTATCCATACTATTATCTTCTCTCCTTCCAGAGATATCATACTTAAAAAATATCATATAGAAAGAAAATGTCAATATTTTGTTGAACGTATAAATGTCGCACAATAAAAAAGGCATCTTGAAATGCCTTATATTTGAATAGAAAGTTTTACCTGTCGTTTTTTGACTACTTTCTCCAGTTCCTCCATTATTTTTTTAAATGTAGGCGGAATATCATCATCAGGCATGGAATGTATCTGTAATAAGCAATCCGCATAGATTTCTCCTAGTTCTCTATTTGAGAATCGCTGTGCCCAAACGGTGATATTCTTTGTTCTTAAATAGAAATTCCGTTCTCTGACAGGATTTAAAAAGCTGACGCGTATGACAGGTTCTAAAGTAATTATATCTCTTGTTATCGTAGCTTTCAGGCGTTTTTTAGGTGCTTCTCTAGGTAAAAATGCATTTACATCTTTTTTGCTAAAATCTTCCTTTAGCATATTTCCTCATCACCTCTTTTTTTCAAGATTCTACAAGAATTATGTAGTTTTTATATTAATTTGTCAAGCAATTTGTGTTGACAAATTTTTTTGTAATAGTAAAATTTTAATTATAAATTTGCTCTTTTATAAAGGAGTGAGGAAAGAATGGATGAGAAATTGTCTGAAGAAAAGGAAAGAGAGATGGAAGAAGAAAGAAAAAAATGGATTGTAGCGATTAAAAAAATGTTTGAGAGAGATTTAGAACGAGCTTGGGATGTTTTTAATCAGCCTACAGTAGGGAAAGCTTTGGGAATGAGCAAGGAAAAAGAACTTTATATTCTGGACCTAGTAGAAGAAGCTATGACGCAAAGATCCCAAAAACACGAAACACTGTTGTTCTTGAAAGATAAAGATTTAAAAGACACAGAGCTTGTTTTAGCGTCTTTTTATGCTGGTATTTTTACCGCTGAATTTACTTTTTTTATGGAAAGATTAATTTATCTCAAAAAACACCGTCATGCGTTAGAGAAAGAAAAAGAGCTTCTTAGAAGGCTTGCTGTGGAGAGAATTACTGAGGAATTATTTTCTTTGGAGGAGTCAGACGAGTTTATTTTTGGGTCATAATAGTTAAAAGATAATAAAAAATAAAGGAGAATTTTTATTCTCCTTTTTATTTTATTGTTTAGGTTCTTAGATATCCTCCAAAATTTTTACAAGTTCTTGATTTGCGGTATAGATAACTTTGTCTCCAGCCGAAACGTTTATTAACTTATCAAAAGATGTTGTATAAAGAACGACTTCTTTGTTTTCAGAAGGATTAGAAAGAACTATATATGCTTGGTTATCTATTCCTGCTATTGTTAGGATTTTGTATTCTTTTCCTATTTCCAGAATATCTGTAGCTTTTCCTTGTCCTTCTCCAACTGCGTAAAATATACCAGGAGTAAGTATCGCTATGTCTATCACTGCTAAGACTAAAAGAAATATATATCCGGCTCCTCTTTGTTTTATATTTGATAAAGCTGATATGCTTATTCCTAGCGCCACTATTCCTACAATTTCTATCAATATTGCTCCGATTAGTACTTCAATTAATATTATAATTCTTCACCTCCTTCTAAGATTATATCATAATTTTAAAAATTGTCAAGCTATTTAATAATTTTTAGAGCTTTGGAAAGTATGCTTTTTATATTTCCAAAAAAATTATTAATCCTGTCTCTTAGTGGATGAGTAATTCTTGACACATCTTCCTCCATTTCCTTTTTTTCTTTTATAAACTCTTGCTGAATTTCTTGCTCTTTTGGTTTGATTTTTGAATGGAATTTTTCTTGGAAGAAATTTCTTGTATTTTCAATAAAACCTTTTATCTTTGCCTTGAGGTTTGAATACCATAAATTGTAAAGAAAGGGTCTTAGGCGGTTTTCCCATAGATTTTTTGTCCAGTTCCACATTTTTGTCCAAATTGGTATTATCTGTTCTTGGAATAATTTTTTTATCGCAGATGGCAGTTCTTTGGTAAGTTTCTGGATAGCTTTACTGAAGAAACTTTGAGCTTCTTGGATATTTTCGGGCTGTTTTATTGTGGTAGTAGCAAAAGAAAGGCAAGGCAGAAAAAAAGAAATAATTATCAAACCTACTATAAAGTTTTTAAAAATTTTGTATTCTTTTTGCATATTTTTATTTGAAAATTTCTTTTGCTTCTTTGATTCTTTTTATTGTTTTTTTCTTTCCCAAAACTGCCGCAATCTCAAACGGTCCAGCTGATGCTTTTTTTCCGCTTAAAGCTGCTCTAAATGGCCAAAGGAGTTTTCCTCTATCCCCTATTTCTTCAGCTACAGGAAGAATACTTTTTTCTATTGTCTCTTTTGTGAATTGAGAAGGTTCAATACCTGAGAGCACTTTTTCTATAGCATCAAGGGATTGTTTAATTTCTTCGTCGGTCATTTCTTTCCAGCGCAAAAGATCTTTATCTAACTTTATTTTATCAACAAAGAAGAAATCTACTAATTCTGTGATTTCTGAAAGTTTTTTGAGTCTTTCTTGATACAGGGCTATAATTTTAGTTATCCAGTCAATATCTATAATTTCATTTGTATCTTTAATTCTGAATTTTCTTTTCTCTTCTTTGAAAAGTCTTAATTCTTCTGGGTGAGTATTTTTATTAGGATTTTTTACCTCTAATTTTTCGTTCTTAACTTCTTCAATCAATCCTGATTTCTCAAGATATGGTAGACACAATTCTGTTAGTTTTTGGGTGGGATATTGACGGATATAGAAACCATTGATCCAATTAAGTCTTTTGATATTGAATATTGCTCCTCCTTTCTGACATCTTTCAAGGGAAAAATCTTTAATGAGTGAAGACATTGAATAAATTTCTCGTTCTGTTCCCGGATTCCATCCCAAGAAAGCCATAATATTTATCAAAGCTTCAGGTAGATATCCATCTTTTTTGTATTGGTTTACCGATACTGCCCCATGTCTTTTGCTTAGTTTACTTCTGTCTGGACCTAAAATAAGAGGTAAATGAGCCCATTGAGGTGACGGGAATCCTAATGCTTGTTGAAGGAGAATTTGTTTTGGAGTGTTGGAGATATGATCTTCTCCTCTAATAACATGGCTAATTTTCATTTCAAAATCATCAATAACTACAGCTAAATTATAAAGAGGGCTATTTTCGTCTTTAGCAATCGAGAAATCACCGATTAAACTAGTGTCGAATTCGATTTTTCCTCTTATAATATCTACAAAAACTATTTTTTTTGCTGGAGTTTTGAAACGAATTATTGCTGGTCTTCCCTCTTTTAGAAATTGACTTACCTTTTTTTTATCTAAACCTCTACATTTGCCAAGATAGCGTGGTGGTTGACCGATTGAAATAAGATATTGCCTTTGAGCTTCTAATTCTTCTTTTGTACAAAAGCAATAATAGGCTTTATCCTCTTCTATAAGTTTTTTGATATATCTCCTGTAAATTTCACTTCTTTCGCTTTGTCTATATGGACCATAATTTCCTTTATATTTTGATCTTTCTCCTATTACAGGTCCTTCATCCCATTCAATACCTAACCATTTTAAATTTTCTAGAATGTCATTTTCGTATTCAATTTTTGATCTTTCTTTATCCGTGTCCTCTATTCTTAAAATGAATTTTCCGTTATTTTTTCTGGCAAAAAGAAAATTGAAAAGAGCAACCCTCGCAGTACCTATATGCAGAAAACCAGTTGGAGAAGGCGCTAACCGTACCCTTACTTGAGTATTTTCTATTTTTGAATGAATTCTCGGAGACATTAAAAATAGGTTATGTGTTATTCTTTAAAATAATCAACGATATAATGAGCTATTACCTCAGCTGCTCTTGGTTTAGAGAATTCCTTTGCTGCCTCCTGCATTTTTTTGATTTTTTCGGGATTCGAAATAATATTTTTTAAGATACCAATAAAGAAACTTGGAGTTAAATTTCCTTGTTCAATTACTATAGCAGCTTTAGTCTTTGCATATTCATATGCATTCTTTAATTGATGGCTTTGAGCAGAATGAGGTAATGGTATTAAGATAGATGGTTTTCCTAGAGCTGCTATTTCAAAAATAGTTCCTGATCCAGCTCTTGCTACGACGATATCGGCAATGGCGTAAGCGTGTTTTAACTCTATCTCTCTTAAGAAAGGATAAATATGATAATATCTTCTGAAGTCTTTTTTCAGCATTACATTTGCCTCTGCTTTTACTTGTTCGAAGTTTTTGATGCCTGTTTGATGAATAATTTCAAACTCTCCCGCTAATTGAGGTAAAGCGTCAAGTATAAGATCATTAATTTTTTGAGCGCCTTGGGAGCCGCCCATAATAAGTAAAACTGGTTTAGCAGTAGTAATCTCGAATAGTTCTTTTGCATCTTCTTTTGATCCTCTAAGGATTTCTTTCCTGATAGGATTTCCCACCAAAATCATTTTAGAAACATCAATATTTTCTGTTTCTGGAAAAGAGACAAATACCTCTACAGCAAATTTCGAAGCTAGTTTATTTGCTATTCCGGATATAGCGTCGGATTCATGGAGAATTACAGGAATTTTTAGAATTTTAGCTGATAGAATAACGGGAAAAGCGCCGTAACCTCCTTTGCTAAAAATAAGATCAGGCGCTAAAAAAAACATATAATTAAAGGCTTGAATTATTCCTATAATTATTTTGAATATATCTATAATATTTTGAATTATTGGTACAATTCCTCCATAACGTCTAATTTTACCTGCTATTATAGGTTTTATTTTAATTCCTTCTTGAGATAATAAACGCGAAGTTAATTCGTCTTTCGGGCCAATATAAATGAATTTTATATTTATTCCTTCCTCAGAACAAATCCTTTTTACTTCGCGAGAAACAGCAATAATTGGATAAATATGACCGCCTGTTCCTCCTCCTGTAAAAACTATTTTCATAATTTTATGGATTACTTTTTGTATTATTTATATTTTAGAATATTTTGAGATATTTAGTAAGAGGCCTATTCCTATCAATTCAGTTACGATTGCTGACCCGCCATAGCTAATAAACGGTAAAGGGATACCGGTTAATGGAAGAATACTGATCATTGCTCCTATATTAATAAAAGCCTGAATGACAATCCAGGAAGTAATACCCAAAGCCGTTAGTTGAAGAAAAAGATTATTGGCAGATTTTGAGATTTTAAATCCGCGTATGAGAAACAGCAAAAATAATGAAATCAGTATAAAAGCACCTATAAACCCTGTTTCTTCAGCAAAAACAGCAAAAACCGAGTCAGATAGTGTGCCAGGCAAGAATCCAAACCGTTGTCTGCTTAAACCCAATCCTACTCCTTTAATTCCTCCGGATCCTATAGCAATAAGAGCTTGCTGAATATGGTATCCCATTCCAAGAGGACTGATTTCGGGATTAAGAAAAGTTAAAAATCTTGCCATCCTATAAGGAGCGATTTTAATCAAAACAAGGAGAGTGCTAAATCCTAGGAAAATCATTGTGATTACATGCCATAGAGGGGCTCCACTAAGAAAATACATTATTAACGCTACTATTGCGATTGTTCCTAAGGTGCTAACATCGGGCTGGCGAACCAAAAAAAGTCCAATCACTCCTACTATAATCAAAAAGGCAATATATGTTTTATTGATATATTTAGGAGATTGGGAGATGCCGGAAATAGGTTTCTTTCTGAAAAGAGTTTTTTTGAAAACTTGTGCTCTATTTGAAAGCCAGCTTGCTAAATAAACAATGAAAGTAATTTTAAGAAATTCTGATGGCTGAAACACAAATGGTCCTACTAATATCCATCTAGTAGCTCCTTTTATAGTGACGCCAATTTTGGGCACGAATACTAGTGCCATAAGAGCAAGATTTAGAAGGAGAAGCCATACAGAAAATTTTTTTAATTTTTCTAAAGAAATTTTATATGCAATCCATCCAAATATTATTCCCGGTAAAAGACCAAAGAATATTTGATGGTTTAGATAGTAAAAAGTATCTCCAAATTTCTCGGCAGAAACAGTAAAGGAAGCGCTAGATAAAATTAATATACCTAGAATTATTAAAAATAAGACTATCCAGATTAAAATATAGTCAGGCTTTCCTTTCATAACCCTAATTGTTTTACGTATTTTTTGAAAAGATTCCCTTTTTCTTTATAATCTTTGAAGAGAGAAAAACTTGGAGATGCACAAGAAAGAAGACATATTTTCCCTTTTTTAGTGTATTTATACGCTATTTCCACTGCTTTCTTCATATTGTTTACAGGAAAAGCTTGAAGACGCTTTAGATCTTTTTCTGTAGCTTCTTTTTTGATCAATTCCCAGATTTTTTTTCCAGTAGTAGGAAATAGAATTAAGGTTTTAATATTAGTTTTCAAAATCTTTTTTGCTAATTTAGAAAAATCTATTCCTCGATCAAAACCTCCTAAGATAATCGTTTCTATATCATTGCCGAGAGTATCTATAGCAGCAATAGTAGCTTCAGGAATGGTTGAAAGGGCATCATTGATGAATATTATCCCTTTATATCTCCCAACAAATTCTAAGCGATGAGGTAATGGCTGGAATTCTTTAATTCCATTCTTTATGATTAGTGGGGAGATCTCCAAAATTTTTGCTACTGCTACCGCAGCCTTTATATTTTGCAGATTAAAATTTCCTTTTAGGGGTATTTCTTTTGGAGAGATAATTTTTTTAATATCGATTTTATTTATATCAATTCTTTTTGCTTTTGATTTTTCGGCAATTTCTTTTACAATTCTGTTTCTTCCATTGAAAATGAGATAATCATTCTTGCTTTGATATCTAGTAATATTTGCTTTTGCTTTAATGTATTCATTAAAAGAAGGATAATAATCTAAATGCTCTGGATAGATATTTAGAAGAATAGAAATATGAGGGCTTTTTTTAATACCTATAAGCTGATGGCTTGAAAGCTCGTATACATAAAGATTTTCTTGTTTATCCAGAAACAAAAAAGATAAAGCAGGTTTTCCGATATTTCCTAAGAGATACACTCGTTTTTTTGCTTTTTTTAGTATTTTGTATATCAGCGAAGTAGTCGTGCTTTTTCCTTTTGTTCCTGTAACTCCTATGATTTTTCCTTGGGAGTTATCAAAAAAAAGCTCTGTTTGAGAGGTAACGATCTTTTTTTGTTTTCTTGCTTTTTTCAATTCCGGCAAATAGAAAGAGATACCCGGAGATTTTATAATCACTTCATAATCTTTAATTGCTTCAAGGTATCTATCTCCTAAGTGAAGAATTATATTTTTATCTTGCTCAATAACTTCTCTTGCGGTTTTTTTGAGTTTCTCTTTGGATAATTTATCTCCCACTCCTATAATTTTTTGAGGAAAAATCTTTCTCAAAAAAAGAAGAGTGTCTATTCCTTCCCTTCCTAATCCCAGAATTAATATTTTTTTGTTTTCCAGCTCTTTTATTTTCATATCTTTATATAAGATATCATAAAAATTTATTGATGTCACTTTCACTTTAATAGATAAGAAAATAAAAGGGAGAGAATTCTTTTCTCTCCATATATAATTAATATAGGTTACT
>JAGGXC010000018.1 GCA_021163265.1 bacterium | reverse complement strand
CTTAATATATAATCACTAAAAGTTATAAAATGGAGAAATCCAGATATAACTGCGATCTTTTTAAGTCGAGATCTTAAAGTAGGTTACAAAAAAACCAAAATAAGAAAGGCGACTTAAGAAGACGAAAGGTCGCTTTTTCTTTTAAAGATATAGTATTATGAACTTCGAAAAGAAACCATTTGCTCCCCGTCAAATGATTAAAGGGAGCTGGAAATGTAGCGAATGCGGAAAAGAAATAACCGAACTTCCTTTTGAACCTTCTCCTGACAGACCAATATACTGCAGAGAATGTTGGGCAAAACGAAGAAATAGAAAGTTCCGCCGATAATTAGCTAGATTTCATCAAAAAAACAAAACCTTCTTTAAAGAAGGTTTTGTTTTTAACTAAAGAGTATTTGAGCCTCTTCTTGCAACTTTTTTATTTTATTTAAAGGAAGTCCTGTTTTCTTAGAAAATCTTCTTACATCTAATCTCAAAAGGTCTTCAGCAAGCATCATCTTTTTTCTTACAAAAACCTCTGCAAAAACTTGCCTCCAAGAAGGAAGAATAGTAATTGGATAAAGATGGTAGGTTTCTATCAGATATTCCAGACCTTTATTTTTAGGGTAATTCCATCCAAGCAATCTTACACCAACACAGCTGGAATAATCAATGGCTTTACTAGTAAACTTTGCATTCGTTACCAAGAAACTCTTAATTTCTTTTTTTGCTGGTTTACTAAAATAATTTCCTTTTTTAATATCAAGAAAACGAGCGTAATTTGAAAGAGCTACATCGGAATGAACTTTCCCTCCTTGAAGGTGACGGAATTTACATTCTCCTACATATATACACCTATCATTCTCAGCAACAAAATCTATCTCATAAAAACGGCAACAATAGCCAGGTATTTGCTGGTTGAGCTTAACTTTATAACCCATTCTTGAAAGTATCTCTCCTATATATTTCTCAAAAGGAAAACCAGTAGGACCAAGTTTTTTAATCGCCTGCTTGAGCGAAAATTTCAAAGCAGGTTTGATTTCTTCTTTTGCCAAAAGTTCTCTTACTCGCTTAAAAATATCAGCAGTTTTTATCCCCGGAAAAGCCTCTTGTTGAATAGTAGAAGCGATCTGTTGAGCAATGTCTTTAGAAGCACCAGCTCGTCGTGCACTTCTGTATATTTTCCAAAATGAAAATGGCTTCTTCTCACTTTCAGAGTTTATTACATATAAGGATTTCTTAGTCATCAATGATCTCAAATATTTTGTTTTTTCTTCTGAAACCTTTAACTAATCTAATATTTGTTTTCTCTGTTGCGAAATATTCTGATAAAAGAGAAATAATTGCCTGATTTGCTTTTCCTCCTACAGGTTCCTCTTTTACTCTCACTTCAAAACAATCTTTTGATTTCTTAATGACTTCATCGTTTTTTGAGTTGGGAAACGCTTTCACTTTAATCAGCATAATTATTTAATACTCAAACAGATTAGTAACCAGATATCTATATTTTAGATATGGCTTTTCCTTCCAAGCTTTTAAAAACTTCTGACGCCATTGTTTTTTCCAAAACCTCATAGCAGGAAGAAATAAAAAACCATCTTTATATCCTAGATATCTTGTCTGAAAGTGTAAGTGTAGATAAGCTACAATTGCACAAATCAATGCTGAACGTTGATTTTCACTTTTGCAGAGAGTTTTCTCTTTCAGTAAAGAAAGAATAAAATCTTTTCTTAAAGTCTTCTGAACAAAAGTGGGAAATGTTTCTATAAGATTTATATCTAAAACAAATCCTCTTTTCTCAAAGTTATTCACAACATCTCGAGCAAAACGACAAAGTGAAAGCATTAAGGCAGGAGGAAGAGGAGACACTTTTCCCTGGCGGAAAACTTTAGTAGAAAGAAACTTTTCATACAATCTCATCTTTCCTTTTCCCTTTCCTTGAGTCAAAGGTGCGTCGATAGCAACGACTTTTGTTTCCTTCAAAAAGGGGTCTATTATCTTAAAGATATTCTCTCCCCTAATATCTCTACAGTTATTGCAATATTCTTTTAAAAAATTAATTTTACCGTTTTTCTCTTTTAATATACAAACTCCAGTTGTATTTTTATGCCTGCCACCTAAATCAATCCCAATAAAGATCTTTTCTTCTTTTTTCATCTTGTTAAACTAAAGTAATTCTGTTGTTAATATCTTATCTCAAAAGAGCCGAATTCTCCTTTATAATCTTCGTATTTTATTTCTACATTCTCTACTTTAGAAGCAGGAGATCCTTTTTGAGTCCATCTAATTAATTCTTCGATTCGCTCCTCATCTCCTTCTGCTAGAATCTCCACCCTCCCATCATCTAAATTCTTTACCCATCCTTTTAAATTTAATTTATCGGCTGTTTTCTTAGTAAAATATCGAAAAAACACTCCTTGTACTAATCCAGAAACAAATATATGAACTCTCGTCTTTGACATAAAGATTAAAATCCAAGAAAATCTTTAATTTCAGACGAAGATATTATTACTGGTCTCTTCTTTGAATCCATAATAAGCATCCCGAAAATTTTACCTTCTATATCGAATAAAAATCCACACTCTGTAGTGATTTTTTTATCAATACTAGTACGAATCTTACTATCGTGAAGATAACTCACTATTCCTTCATCTACTCTTCTTGTTATTCTTTCCTTATCAAAACACATCTCTAAGAGAAACACTCTCTCTCCCAATCTAGTTTTTTCCTGAGTAACAAAAGGAAGAGTAGGCAAAGCATCTTTTTCTACCTTTAACACTGAAAAGTTACCTTTTTTTTGAATGATCTTAGCTGGAATCTTAGCATTATCCTGATAAACGATTATCTTTGAATTTAGAGGAGTAAGTCTTGAGCTTGTTATTATGAGACCATCGGAAGTAATTATCAAACCTGTGCCATATTTAATTTCTCCTTTTCTTGTTTCTGATTTAATACCCACCACAACCTTGCTTACTTTATCAATAGCATCCTGAAGAGCCGTATTTTCTTGAATAAAAACTTCCTTTACTTCTTTTTGGTTCTTTTTTAAATCAACAATAGAAGCTTCTAAATTATATCTTAAAGAAAGAGGCCTTTCTACCAGAGAAGGCCACAAAACTTGAGTAGAAAAAATACCACCAACCATTCCAATTACAAAGATAACAATTAATTCAATAATTCTTTTAGTCATAAAACTACTTCTTGTTTCTTCTTATTCCGACTTTTCTTTTTCACAAATTTTTTCGGAGAAAGAAGAACGATCTTACTATCTTTTACTTCCACATAAATAATATCTCCTTCTTTAATTTCTCCTGAGACAATCTTTAGAGACAAAGGATCCACAATTAACTGCTGAATAACTCTTTTGAGAGGTCTTGCTCCTAAATCGGGGTCAAATCCTTTCTCAGCCAACAATTCTTTTGCCTCTTTAGATACTTTAATCCTGAGATTTTTCTTAGCTAGTCTTTTTTCAACTTTCTTAAGTTCAAGATCTACTATCTTCTTAATCTCTTCTTTACCTAAGTAATTAAAGATAATGATTTCATCAATTCTGTTAAGAAATTCAGGACGGAAATGTCTTTTAAGGGCTTCCATAATTTTTTCTTTTACTTTCTGTTGTTGTTCTTTTTTTGCTCTACTCACAAAACCAATCGGGGCCATTTCTCTGATTTCTTCCGATCCAATATTTGAAGTCATAATCAAGATTGCATTCTTAAACGAAGCTACTCTTCCTTTGGCATCGGTAAGGCGTCCGTCTTCCAATATCTGAAGTAAGATATTGAACACTTCTGGATGGGCTTTTTCTATTTCGTCAAGCAATACTACTGAATAGGGTCTTCTTCTTATCTTCTCGGTAAGTTGACCTCCTTCATCATAACCAACATAACCGGGCGGAGAACCGATAATTTTAGAAACAGAATGTTTTTCCATGTATTCAGACATATCCAATCGAATCAAAGCAGATTCATCATTGAACAAAAACTCAGCTAAAGCCCTTGCTGTTTCGGTTTTACCTACACCTGTAGGTCCAAGAAATATAAAAGAACCCAAAGGCCTATTCTCTTCTGCCAAACCTGCTCTGGAACGACGAATAGCAGCAGAAACTGCCTTAATTGCCTGTTCTTGTCCAATTACTCTTTTGCTTAAGATCTCTTCCATTCTCATTAATTTTTGGGCTTCGGTTTCTATTAATTTTGTTACTGGAATACCTGTCCAACGTGATACTACTGCAGCAATATCTTCTTCAGTAACTTCCTGCTTGAGAAGACGGTGCTTTTTCTGGATCCGTACTAACTTCTTTTCAGCCATCTTCAACTCTTTTTCTAACTCCGGTAATCTACCGTATTTTATCTCTGCTATCTTCTGAAGATCAAGAGTCTGATCCATTTCCAACTGAGAAGAAAGCTTGTCTATTTCTTTTTTCAAGTTCTTGATCCTGAAAATCAAATCTTTTTCTACTTTCCATTGAGCCTCAATAGCATTAGCTTTCTCCTTAAGATCTGCCAAGGTTCTGGCAATCGCTTTCAGCCTCTTCTTTGATTTTTGATCCTTTTCATTTTTCAAAGCTTCTTTTTCAATTTCAAGCTTATTTATCTCCTGACGAAGAGCATCTAATTCTGCTGGTTGAGATTCAATTTCAAGACGAAGACTAGAAGCCGCTTCGTCCATCAAATCAACTGCTTTATCTGGCAAAAATCTCCCTGTAATATAACGATGAGAAAGTTCAGCTGCCGCCACCAAAGCAGAATCTCTTATTTTAACACCGTGATGAACTTCATATTTTTCCTTTATTCCTCGCAAAATAGCAATTGTATCTTCTACCGATGGCTCTGCTACATAGATCGGTTGAAATCTTCTCTCAAGAGCAGGATCTTTCTCTATATATTTCTGATATTCCTTAAGAGTAGTAGCACCAATTGCTCTTAATTCTCCTCTAGCCAGAGCTGGCTTAAGTAAATTAGACGCATCAATTGCCCCCTCTGCACCTCCTGCACCTACCAAAGTATGAAGCTCATCAATAAATAAAAGGTATTTACCTTGAGCTCTTTTTATTTCTCTTAAAAATGCTTTAATTCTGTTTTCAAATTCTCCTCGATATTTAGTACCTGCTACCAATGCTCCAAGATCCATGGCAATAATTTCTTTATCCTTTAAACTTTCTGGAACCGCTCCTTTTACAATTCTTTGCGCCAAACCCTCTACTATAGCAGTTTTACCCACTCCTGCTTCTCCAATCAAAACAGGATTATTCTTTGTTCGTCGAGACAACACTTGCATCAATCTCCGAATTTCTTGCTCTCTTCCAATTACGGGATCAAGTTTTTGTTGCCGAGCTAATTGAGTTAAGTTACGAGCGTATTTCTCAATAATCTGGTACTTTGATTCGGGTTCTGGATCAGTAACTTTCTGTCCTCCTCTTATCTGAGCCAGAACTTTCAAAACTGTATCATAATCCAATTTATTGAATTTCAAATTTTCTCCCATTATTACTGTATCGCTCAAAATTTCTTTTGCTCTACTATCTACTATCAATAAAGCCAAAAATAAATGCTCTACCGAAACAAATTCATCTCCCATTTTTATCGCTTCCTGTCTTGCTGTTTCTAAAACTTTTGCCATATCTTGAGTTAAATAAAACTGTCCTGAAAGCTGGGCTTGAGGATTAATAATCACCTGGATTTTTGCTATAGCTCTTTCTGCTCTTTTCTTTATATCTTCTATATCTACACCTAGTTTTTTTAGCAAAACCAAAACAAGTCCTTCTTCTTGAGTCAAAAGAGAAACAAGAAGGTGAAGAGCATCTACCTGTGGCTGATGATGATCTCGTGCTATCGACCTAGCTCTAAGAATCGCCTCTTGAGCTTTGTGAGTAAATTCTGAACCATTTATATTGCCATTCATATTAGTTAATTAATAATTTATGGAAATTTATGAATTATTTTTCTCTTTCCCCTAAAACAACTTTAACAGTTTTTGTTTCTTTGCCTCTCATAAGTTTAATTTCTACCTCATCACCTGGATTATATTTCGATATAATCTTTGTCAATGAATTAGCCTGAGTAACCCTCTCCCCTCCGAATTCCAAAATTATATCGTCTCTCTCAATTCCTGCTTTATCAGCTGCAGAACCAGGGAACACAGCCTCATCAGTAGGTTTACCATCACTTCTTCGTCCTACCCACGCCCCATAATCTACCGGCAAATTATATTTTCTCTGAAGTTCAGAGTCAATCAAGGTATAATAAATACCTAAAAAAGCATAGGTAATCTTTCCTTCTCGCTTGAACTGGTTAATATCTCTTTTTGCTCTATTGATTGGTATAGCGAAACTAATATTTTGAGCACCAAGTACAGTAGCAGTATTTACTCCGATCACCTCTCCCTTCAAATCAACTAAAGGTCCTCCAGAATTTCCTTTATTAATTGCTGCATCAGTCTGAATAACATCTTCTATTGTTTCTACAAATCCCCCGCCTCCTGCTGTAATTGATCTGCCTAAACCAGAAATTACCCCTACTGAAACAGTGTTTCTAAACTCGCCTAAAGCATTCCCTATGGCAATAACGCTTTGCCCAATTTTAAGATCAGAAGAATCACCCAATACCACAACAGGAAATTTTTTCTTTTCTTTTGACACTATCTTTAAGATTGCTAAGTCCTGCACCGGATCTTTGGCTAAAACTTTGGCAGGATATTTTTTGCCATCGTTTGTAAAAACAGTATACTCCGCATCCTCATCAAGAACAACATGCTTATTTGTCAAAACCATTCCGTCTTCCGAAATAATAAAACCAGAACCTCCTCCTACCTCTTTTTTCTCTGTGCCTTTCTGCCGATAATGCGGAATTCTAAATCCAAAATCTTCTCCAAAGAACTCCTCAAATGGATTAGTATAATACTCTTCAATAATAGGAACATCTTTGGTAATAATAATACTCACTACTGCCGGCGAAACTTTCTCTACCGCTTTTATTACCGCCTGTTCTTGAGAAGTTTGGGGGACATAAGAAGGAGAAAAACGATGTTCTTCTTGTTCATTTTGGTGTTCTGGAATATGAATATTAAGTTTCAGAAGAGCGTCTTTTATCTCGGAATAATAATAACTACCCGCTAAAGCTCCGGCAAAGAAACCACAAAAAGAAGAAAACAAAGCAATTAAAATTACTATTGCCAAAAACCTTTTAGTCTTCTTCTTAAGATCTTCTTTAAAGCCCTTCAGGTTTTTCAAAGTATCAGAAAGCGAAGTAAATTCCTCTGACATAGTTTTAAGTAATTTTAATTTAAAAGCCCTTTAAAAATAATAAAATATATAATTAAGTATATAATAT
>JAGGXC010000017.1 GCA_021163265.1 bacterium | reverse complement strand
TGAAAACGTTTTAAGTTACGGTGTGATTAATAAATCTGACTACTCGTGGCTTCAGGAAAAATGGCATCAGATGATTAAAGAGGAAAGAAAGTTTTGTGATCATATAGTTTCTACTTTCCGATTCATTGAATAACAGGGCTTAATTCTGATGACTCAAGATGAGCAATTTCTCGTTATTGATCGATTGAGGTCCGGCCTCAATCAGTTATCTTTTTAGCTTCCGCCAGTAGTGAGTGACAGTAGAAACTTATTCTGAGATCAAATAAGGAGAATTTAATTTTTTTAAAATTATTCCTTCGTACTCTCATGCAGCTAAACAATAGTCTTTGTCCTTAAATACCTATGCCAAGCACACGAAGAAAGAATAAGAAAGAATAGAGAATGAGGGAGAATAAACGATTTTTGAGAATACAAATTTTGCTATGAGGAGTTTGAAGAAAAAAATTTTCTTTTTTGTTAAAAAAATTCAGTTTTGTTTTGAGATTCTTCTTTAATATAATTGAAAAATGAAAGGTCATTAAATTAAACAAAGATACCAACACATATTATGCTAAAAAACAGCAAAGCAATTTTTCTTCTTTTAGGAATAATAATCCTCCTTGCTATTGGAATAGCAGGAGCAACTATTTATTTCCTGACAAAGAAGGCACCTTCGGTTCCAGAAGGTCCCAAACCGAAGACTCCCCCGCAAGAAGTTTCTAAACAACCTGTTTCACAGGAACAGAAAGAAACTACTTCTACTCAACCAGAAAGCACTTCAACAGAGGAGATTGATAGTTCTTATCAGAAATATTGGAAAGCCTATACAAACGGAGAGGGTTTTGAGATTTGGAAAACATATAGAAATAAGGAGTATGGGTTTGAGATAAAGTATCCCACAAAATGGAAAGTTATTCCTTGGAAAAGTGGCACTGGTGTAAGTTTTGAAGGCGAAGACTGTGGATTCGATATTCAAATAATGAGAAAAGAGGACTATATAACGAAAAAAGAAGATTTAATAAAAACTGGGTGTGAATTGGACAAAATGGTTATGAATGGTATTTTTGTTGAAGAAGCTTGTTGTTATCATAGTCACCCCAACTACCTTGATTATCCTAGTTATTTCTTCCAGAGGGACAACAATACCTATTTTTATATGAAATTCTCTGACCCTAGGGGTCAGAGATCAGGAAAGTCTCTCTCCGAAATACCAGTTCGCCTTGACTGCGGGACATATCTAGAGGATAGTGCTTCTACATTCAGATTTAGTAAGGGAATTGATATTTCGAATTGGAAAACATATAGGAATGAAGAGTATGGATTTGAGATAAAATATCCCTTAGGAGAAATTGAAGTTTCCAAACCTAATGATAAATATCGAGGAATTTATCTAAAAATTAAAGCTCCTGTCTTTTTTCCTTATGTCAGGCTGGACAAAATCGAGATGGAGATATTAAAGCGAGAAGGCATGGAAAAATGCTCTGGTCTTCCTTCTGTGGGAGGACTTTTATTAAGTTCAAAGACGATTCAGCTTGGAGACAAAAAATTCAGAAAGATAGTAGAAGTTGATGCAGCAATGGGAACGCTATTTCGGTTCATAAGCTATAGCCTAATGGAAGGAAATTTATGTTTTGAGGTTAATTGTCTTCTAGTTTCTACTGCACCTAATGAAGCAAGAACCTCTGAGGAATATAAGGCAAAAGAAAAGCTAAGAGAAAGAGCAATCATAGAAGCTGATAATTTCTGTGACCTAATAGTTTCTACTTTTTCTACCATTCAGATCAATAAATAGATTCACCTATGAGCGTATTACGGTTATGATATACGATGATGCGTTTTTGATTTTCTATTTCTTAGACAATTCATCAAGCATCCTCGAAATGAATGAACCATCTAAAGTTCAATTTTTATAAACCTTGCAACTTGGTTCCTTTCCTCAAATCGAAAAAGTATTTACAGATTTAAATGAATTGAGACAACGCATCATTTTATATCTGCTTTATGTTCTTCGTTATATCTTTACTATATCTTTCAATAGGATTGTTTATTATATATATCTTAATCCATCTCTTTTGCATGCTGCAGAGAGATTATGGATGACGTGTCGATGTTTGAACTGATAAATTGTTTAAAACTGGAAAAATTTTTTGACTCTAGACTTGGTTAAAAAAGTTCTGCTTTAAGCTTCTTTTTAATATAATGAAAAAGAAAGGTTATTCTAAAAATTAAACCAAATCACTAACACCATTATGAAAATAAACAGCAAAGCAAATTTTCTTCTTCTTGTAATAGTAATCCTCCTTGCTGTTGGAGTAGTAGGAGCAACTATTTATTTCCTGACAAAGAAGGCACCTTCGGTTCCAGAAACTTCAGAACAGGAGATTTCAGAACAACCTGTTCCACAGGAACCAGAGAAACCTACTTCTCCACAAGTAGAAGAGGCTACCTCAACAGAGGAGAAACAGCAAGGAAGAATTACTTGTGTTCAACCGCAGAGAATTATTTCTTTTCCAAAACTCAATACTTCCGATTGGGAAACTTACAGGGATGAAAAATATGGTTTTGAGATAAAATATCCTAAAGAGAAAAAAGAAGTTATTAAAGAAGAAAATGGAATTACAGTTTATCTTCCAGATTTAAAACCTCTCCCACCTTTACCTTCAGGAGAAGACAGTCCTCTAAATAGAATAGGAATGAAAATAAAGATTACGATTGTTGAGAACATTCCTCCAGAGAAATGTTCATTTGGATCTCGCGAGATAAAAAAGTTATCTTTTCAAATTTATTACTTCCCGTATATTCCTCCCATCCTTACCGATAGGGTTCTTGAGCCTGGTGAGGTAGAATATGAATACGAGTGCGTGGGTATTCAGGGAGTAACATTTGAAAAAGTAGAAGGAGGGGAGGCAGCAGCCGGTACAGTTTGGAGTGCTACAGGCTACTCGACGTGGAAAGATAATAAGTGTTATTTGTTGGCTTGTCACTTTGACCATGTTAATACAGGTACTATGGTGGCAGAGTATCCCAAAGAAATGCAGGAAGAACTCTTAGAAAAGTTTGTTGAAATAGTAGATCCTCTAACAGACCAAGCTTGCGAGCAAATAATTTCTACTTTTCGATTTATTAAATAAATACTAAAACAAACTTTCCTGAGAACGAAAGTTTTAAGAGTCCGGATAAGATAAAAAAATCGGGAGGCATAAAATTGATAAAAAGGAAGAATAAAAATAAATTTCTGTTGGACACAATTGTATGTCTGATGGGATGCTTGATGCTTTTGGGAAATCTAAACGTAACGGTCTCAAAAGGTATTGATACCGTTCCTTCTCCAGTACCAGAATCTCCAGGGGTTAGAACTTTCATAGAGCTTCCGGAAAACCTGCGGAGAATCTTACTCCAGTTTTTAAATGAGATGAAGTAAATAGCGTCATCTATTACCCGCAATATTAAAAAAAAATAGTGGGCGAGGTGGGACTTGCACCCACACGGGGAAAATCCCCACAGGTTTTTGAGACCTGCCTGTCTGCTAAATTCCAGCACTCGCCCTCAATTACTAAAGTTATCAGTTTTAAACTAATTGTCAACTAAATTAAAAAATCCAAAGATCTATTTTTAGTGAATTCTTGATTCTAAAATTATTGATTCTTTTCAAAACCGCAATCTTTATTTGAGCATTTAATTTTTTTATTGATTTTAATTAAAAGAGAACCGCATCTTGGACAAATTTCTCCTGTGGGTTCGTTCCATAGAGCAAAATCACATTCAGGGAATCGGTTGCATCCGTAAAATTCTGTTCCTTTTTTTGTTTTTCTTTTGACAATTTCTCCTTTTTTGCATTTTGGACATCTGATTTTTAAAGAAGGAGGAGGCAGGGCTTTTGTATATCTACATTTGGGAAAATTAGAACAAGCGTAAAATTTCCCGAATCTGCCCATTCTGACGACTAAAGGAGCTCCACATTTTGGACACTTTTTCTCTGTTGGTTCCACTAGATTCTTTTTTGAAACATTTTTTTCTTTTTCTTCAAGTCTTTTTTCAAAAGGTTGATAAAAATCATTTAGGACCTTAATCCAGTCTTTCTTTCCTTGGGCTATCTGGTCCAGGTCTTCTTCCATTTTGGCGGTAAATTTGATATCTACTATTTCAGGAAAATGTTTTACTAAAAGATCATTGACTATAATTCCTATTTCTGTTGGCTCAAACTTTCTCTCTTTATTTTTTTGGACATAATTTCTTTCCTGAATGACTGCCAGAATTGGCGCATAAGTAGAAGGACGGCCAATTCCATTTTTTTCTAATTCTTTAATTAATGTTGCTTCACTAAACCGTCCGGGAGGCTGAGTAAAGTGTTGATTTGCTTTAAGTTTTTTGGCCTCCAAAATCTCACCTTTTTTCAATAGTGGCAGTTCTGTTTCTTTAAATTTTTGGGACCAGATTTTTAAATAGCCGTCAAACTTAAGTGTCTGGCCAGAACTTCTAAAGATGTAGTTTTTAGCTTCGAGATCAACTGTCTCTGAATCAAATACTGCGGGGGTCATTTGAGAGGCAATAAATCTTCGCCACACAAGGTCGTATAGGCGAAATTGATTATCGTCAAGCTTGGCTTTGATTTTTAATTTTTCTGGTTCTTTGTCTGGATATGTAGGTCTTATTGCTTCATGGGCTTCTTGGGTTCTTCCTTTGGCTTTATATCGTCTAAAACCTTTCCAATAATCTTTTCCAAACTTCTCATTTATGAGAATTTTGGCAGCATTCAATGATAGGGTAGAAAGATTTAGAGAATCAGTACGATGATAGCTAATAAACCCCTTTTCATATAAATCTTGGGCTATTTTCATTGTGAATTTAGCAGAAAATTTTAGTCTCTGCCATGCTTCTTGTTGAAGAGTACTAGTGGTAAACGGAGGCGGAGGATTCCTTTTTAATTCTTTCTTTTCGATTTTTATTATTTTGAATTTTTCTTTCTGTAGCTCTCTTATAATTTGTTTTGCCTCTTCTTGTGTTTTTATTCCTAATTTAGGAATTGTTTTGCCATCCTTTTTAATCAAGAGTGCTTCAAATTGTTTTTTTGACTTTTCAAATAAAGCAATGATTTGCCAGTATTCCTGAGGAATGAAATTTTCAATTTCTCTTTCTCTTTCTACTACTAGTCTGACAGCTACCGATTGAACTCTTCCTGCAGAAAGCCCTCTTATTACTTTTTTCCATAAAAAAGGAGAGAGTTTGTATCCTACAATTCTATCTAAGATTCTTCTTGCTTGTTGAGCATTGACTAAATTCATATCAATCTTTCTCGGGTTTTTTAGAGCTTTCGCAATAGCTGATTTTGTAATTTCATCAAAAACAATTCTCTGATAAGGTTTGCCATTTAAATCCAGAACTTGAGATAAGTGCCAGGCAATGGCTTCTCCTTCTCGATCTTGGTCTGTAGCCAGAATTGTTAAATCCGATTGTTTTACTGCTTCCTTTAGAATCTTGATAATTTTTTTTGATTTTTTAGGAACAATGTACCTGGGTTGGAAATTGTTTTCTATATCTACTCCAAAACTACTTTTAGGAAGATCTCTGATATGACCATAGCAGGCAAGGACTCTAAAATCAGAGCCAAGAAATTTCTGTATTGTTCTTGATTTAGTTGGTGATTCAACTATTACTAGTTGCATAATTGTTTCCTCCTAAGTTTTTAACTTTACCCTCTAATTCCAAAATAGCAAGGGTTTTATTTACTAATGATACAGAAAATCCTGTTTTTTTAACAATTTGATCAATATGCATAGACTGAACAGAAAGTATTTCAAGGATAGCTTTTTGTTCTTTTGTTTTATATGTTGGCATTTCTTTGGGAGATAGTTTTTGAGAGATATTAAGTTCTTGAAGGATATCTTGGGCAGACTCTACTAAATTCGCCCCCTTTTTAATAAGAAAGTGACAACCCTTCGAATTGACAGAATAGATAGATCCAGGAACAGCAAAAACTTTTTTGTTCTGAGAAAAGGCATATTGAGCTGTAATCAAAGAACCACTTTTTCGTTTAGCTTCAATTACCAACACTCCTGAAGAAAGCCCTGCTATTATTCGATTTCTTTTTGGGAAAGTAAATTTTGATCCATGAGTTCCTGGTGGATACTCTGATATTAAGCAGCCTCCCGTTTTTAATATCTCTTCCATTAACCAAAGGTTGCTTTTGGGATAGACACTTTCTAGATCAAGACCTGTTCCTAGTACAGCTACAGTTGGTTTTTTTAGCTTAACAGCAGCCAAATGAGCGAATGCGTCAATTCCTGGAGCTAGGCCGGAAACGATTACTAGTCCTGCTTCTATTAAATCCCTGGCTATTTCTTGAGTAATTTGTTTTCCGTAGAGAGAATATTTGCGTGTTCCTACTATTGCAAAGTAAACTCTACCTTTGTTAGGTAATTTTCCCTTTATATAAAGGATCTCTGGGGGATCGGAAATCTTCTTTAGAGAAGAAGGATAATCCTTATTTTGAATATCTAACTTTTTGATGGGAATATTTGACAAATTCATTTAATTTATTATAATAACCAACATAGTAGCTTTAGAGTCAAGCTATTTTGTTTTTCAGGCTATCTGAGAGTGCGAACATTAAGCGATCCCTCCTTAGCTTAATAAGTAGCTTAAAGGATATGGCTTGGGGACTATTGTCTACTAAGCCATAGCCGCTCTCAGATAGCCTAAAGCACAAAATAGTTTTTGAAATAGTTTTTTGAAAATTAAAAGGAGGTGTATTAGTGAGTATTTACTCTCTTAGGACAAAAACGGACAGATACCTAAGAAAAGTAGTTAGAGTATTTATTTTGATAGGAGTAGAGCCAAATTCTCTTACTCTTTGTTCACTGTTTTTTGCTGGAGTTGCCGCTTTCTTCTTTTGGTTCTCGGGACAAGAAAGATATCCTTCTTTGATTTTGGCTTTTTTGTTTCTTTTGGCAAGTTCTCTATTAGACGCTTTAGATGGTCCGCTCGCTCGAGAAATGAAAGTTGTGAGCAAAAAAGGAGATTTTCTTGACCATGCATTTGATAGATACGCCGATATCTTACTTATTGGAGGAATTGTTTTCGGAGGATATGCAAAATATGAAATCGTGGGATTTCTAGCAGTTGCCGGAGTTTTACTTACTTCTTATTTTGGTGTTCAAGCTCAAGCTTTAGGATTGCCAAGAGAGTATCGAGGAATATTAGGGCGTGCTTATCGACTGGGGCTCTTGATCGTGTTTACTTTTTTGAATATAGTTTTTCCTGGAGAAATAGGAATAGGACTGGTAAAATTCTCTTTTCTTGGATGGGTAATGGTGATCTTTGCTACACTTGGAACTCTGACTGCTTTTCAAAGAACTATTTATTTATGGTTGGCTCTTTCTGATAATTATTCGAGATAGATTTATCTCGAATTTTTTTATCTTGATTTTTGCTCTGATTGAAAATATTCATTGCTTTCTCTACCCCTTTTTCTATTATTAGGTCTATTGCGTTTGCAGCAAGTTCTATTCCTTTTTTTACTTTTTTTTCCTCTTCTTTTTTGAATTTCTTTAGGACAAAACTCTCTATCTTTTTTGGTTTTAAAGATTGAGGCAAAATTCCTATTCTTATTCTTGAGAAACTTTTTGTTTTTACTTTATTGAAAATAGAAATTATTCCTTTGTGTCCTCCTGCACCGCGGTTTTTGGTTATTTTTATTTTTCCCAAAGGAATATCAATATCATCGTGCACAACAACAAGATTTTGAGGAGGTATTTTATAAAAAGAAAGAAGCAAAGACACTGTTTCTCCGGAGAGATTCATAAAATTGAGAGGTTTTGCCAATAGAACTTCTTTATGAGAAATTTTCTTTTTAGCAATTTTTCCTTTGGCGATTTCAGCTTGAAGTTTCTTTTCTTTTTTCCAATCAGAAAAACTATATTTTTCTTTGTATTTTCTCCGAAATAAATCTAAAACTTCTCTTCCTAAGTTGTGACGGGTTCCTTTGAATTTTTTACCAGGGTTTCCTAGACCAATAATTACAATCATTTTTTTATTATATCAGAGGTCTTGTTTAAGCTCAAAAAATTGTTATAATAAACTTATTAATGGTTTTTTTAAAAAGATTTTTTACTATGAATAAAAAAATATCTATAATTTGGGAAGTTTTAAAGATAATAATGATTGCTTCAATAATAGTTGTTCCTGTGCGTTATTTTCTTTTTCAGCCATTTGTGGTAAGAGGACAATCTATGGAACCTAATTTTCACAACGGAGATTACTTAATTGTTGATGAGCTTTCATACAGATTACGCGATCCTCAAAGAGGGGAAATAGTTGTTTTCCGATCACCTATTGATCCCGCTGCTTACTATATCAAAAGAATCATTGGTTTGCCAGCAGAAACAGTGATAATAAAAGGAGGGAAAATTACTATTTATACTTCTCAAGGAAAAGAAATAGATCTTAATGAATTAGATTATTTACCTTCTTCTTCAAAAACTTCAGGCAACCTGGAAGTTTCGCTGGGTAAAGATCAGTATTTTGTTTTGGGCGATAATCGTTCTGCTTCTTATGATTCAAGGAGATTTGGTCCTATATCTAGAGAAGATATTATAGGAAGAGTTTATCTTCGTGCTTGGCCTTTAGAACTTAGCGCAAGAATAGAAGTTCCTAGTTACTAAAATATGCCACGAACAAAAAAACCGAAATTCCAAACTCTTACTGGAATGCATGATATTCTGCCTGATCAGCAGTGTTATTTTTATGATATTTATAAAAAAGTCAAAAGTATTGCTGATTTTTATAAATTTGGAGAGATTACTACACCAATTATTGAGGATGCAGATTTATTTTCTCGCGGAGTGGGGTTAAGTACAGATATTGTAAAAAAACAAATGTATATTTTTCGCACGAAAGGGGGCGAATGGGTTTCTCTCCGGCCTGAGGGTACTGCTCCGGTTGCAAGAGCTTATATTGAACATGGAATGCATACTCTTCCTCAACCCGTAAAACTGTGGTATTTCGGTCCTTTTTTTCGATATGAAAAACCTCAAGCAGGAAGATATCGTCAGTTCTGGCAGTTTGGATTCGAAATTATAGGAGAAGCAAGTCCAGTTGTTGATGCTCAGATCATTCAAATTTTTTATCATATTTTTAAGGATTTGAAGTTTCAGGATCTTCTGATTGAGGTAAACAGCATTGGCGATCGTCAGTGTCGTCCTTATTATAAAAGACTTCTAGTGAATTATCTTAAATCTCATCAGAATTCTTTATGCCCTGACTGTAGAAGAAGAATAAAAGAGAATCCATTAAGGATTTTAGACTGTAAAGATCCACGGTGTCAAAGCATCGCTGCGTCTGCTCCTCAGATTATTAATCATCTTTGTAAAGAATGTCATGATCATTTTAAAGAAGTACTAGAATATCTTGATGATTTAGATCTGCCCTATCATCTCAACCCTTATCTAGTTAGAGGATTAGATTACTATACACGTACAGTGTTTGAGATATTTGCTTCCGAAGAAAAAAACGACCAAGAAGATAGTGAAGGTTTTGTTTCTAAAAATGCTTTAGCAGGAGGAGGACGGTATGATGGTTTGATAAAACTTTTAGGAGGAAAAGATACTCCTGCCTGTGGGGCTGCTGCAGGGATAGAAAGGATTATAGAGGCAATGAAACATCGAAAGATTAAACCACCATATCCTCAAAAGCCTAAGATATTCTTAGCGCAGTTAGGGAAGAAAGCAAAAAGAGAAAGCCTGAAATTAATTGAGAAATTTCGAGAAGCGAAAATACCAGTAGCCTCGGCTTTAAACAAAGATTCTCTTAAAGCTCAGCTAAAGTTAGCTGATCGATTCGGTGTAAAATACACTTTAATCTTGGGTCAGCAAGAAGCAATGGAAGGTAAAATCTTGATAAGAGATATGACTACAGGTAGACAGAGGATTACTAACATAAAAAGTGTAGTTAGAGAAATGAAGAAAATGATAAAATTATGAAAAAGTGTCTTTTTTGCCAGATTATAGCTAAAAAAATTCCTGCTAACATCTTTTATGAAGATGAAAAGTTTATTGTTTTTTATGATATTAATCCTATTGCTCCACTACATCTTCTTCTTGTGCCTAAAGTACATATACCTTCGATAAATGATTTAAAAGCAAAAGATAAAGAATTAATAGGAGAGCTTTTTTTGTTAGCTTCCAAAATAGCTAAAAAACAAGGAATCAAGTCAAAGGGATATAGATTGATTTTCAATGTAGGTAAAGAAGGAGGCCAGGCGATAAAGCACTTGCATTTACATCTTTTAGGTGGTAAAACATTACCATGGTCTAAATATTAAAATTAATAAGTTTTTATATGGCAATAGAAGTCACAAGAAAACAAAAAGAAACTACACAAAGTTTAGTGCGACGTTTTACTCAGGCAGTGCGTCGTAGCGGTGTGCTTATTCAAGCAAGGAAAATTCAGTTTCGAGAAGAACCAAAGAGTAAATTAGCAAAAAAAAGAGCTGCTCTGAGAAGAGAGCAACTAAGACGATATTATGAGAAGTTAAAGAAGCTAGGTAAATTATGAGCTTGAAAGAAACCATTCAGACTGATCTTAAAGAAGCGCTCAAAGAGGGAAGGAGAAGAGAGATAAGAACTTTACGAATGTTGTTGGCTGCATTTCAAGAAAGAGAGAAAGCGAAAAGAGCCAGTTTAGTAAAGAAGGGCGAGCAAGAAAAAGAAGTAGAGTCTCTTTCTGAAGAAGAAGCAATAGAAGTAGTTTTTTCGGAAATCAAAAGAAGAAAAGAAGCTATTGAGGAGTTTAAAAAAGGCAATAGAGAAGATTTAGCCCAGGAAGAAGAAAAAGAGATTGAGGTTTTGAAACGTTATCTTCCAGAGCAGTTATCTGAAGAAGAAATTAGAAAGATGGTAAAGGAAATTATTATTGCCGGGAATTTTGGGGGTATAAAAGACTTTGGAAGAGTTATGAAAGAGATAATGTCTAAAGTTAAAGGGAGAGCTGAGGGGAAATTAGTGAGTAAGATAGTTAAAGAAATATTGTCTCAGTAATGAAAAATTATTGACGTAAAGGGTTATCAACAAAGCATTTATTTGCTTTGTTGATTTTTGTTATTTTATTTGATACATTAGATATAATTATGGTAGAGATTAATAATCTTACCACTGTTTCTATAGATCAGGATTTTGTAAAAAATATTGTAGAAACAGTTCTGAAGGGAGAGAATAAAGAGAAAAAAAGGATCTCCCTTGCTTTTGTTGGTCCAAGAAGAATTAAAGAAATTAATAGGAGATATAGAAAGAAAAATAGAGTTACAGATGTTTTGTCTTTTCCTGAATCTGAAGTTGAGATGAAAGAATTTGGGGTTGGAGAGCTTCAGGAGAATAAAAATATCTTGGGAGAGATAGTTGTTTGTTTGAAGGAAGTTAAGAAAAATTCAAGAAGATATCAAATAAGTTTTGAAACTGAGTTAGCAAGGGTGATTATTCATGGTGTTTTACATCTTTTAGGGTATGATCATGAGAAATCCGAAGAAGAAAAAGAAAAAATGCAAAAAAAAGAAGAGTATTATCTTTCATTACTAAAACTTAACTAAATGTTTAATAATCACAAAACAATCACTGCTTTAGATATAGGAACAGACACTATTAAAGTTTTGGTAGTTTCAAAAGAATCTGAAAGGAAAGAATTTGAGGTTGTGAGTCAAGTAAGTGTTCCTTGTTCAGGCGTGAGGAAAGGGGTAGTAGTAAAACCATTGCAACTTGCTGAAGAAATAAAAATAGCTATAGAGGAAGCTCAGCTTTCAAGTAATCAAAGGATTTCTTCCGTTGTTTTAAATGTTAACGGTTCTCATCTCTCTTTAGTTCCTTCAAAAGGTGTAGTTGCTGTTTCTCGGGCTGACAGAAAAATTTCTCCAGAAGATGTGACAAGAGTTATTAAAAATGCTCAGATGATTGGCTTGTCCTCAAACAAAGAGATTATCGATGTTTTTCCGAGAGAATTTATAATCGATGGAGAGAAAGGAATTAAGGATGCGGTGGGGATGAAAGGAACCCGTCTAGAAGCAGAAGTGTTTTTGCTTTGTGCTTTTTCTCCCTATCTTCAGAATCTTACTAAAGCAATTTCTAGTGCTGGTCTTCAAGTTATTGATATAAAAGCTTCTCCTATTGCTGCAGCAGAATCAGTTCTTACATCTCAACAGAAAGAGTTAGGGGTAGTAGTGGTGGATATAGGTGCTGATACTACAGGTATGGCTGTTTTTGAGGAAGAAAATTTGATACATATGTCTGTTTTTCCTATCGGTTCTAGACATATTACAAATGATATTGCTATAGGTTTTCGTTGTGATATCAACACAGCTGAGAAGATTAAGAGAGAATATGGAGCATGTACGTACAAAAGAGACAAAAGAGAAAAATACAAAAGAGACAAAATAAAGCTTTCTGACTCTTTAATTTTCTCAAGAAAAATGTTGATCGGGATTATTGAGGCCCGAGTTTCTGAGATTTTTGAACTTGTTAATAAAGAATTAAAAAAAATTTCGCGCCAGAAATTATTACCTGCAGGTGTTGTTCTGGTAGGGGGAGGAGCAAAACTTTCCAAGATTGTAGATCTTTGCAAAAAAGAATTAAAACTTCCCGTTAGAATAGGAAAGCCTAAAGGTTTTATTGGACTGGAAGAAGATCCAATATGGGCTACGGCATGTGGATTGGTAATAGAAGCAGCGGAGATAGAGGAAGTTTCCAATATTGGAAGAGGAGTTTTAGATAAACTTAGAAACTTCTTTAGGATTTTCATTCCTTAATTAAATATGGGGAAAAATAAGCCCAAAATCAAAGTAATTGGTATCGGAGGTGCGGGTTCTAATGCTGTTTCTCGGATGGCGGAATGTCATATCGCAGGTGTAGATTTAGTTGTAATGAATACTGATGTGCAGAGTTTAAGATCCGCTAAGGCGGATCTTAAACTACAAATAGGTAAAAATATAACTGGCGGATTAGGAACAGGAATGAATGTTCGTTTAGGTAGAATGGCCGCTCAAGAAAGTAAGCAAGAAATAGAAGATCTTTTAAAGAATTCGGATATGGTATTTATTACTTGTGGATTAGGAGGAGGAACAGGAACAGGCGCTGCTCCTTTAGTAGCGGAACTTGCTAAGAAAACAGGAGCTTTAACTATAGGTATAGTTACTGAGCCGTTCTCTTTTGAGGCGCTGCAAAGAAAAAGAATAGCTCAAAGAGGAATTAAGGAGCTTGAGAAGAAGACAGATACTCTTTTGATAGTTCCAAACGATAAACTATTAAAAATAAAAGACAAAGACGTTACTTTATTGGAAGCCTTCTGGTTTTGTGATGAAATTTTGAGAGAAGCAGTGCAAGGAATATCTGACTTGATTACAAAGCCAGGTATTGTGAATCTTGATTTTGCCGACGTGAGATCCATAATGCACAATTCCGGTCCGGCTATGTTCGGCATTGGAAAAGCGTCTGGTCCGAATAGAGCTTTAACAGCTGTTCTTCGGGCGATTAACTCTTCTTTATTGGATTATTCAATAAAAGGAGCAAAAAATGTTTTGTTTAATGTGTCAGGACAAGATTTGACATTGTTTGAAGTAAATACCGTTGCTAAAGTTATTACTCAGAAACTTGATTCAAAAGCAAAAATTATTTTTGGAGCAACCAAAGATAAAAACTTAAAGAAAGGAGAAATTAAAGTAGTAGTGATTGCTACTGGATTCTAAGATGTATATGAGCTTGCCGAAGCTCTTTTTGTTTTTAAGTGTAAGTTTTATCACAGGAATTGCTTTAGAATCTTTTTTTATTTTTCCATTCCTTTGGCAGATGCCAGAGGCTTTTCTTTTTATTTTTGTAGCTATCTTTTTTTCTTGGTTTTTTAGAAGAGAATTTTTCTTTATTTTATTTTTTTGTCTTCTTTTTGTTTTTCTGGGAATTCTGCATTTACAGATAGTAGAGGAGTTAATCTATCAGAATCCTCTCGATGTTTATAATGGTTATGGAAAAAAAGTTGCTATATCAGGAGTAATCTCTAGCGAGCCTTTATCTAAAGAAAATCAATTGAATTTTGAAATAGAGGCGCAGGAAATAGAAATCAACGATTACCGAGCTAGTTTATCAGGGAAAATAATGGTTGTCTCAGAAAGAGAAAGCAGGTATCAATATGGAGATAAAGTTCAGATAAGGGGTGTATTAGAAAGACCACAGAGATATGAGAAATTTGATTTCAGCGCTTATTTAGCTCAGAGAGGTATTTATTCAATAGTTTATTATCCCGAAATAGTTCTGGTGGAGAAGGGAGCAAAAAAAGATTTATCTTCCCAGATTTATATTGCTGTTCTTGGTTTCAAGTCTAAACTTAGAGCTTCTCTTCGGAAGTTTCTACTTCCTCCTCAGAGATCAATTATGGAAGCAGTGATCTTAGGAGATAAATCTTCTCTTTCTTCTGAATTGAAACAAAAGCTAAACATTGCTGGCGTTAGACATATTACAGCTATTTCTGGAATGCATATTGCTATTATAGGAGCGCTTCTTATGGATTTTTTAATCGCAATTGGATTATGGAGAAAGCAAGCTTTTTACTTAACTGTTATTTTCTTGGCACTTTTTATTTTAATGATTGGATTGCCTTCTTCTGCTTTACGTGCTGGTTTTATGATTGGCATTTTCCTTTTTTCTAAAGTTGTTGGGAGAAAGAGCAATTCTTTCAGAGCTCTTCTATTTGCAGCAACAGCTATTTTACTTATAAACCCTTTGCTTTTAAGGTATGATGTAGGATTTCAGTTGTCTTTTCTCGCAGTAGCTGGGATTATCTGTCTTGCTCCTTTTCTCAGGGATTGTTTTAAATTTATTCCTGAGAAAGGGTTCGGGTTTAAAAATATCTTAATAATGACTCTATCTGCTCAAACTTTTACTCTACCTGTCTTAGTTTATAATTTTAAATCCTTTTCTTTAGTTGCTCCTCTTGCAAATATTTTGATATTGCCAATTATTCCCTTTTTAATTGTGGTAGGTTTCTTATCTACACTAATAGGATTAGTTTTTCCATTCGGAGGAAAAATTCTTTCTTGGCCCTGCTGGCTTATGGTGGACTATATATTAAAGGTAGTAGGATGGCTTTCTTCTTGCAAGTTTTCCTCTTTCGAAGTAAAAAATTTCAGTTTATTTTATTTACTACCTTTTTATTTGCTTCTGGGAACTCTACTTCTGATTAGAAAAAGAAGGAATCTATTTTTAAAATATTGATCATATTGTGATATTATTATCTAATGGGAAGAGTTCTAAAATTTCCTAAAAATTTTTTATGGGGATGTAGCACTTCTGCGTATCAAGTAGAAGGAGGTATAGAAAAATCTGACTGGAGCAAGTTTGCTGATGCAGGTATTGCTTGTGATCATTATCATCGCTACGAAGAAGATTTTGATCTTCTTAAGCAACTTTATCAGAATGCCTATCGGTTTTCAATTGAATGGTCAAGAATAGAACCTCAAGAAGGAAAATTTAATCAAGAAGAAATTAGACATTATCAGAAGGTTGTTTTAGCTCTTAAGAAAAGGAATATTCTTCCGTTTGTAGTTCTTTATCATTTCTCTTTACCTTTATGGTTTCAGAAAAGAGGAGGGTGGCTTGATCCCGATTCTGAAAAATATTTTAAAAGATACTGCCAGAAAGTACTTGAAGCGCTTGGTTCAGAAGTGAATTATTGGATAACAATAAATGAACCAATGGTTTATGTAGCAAATTCATATCTTAAAGCCAAGTGGCCTCCTCTTAAAAAAAATATTTTTGAAGCAAAAAAAGCATTAAGAAATTTAATAAAAGCACATAAAGTTGCTTACGAACTTATTCACGCTAGTAATCGGGAAGCAAAAATAGGTATATCAAAAAATGTTGCTTGTTTTTCTCCATATGCCAACAAGCTCATCAATAGAATTTTAGTTTTTCTTGCTGATTATTCGTGGAATAACTATTTTCTAACAAGAATAAAAGGTTATCAGGATTTTGTAGGAGTGAATTATTATTTTTATAACAGAATAAAATTTTGTTTCAGAAGTCTTTTTGCTTTTAGAAATTTTCCAGAAAACTTTTACTGTAATACTAAAAGCGGGAAGTTCTCTGATATAGGATGGAGGATTGAACCAGAAGGTATATATTGTGCAATAAAAAACGTTTCTTACTTCAAGAAACCTATCTATATTACCGAAAACGGATTAGCAGATAAAGAGGACAAACTAAGAAAAGAATTTATTAAACAGCATCTGTTTTGGGTTCACAAAGCAATCGAAGATGGAATGGATGTTTTAGGTTATTTTTATTGGTCGCTTATGGATAATTTTGAATGGGAAAAAGGATTTGAGCCGCGGTTCGGGCTTTTTGAAATAAATTACAAAACACTCGAGAGAAAGATTCGGCCTAGCGCTTTTTATTATGCTAAGATATGTAAAAATAATGCTTTAATTATAGACTAGTTATATGTGGTTAGTAATTGCAATCATTGCTTACTTTTTCTTAGGTCTGGCGAACTTTTTGGATAAATATATTTTAGGAGGAGCGATACTTTCTCCAAAAACATATTGTTTTTTTGCAGGGATTACTTCGGTGCTTGTTTTATTGATTGTGCCATTAGTTGTTTTGGTCTCGTTTCTGCCTTCAAACTTTCTTGCTGGGTTTTTGCCAGAACTTTCTGATATTTTATTTATTCCAGATATACAATTAATTCTTCTTAGTTTTAGCGCTGGATGGTCTTTTCTTCTTTCGCTTTTTATTTACTATAAGGGGGTTTCCGAATTTGAAGTTTCAAGAATTGCACCCGCTGTGGGAGCTGGTGTTCCTTTATTTACGTTTTTCTTAATCTACATCCTAAACCTGTTTTATCCAAATAGCTTGTTTAATTATGAGTTATCTGGACATATGTACTTGGCTCTTCTCTTTCTTATAGGAGGAAATTTAACTTTAACTGTTTCAAGGGATAAATTGGCAACTTTTGAGAGTTTGGGGGTCTCCACAGCTGCTGCTTTTTGTTTTAGTTTTTCTTTTTTGCTTACAAAGATTATATATTTATCTTTATCCTTTTGGTGTGGATTTGTATGGATAAATATTGGAACGTTTTTAGGAGCATTAGTGTTGCTTATTATCCCTGAAGTGAGAAGAGCTATTAAAAAACCAGAAAAGAGATTTTTCCGGGAGAAAGTACTTCCTTTTATGATAGCAAAAGCCTCTGGTGCTTTAGGAGGATTGCTTCAGAATGCGGCTATCTTTTTAGCTCCTTTAGCGTTTCTTCCACTTGTCAATGCGATGGCAGGAATTCAATATATTTTTCTTATTATCTTAGCTACTTTGTTATTCTTTAAGTTTCCAGATATTTTACAAGAAGAGGTATCCAAAAAAGTAATTATTCAAAAAACTATAGCTGTTTGGTTGATAGTAGGAGGATTGTTCCTGCTATCTATATCTTAGAAATGAAAAAGATTAATATTAAGCGAGTTATTCTGTTGTTCTTTCTGATAGCGGGATTTGTTTTTCTCTTGTTTTTGGTATGGCTTTTTATAGGGAAAGCGCCGACTGCTTACAATATTATATGGGGAGTTTCTTTCTCTCAGAAACAAGCTCAGCTCCTTGGACTTCCTTGGAAAAAAGTGTATCTTGCTATATTAGATGATCTCGGGGTAGGGGCGATAAAAATTATTGCTTATTGGGATTTAATTGAGCCAGAAGAGGATAACTATCTTTTTGACGATTTAGATTTTCAAATAAAAGAAGCACAGAAAAGAAAAGTCAAGACAATTTTAGTAATAGGAAAGAAAGTTCCTCGTTGGCCTGAATGTCATATTCCTTCTTGGGCAGAAGGAATGAGTACTGTCCAGCAAGAACGAGAAGTTTTGGATATGATCCAGAAGGTTGTTTTGAGATACAGGAATGTTGAAACTATTAAGGCGTGGCAGATAGAAAACGAACCTTTCTTTCGGTTTGGGAATTGTCCGAGAATAGATGAGAATGTTTTGAAAAAAGAAATACAATTAGTAAAAAGTCTTGATCAATGGCAACGTCCAATAATTATTACAGACTCCGGTTCAAATAGATTTTGGTTCAAAACAGCTCAACTCGGAGATATAGTTGGTATTAGCCTTTATAGAAAAGCATGGTTTAAAGAATTCCATTCCTATGTGGCCTACCCTTTCCCTCCTGTGTTTTATTGGAAAAAAGCTCAGATTGTTAGGAAATTGTTTGGTAAGGAAGTGATTTGTACTGAGTTGCAGGCAGAACCGTGGGGGCCGGTACTCTTAGATGAGCTTCCTTTAGAAGAACAGAAAAAGACGATGAATCTTGAGCAGTTTAAAGAAAATATAGATTTTGCTACAAAGACAGGTTTAAGAGAGTTTTATTTATGGGGTGCAGAATGGTGGTATTGGTTGAAGGAGAACGAGAATCAAGAAGATATTTGGAATGTTGCTAGAGATCTTTTTAAAAATAAACCTTGACGAAGATTGCAAATTTGAATATATATTATATACTTAATTATATAT
>JAGGXC010000016.1 GCA_021163265.1 bacterium | reverse complement strand
CTTTTTCTTTCTTCCCATTTTTTCTTTTCTTCTTCTCGTCGTTTTCTTTCTTCCTCTATTCTCCTTTTTTCTTCCTCTTCTCTTTTTGCTTTCTCAAGAGCCTCTCTTCTTTTTCTTTCTTCTTCGGCAAGCTTACCGCTTTTAATCATTTCAATATCTTTGCGCATCGTCATTATATCTTCGCGCCTCAGGATATATTTTTCTGTTTGGATTTCTTTTTTTGCCATAACTACCTCCGCCTGGAGACTTTACGTAATTTTTGTTTAAGTTGTCTTTTGTCTCGGAGCGATCTTAACGGAACAAGATTTATTCTCCCTTGAGAATCTATTTCAGCTACTCTTACAGGTATTTTTTCACCTATTCGGAGTTTTCTTCTTAGACGGGAAGAATGAATTAATCCCTCTTTTCCGGGGAAGATTTCGACAAGCGTGCCGATTTCTAACAGTCTTGTGACTTTGCCTTGAAATGTTTCTCCTACCTTTATTTCTCTGGTAATGTTTTTAATTAAAGCAATAGCTTTTTTCCCGTTTTCTTCTTTCTGAGCAGTGACAAATATTCGTCCATCTTCTTCTATATCTATAACAACTTCATAATCATCTGTGATCTTTCTTATAGTTTTACCTCCTGTTCCGATTAAATCCCCTATTTTTTCAGGATTTATTTTCAAGGTATATATACGAGGAGCCCAAGGTGATAGTTGGGAACGAGGTTTTGGCAATAAATTTTTGATTTTCTCTAAGATTTCAAACCTTGCTTTTTTTGCCTTTAAGAAAGATTCTCTTAGAATTTGATTTGTAATTCCCGGGATTTTTACATCCATTTGAATTGCGGTGATTCCCTGTTCTGTACCGGCAATCTTTAAATCCATATCTCCATGGTGGTCTTCAACTCCCTGAATGTCTGTTAAGACCTTATACTTTGATGTAGTTTCTAACATTAAACCCATTGCAATACCTGCAACTGGCCTTTTTATAGGCACACCTCCATCCATTAAAGCCAACGAAGAAGAGCAAACGGAGGCCATAGAGGTTGATCCGTTAGACGATAGAATTTCCGATACTATTCTTATAGTATAAGGAAAATCTTCCTCGTTTGGAATAAGAGGAAGGAGAGCTTTTTCGGCTAGCATTCCATGTCCAATTTCTCTTCTTCCAGGGGCACGTAAGGGCCTTATCTCTCCTGCAGAATAAGGAGGAAAGTTGTAATGATGCATAAATCTCTTTTTCCCGACAATTTCCATTCCTTCTAAAATCTGTTGGTCTCCTGGAGCTCCTAATGTAAGAATTGATAAAGCTTTAGTTAGGCCTCGGCAAAATAATCCAGATCCATGACTTCGGGGGATAAGACTTGTTTCTAAATGTATCTTCCTTAATTCATCAATTTTGCGTCCGTCCGGTCTTTTTTCTTCGTCAATTATAGATTTGTGAACAATTTTTCTTATTTCTTCTTCTAAAATATTTAAGCCATATCTTATTTCTTGGGGGTTACTGTACTGTTCTTCTAAAAATTTAGAGAATTTTCTTTTGAGGTCGTTAAGCTCTTCTCCTTTATCGTCTTTATTGGAGAAAATAGCTTTTTTTAGTTTTCCTTCCAGCCATTCCTTTATTGTTCTTTCGATCTTTGGATCCTTAAAGGTTTGAATGGTAATTTTTTCTTTACCTACTTCTTTCTTTATTCTTTCTTGGAAGTTAATAATTTCTTCAATATATTTTCTTCCAAACTCAAAGGCCTTCAATATTGTTTCTTCATCTACTTCAGAAGCGCTACATTCTATCATATTTATTAAGAGTTCTCCATTTTCTTTTGTGCCAGAAAATATCAAGTCTAAATCTGACTCTTCTCTTTGGTCATAGGTAGGGTTTATTATGAATTTGTCGTTGATTTTGCTTATTCTAACTCCGGCAACTGGACCCTTCCAGGGAATATCAGAAATAGAAAGAGCAAGGGAGGCTGCGTTGAGTCCTAAGATATCTGCATCATTTTCACCATCCCATGAAAGACAAGTAACTATTACCTGTACTTCTCTAGCAAGTTCTTTTGGAAATCTTGGGCGGATAGCACGATCAATTAATCTTGAGTTTATTACTGCTTCGTCTGAGGGTCTTCCTTCTCTTTTGATGTATCGAGATCCGCTAATTTTTCCTGCTGCATAATATCTTTCTTCATAATTAACGCTTAAAGGGAAAAAATTGGTTTCTTTTGATTCTTCTTTTGACATTACGCAAGTAGCCATTACCAGGGTGTCTCCGTATCGTATAAACACTCCTCCGTTAGCTCTTTCAGTAAGGTTACGAATTTCTGCTTTAAGTTCTTTTCCGTTTATATTTAATGTAAACTCTTTTGAATTCATTATTTTTTAAGAAGATATTTGATTGGTCTTTTGTCTAAATCTATAAATTCATCAGCTGTTTCTTTTAGTCTTGATGATGTAGTTCTGCCAAAGGCAATAATTTCTACTCTTTTTCCTTGGTTTTTTAGATATTCTACCAAAGGAATAAAATCACCGTCTCCCGAACAGAGAACTATTACATCCAAACTTGGTGCTGTTCTTATTGCGTCGATAACAATTCCCACATCCCAATCTGCTTTTTTCATTCCTCCGTAAAATTCCTGCAAATCTCTTACGCGTGTTTCTATTCCTAAATTTTTAATTGCTTCAAAAAAGGGTTTTTCTTCTCCTGTTTTTGTTCGAACTACATAAGCAAAAGCTCTAATAAGTTTTCTCCCTGCCACAGCAGCTTTGAGTATTTCTCCAAAGTTTACTTTCGCTTTATAGAGATTTTTTGCCGAATGATAAAGATTCTGGACATCTATCAAGACTCCTACTCTTTGTTCTTTGTGCTTTGCGGTGGCTTTCATAGAAATAGTTTTATTTTTTGAGCCCCACCTTTTTTATTATTGCTTTATATCTTTTCTCGTCTTTTTGTTTGAGGTAATTCAGAAGAGCTTTTCTTTTTGAGACCATCTTTAGCAATCCTCTCTTTGAGTGAAGATCTTTCGGGTGTTTTTTGAGATGCTCAAGCAGCTCTTTTATTTCTTCTGAAAGCAATGCAATCTGGACTTCAGGAGATCCAGTGTCTGTCTCGTGGATCTTGTATTTTTTGATTAATTCTTCTTTTTTTTCTGGATCGAGCATATTAGTTTATTTTAACTTAAAATTAAAAAACAGAAAAGCTTCTGTTTTCTTGTGCGTCCAGCAGGAATCGAACCTGCAACCTTGGGCTTAAGAGGCCCCTGCTCTGCCAGTTGAGCTATGGACGCAAAGAAAAATACTAGATTACTATTTCACATTGAATTTGAAACCATCCTCCTCCGAATCCTACCCAGCTAGCTATTCCAAGAGTTATAAGAACAGTATTAACAATTACCCATGCTCCGTAGATAATAACAAGTCCTATAATCGCTGAGATTAAAACAGACCTTGCTTGATTGAGTTGTGAGGGACTTAGACCTCCAAAGTAAAGAATTATTCCGCCAACAACTAGTATCAGCACTGCCACAACAGGTACAATTTCGATTAAAATAAAGTTTATTGCCCCTTCGATCATTACAAGAAGATGGCAAAGTGTGCATGGGACATATCTATATCCTCCTGCAACGTCACACATATAACATACTCCTCCTTGCCAGTAATATCCTGATTGTTGACAGGTAGTAGCATCAGTGATTTCATGAATTGTTACAAAAGCGGGCGCTGCTCCTCCTATGCTTTGTACACATTTCCCACAAGGAACAAGTCCTTTATATTGAAAAGTGTAGATAGCACCGGTTGAAGCATATCTTACTGAGTAAGTTCCGTCTGCCAATACAATCTGGGGAATATACAGAATTATCAAAGAAGAAAATAATACAATTAAAGGAAATATTTTTTTCATTTCTTTTTAATGCCCTCGCCCCGACTCGAACGGGGACCTACGGTTCCGAAGACCGTTGTTGTATCCATTCAACTACGAGGGCATCTTATTTCCTCATTTTATCAAAGATATTGAAAAAAACAAGCTTCTCCACTAAGATAAGGTATAATGGAAATTCCAAAAGAAGTCAAATCTATTATTGTTAAATTGAAATCAAATAAGTTTGAGGCTTATTTAGTAGGAGGATGCGTTCGAGACCTATTAAGAAAGGTTGATCCTAAAGATTGGGATATTGCTACTAATGCAAAACCAAATCAGATTCTTGGGATTTTTCCAAAGAGCTACATTGATAACAAATTTGGGACCGTCACTGTTCTTACCGGCTCAGCACAAGAAAGTCTAGAAAAGATAGAGATTACTCCTTACAGGATTGATGAGAAATATACAGACAAGCGTCATCCTGATAAGATTAGATGGGCGAACACAATTGAGGAAGATTTGGCAAGGCGTGACTTTACTATTAATGCAATGGCTGCAGAAATTGGAGAAAAAGAAATAGTAAGAATAATAGATCCTTTTTCTGGAGAGAGAGATCTGAAAAAAAAGATTATTCGAGCAGTAGGGAATCCTGAGGACAGATTTTCTGAAGATGCTTTAAGAATGATGAGAGCTGTGAGATTTGCTACTCTTTTTGGATTTGATATTGAGAAAAGGACAGCATCTGCTATTAAAAAGAATGCTTCTTGGCTTCAAGCTATTTCCAAAGAGAGAATCAGGGATGAGTTTATGAAAATTATTATGTCTGAGAACGCAGCAGATGGGATAGAATTGTTGAGGGTCTTAGGTCTTTTGAAATATATCATTCCTGAATTAGAAGAAGGATGGGGAGTAACTCAGAACAAACATCATATATACGATGTTTATGAGCATTCTCTTCGATCTTTAGATTATGCAGCTAAAAGAGGTTTTAATAAATATGTAAGACTTGCTGCTCTTTTACATGATGTTGCTAAACCTCGGGTTAAGAAAGGAGAGGGTCCAGATGCTACTTTTTATAATCATGAGATAGTAGGAGCAAAAATGGTTTGTCAGATTTTAGGACGTCTTAGATTCCCTAAAAAAGATATAGAAAAAATCGCAAAATTGGTAAGATATCATTTGTTTTATTACAATGTAGGTGAGGTAGGCGAGTCTTCTGTAAGAAGGTTGTTAAGACGAGTTGGTCGTGAGAATATTGAGGAATTAATTCAAGTAAGGATGTGCGATCGGATTGGCTCGGGCTGTCCTAAAGCGGAGCCTTACAAATTAAGACACTTAAGATATGTTATAGAGAAAGTTTCTCAAGATCCTATTTCTGTGAAGATGTTGAAGGTGTCAGGAGAAGATGTAATGAGAATTTTGGAAATTGGTCCAGGACCACGAGTAGGTGAAGTTTTGGATATTTTACTAGGTATGGTATTAGAAGATCCTTTAAAGAACAAAAAAGAAATTTTAGAAGAAGAAATCAAAAAACTTAAAGATTTACCATCGGAAAAAATAAAACAGCTTGCTTTAAAAGCAAGGAAAGAGAGAGAAAAAATAGAAGTTAAAAGAGATGAGATGACAAAGAAAAAATATTGGGTTAGTTAAAATTTAGACGGGGTATGGTGTAACGGTAGCACGAGTCCTTCGGGAGGACTTAGTTCCAGTTCAAGTCTGGATACCCCGAAATAGGGCCTATAGCTCAACGGTAGAGCATCCCGTTCGCATCGGGAAGATATGGGTTCGACTCCCATTAGGTCCAAAGTAACTTTCTGCTCAGGTATAATAGTTATCTACACATTGATTGATTAAATCTAAAGGTTCTTCATTAATTATTGCAATTGCATCATTAGCCGCTCTTACAATATTTGTAAACAATCCGCTGAATGCTGCTCCAACTAGCAATCCGATTAGACTAACGCTATAAAATACTCTTATTTTCAATTATTCACCTCCCTAATTCAAACAGGTATTGTTATTCAGTAGAAAGTATCAATCATTTATATAAAAATTTAACGGTAGAAAGCATCTCTTTCCAGCCGTTCTCTGGATATAATCCGATTGAATAGACTGAGAAAACCAAAACTTTGTTATTTCTTAGAATAGTATAAAAATCATATGCCTCAAATTTATTTGAACCTCGATATACTTTTAGAGCTGGGATATTATTTCCAATAGTAACTTTGACAGGGATCTCTCCTTTGAACTCTGCTCTTTGGGTAAGTAGCTTTTCTAGCTGATCCATAGTGGAGACAGACGGAAAAAGCTTTTTGCTTTCCTCTCGGATCGCTACACTTTCTTCAAAGGAATAAGGATAAGGACACGAAGAAGTCGTTAGACACCCTACTCTGGGGTCATCTCTTATGAATACTATGATATATTTTCTTTTGTGCGATTCCACATCTTTAAATTCTGTATCTTTTTGAACATCCATATCTTTGGGATACTTTATCTCAAAACCATACTCTTCGTTCCTGTATGTTTTCCAATCAGAAGTATCAATCTCTTTTGTTGAAGTGCCTTTCTGTGGTTGAGTAGAAACGCTTTTTTCTTGCTCTTGAGAAACAGGTTGTTCTGAAACCTTTTGTCTTGGAGTTTTTGAAACCGGAAGAATTTTCTTTATTTGAAGATAAATAGTAGCTACTACCCCAATAATAAGGAGAATTATTACGAGAAAAAGAAAAACTTTTTTATTATCCATAGTAGAAATTCAACTGTGATATTTGAAATGACCTTTGTTTAATTATGATTTTGTGTGTTTAGTCCTCGTAATTAAGTAACCCAGAAATCCACCAATTACACCACCAATTACTAAAGGTATTGCCATTATTGCTCCACCAATAAAAATAAAGAGAGATTCGTAGCTAAGTGGAATTTGTTTCCACAGAAATGCATCCCCAATAATGAGTATATAGTAAACAGCAAAACCTACCATACCTATCGAAAAACCTTCATAAAGACTATTGCTAAGAGATTTGATTCTTCTAAAAGATACTTCAAGGATTCCACCTACCATGAAAATCAATATAGGGATTATATAACTCCACCAAAGAGAATTATCTCCTAAAGTTTTGTGAACCTTTAGCGTCTTTAAGCATACAAAAAAAAGAAAAGACATGACCGAAAACACTATTCCTATAGGAATTACTATTCTCCATTCCGAAAAGGGTCTTTTCATGTTATTGTATTGATTGAAAAGCTGTTTAAATAAATGTCGTTTAGATTCCTTGCATGATGAAGGAATATCGAATTCTTATAATCTTTTGGAAGTAACTTTCCTTCCGTTTCCTTAAGAGAGGATACCATATTATAATCAAACATGCAAATGCTTCAAGAGAGGGGTTCTTTACCTAATCCTTCTCTTTACCATATACACAGGTATTGCCAGTATTTTATCTCTTTGCAGTCTCTCTACATTCATTGAACGAAAGGCATACAGATTCTTTCCAAACTCAAAATAGAGCAAATCCCAATAATTTCCTTTCCTTATCCATAGAACAGGATTTGAAGATAAGTTTCCTTTCATTTTAGCGTATTTTTTTCCAAGCCTATCATATCTTGATATTAAAGAAACTTGGCATTCTGAACATCTCCATTCTATTGTTCTTGTTGTTTTCGTTTCAGAGACAATCTTACCTATAAAATATGTTTGACGATGACAAATAGGGCAATATATATTCTTATCTTCATATTCTTGTTGACTTTCCATTAAAGTATAAAGTCTATACTTTGTCTTCTTCAAAGCATCAATTAAAGAAACAACCTTTCTCTTAGTATTATTGTTTAAACCAAGTAATGCTAAAGCAGAACCTTTTATCATCTGATACTCTTCAAGCAAGGCGTTG
>JAGGXC010000024.1 GCA_021163265.1 bacterium | reverse complement strand
TATTTGAGCAGTTTGTTAAAAAACAAAATCCTCTTGTCAAACAGGGTTAAATTTACTATTCTCTATTTAGAAGACTTATCTGAATAGTCCTACCAACAGCCATCCGATCATGCTAAAGATTACAAGCCCCGCTATTATTACCCAAAATATCTTCAAGATTTTTTTAGAACTTGATTTAGACATAATTATATGAGAAAGAAAAGATTAAAGAATTTGTATAAAGATGATTCAATTCAAAATGTATTGATTTCTTTGATATTAGGAGTCTTATTTCTTATAATAATTATTTTTTTGGTTTTTTCAAATTTAAAAATGAATAAAAGAAGAGCAGAGTTAAACGAAAGAATCTCGGAGTTAAAAAAAGAGATTGAATTACTACAGGAAAGAAATGATCAGCTTAAAGCAAGTGTAGAAGGTATCGGAGATAGTGAATATGCGGAAAAAATATTGAGAGAAAAAGGGCTTTATAAGAAGAAGGGCGAGAAAGTAATTGTAGTTCTTCCTTCTGAGGAAAAGACAATACAATTAGAGGAAAAAGAGAAAGAAGGTATTTGGAATGTGATTCTAAAAAAATTGCATCTGCGGGATTAGTTGAGCGGTTCAACGCCACCTTCCCAAGGTGGAAAGGCGGGTTCGACTCCCGTATCCCGCTCTGGTATATAAAGATGTATTATTTATATATTCTCCGTTTAAAAAATGGAACATTATATAAAGGAATTACTTCTGATTTGAGAAGGAGAGTTAAGGAGCATAAGTTTGGGAAAGTAAAATCTACAAAGCACAAAAGACCATTAAAACTAATTCATTACGAAGCTTACTTGCTTAAATCAGATGCTGAAAGAAGAGAAAGATTCTTAAAGACCACTGAGGGAAGAAGATTACTAAAACTTCAGTTAAAAGATATATTAAGGAAATTGTGTAGTAAGGGTTCGTCCCGTCATACGACAGGACGCCCGGTTGGATAACCGGGCGACTCCCGTATCCCGCTCAAGAGATTTGCCGGAGTAGCTCAATGGTAGAGCAGTGCCTTCGTAAGGCAAAGGTTGGAGGTTCAAGTCCTCTCTCCGGCTCTTTTTCTCTCCCTAAGTTCTTGACAAAATAAAATTTTATGATATAATATGAATGGTTCATTAAAAGGGAAGAGAGAAAGGTTGTCACCTCCAGATTGATTGTCAAAGATAGGCAATTAGTCTGGAGGTGACAAAAAATGGAATTAATCATAGAGACTACCACCTCATTTTATGAAGTGATAGTAAAAGGAGAAATAGTTTTTCTTGTGAAGAAAAAAGTCAAAGAAGGTTATAGCTCTTCGGTACCTGTTGGTACAGAAGAATGGGGAGATGAAATAAGGTTCATTCCTCTAGGAGATAACCGGATTCGTCTCGAATTATGGCGCGATGGAAAGTTTATAATAAGAACGTCAGCAATAAAAGCTCTACACCAAATTTAATTTTTTAACCTCTTCCCTTATTTATTTTTTTCGAATCTCGAATCCTGAATTCGAGATTGGAAAAAACTCAAAACCTGCCCGAAAGAGCAGGTTTTGAGTTTATGAGAATTTTTTAATATAATGAAAATGGTCCTTTAAATGGTATGTGGGTTGTGTGGAAAAGAAGTAAGATTCGATATTGAGATCTGCAGAAGGTGTAAAGAATTAATTGAGATCAGTCATTTGAGCCTCTCAGGGATTTCTGCGATTGTTCGTTACTTATCAAAATAAAGGCGTTTTTTTGCGCCTTTTAATTTACTTTTTTGTTATAATATGATAAATTATAGAATATTAAAGTATGAAGGAAATTAAGGAGAAAATAGAAGAAATCACAACAGCCCTTTTATATTTAGGGGACTGTCTTTGACGTTGCTAAAAAAGAAGAGAGAATAAAGGAGTTAGAGAGAGAAACCCAAAAACCAAATTTTTGGAATGATCAAAAGAAAGCAACTGAGATTAGTAAGCAACTTTCAGAGCTTCAGGAAGAGGTAGAGGGATGGAATAAATTAAATAGCGAATTTCAAGAACTTGTTAACCTTTCAAAAATAGTAGAACCAGAAGATAAAATTCTTATTAATGAACTAAAACGAAAGCTAAATTCTCTTGAGAAAAAAGTAAGAGATGAAGAATTAAGAGTTTATCTCTCTGGGAAGTATGATAAAGGAGATGCTGTTCTTTCTATTTACGCTGGGGCAGGAGGGCAAGATGCTGAAGATTGGGCGACAATGCTTTTGCGAATGTATGAGAGGTATTGTGAGAGAAAAGGTTTTAAGGTAAAAATTCTTCATCAATCTTTTGGAGAAGGAGGAGGTCCTGAGGGAAGAATAGGAACAAAACAAGTAACATTAGAAATTAAAGGAAAATATGCTTATGGTTTTTTGAAGAACGAAAGCGGTGTTCATAGATTAGTGAGGTTGTCTCCTTTTTCAGCTCAGAATCTTCGTCATACTTCTTTTGCCTTAGTCGAGGTATTGCCGGATCTGTCTCAAGCAGATCGTTCAAAGATAAATATTAAACCAGAAGATATCAAATTAGAAACTTTCAGAGCATCAGGACCAGGAGGACAGTACGTCAATCGAAGGGAGAGCGCGGTAAGACTTATTCATCTTCCTACAGGGATTAGAGTTAGTTGTCAGTCAGAGCGCCTGCAGGGGTTAAATAGAGAAAAAGCAGAAAAACTGCTTTATGCCAAGCTCTATCAAAGACAAATACTGGCCGAAAAAGAGGAACTTAAAAAAATAAAAGATTCGCGATTAAAAAATTCTGCAGTAACCAAAGGTCTTTCAGCTAGTTGGGGTAATCAGATTAGATCTTATATCTTTCATCCCTATAAATTAGTTAAAGATTATCGCACTAAAATAGAAACTTCCCAAATAGAGGAGGTCTTAGATGGAAACTTAGATGAATTTATCGAAGCGGAAATTAAAATCAAATAATTTTACCTTAATTTCGTTTAGGAATGTTACTAAGGTATATCCTCGAGCCGTTGAAGCTCTGAAGAATGTTTCTTTTGATATAGAAAAAGGAGAATTTGTTTGTTTAGCAGGGAAATCAGGAGCAGGTAAGACAACACTTTTGAAATTGCTTCTTGGAGAGGAAAGACCTACTTCGGGTAGAATTTTTTTTGATGGGGTGGAAGTGCAAAAAATCCATCCTCGCGATCTCCCTCTCTTAAGGAGAAGAATTGGTGCGATTTTCCAAGATTATAAGCTTCTTCCTTCAAAAACAGTTTACGAAAATGTAGCTTATGTTCTTGAAGTGATTGGTTTTGAGGATGAAGAGATAAAAAAAGAAGTTCCTCAGGTCTTGGAAATTGTTGGGCTATCTAACTGTGCAGATCATTTTCCCGAAGAGCTTTCAGGAGGAGAAAGACAACGTGTAGCTATTGCTCGTGCTCTTATTACTCGCCCCGAACTTATTTGTGCTGATGAGCCTACAGGGAATCTTGATCCATATCATACTCATGATATAATCCAATTGCTTCTAAAAATCCAAGAATTAGGGGCAACTGTAATCCTTTCTACTCATGACAAAGAAGTAATTAATAGGCTAGGAAAGAGAGTAATAACCTTAGAAAATGGTAAAATAATAAGAGATGAGAAAAAAGGAAGGTTTATATGTTAACTGTATTCAGAAAAATTATCAAATTTAGTTTTGAGCAACTTTCTCGAAATAAAGGACTCTTTCTTATGAGCACCTTTATTATAATTATTGCCACCTCTTTAATTACTGGTCTTTTTATTTTCAGAGGATTAACAGATTCGTTTGTTGAATCACTGAAAGAAAAAGTGGATATAAGCGTGTATTTTAGTCTGGATGCATCTGAAGAAGAGATTATGAAAGTCAAAGAGGAGCTAGCTAAAATTCCCGAAGTAAGGGAAATTCAGTATGTTTCCAGAGAAGAAGCGCTTAATCGATTCAGAGAGAAACATAAAGATAACCCTGTTATTATAGAGTCTTTAAATGAGATAGGAGATAATCCTCTTGCTGCTCATCTAAATATTAAAGCAGCTCAAGCTTCTCAATATGAAGCGATCTCCAAGTTTTTAGAAGAAAGTGCTTTTGCAGGAATAATAGATAAAATTGATTATTATCAAAACAAGGCTATAATCAACAAGTTGTTTTCAATTAATTCTACTATTCAAAAGATCTCTTTAATATTTATCTTGGTATCTTCGGTGCTAGCAATATTGGTTGCTTTTAATATGGTCAGACTTAGTGTAGTGAGTTTTAAAAAAGAGATCTCAATAATGAGGTTAGTGGGAGCGTCTAATTGGTTCATTCGGGGGCCATTTATGATGCAAGGCGCTATATCTGGATTGGTGGCAGCATTAGTTTCTTTGCTCTTATTTACAGGTATTTGTTATTATCTGAGTCCTAAGATAGCGATTTTAATCCCGGGTTTTAGTTTGTTTGATTATTTCTATGCTAATCTGCAAACGATAGTATTACTTCAGCTAGCTTGTGGTTTAGGCTTGGGGACAGTTCCTGTTCTTTTTGCTATTAGAAAATATCTTAAAGTTTAAATTTGGCATTTCTATTATTGCGGGGTCGTCTAATGGTAGGACGACGGACTCTGGATCCGTCTATCTAGGTTCGAATCCTAGCCCCGCAGCCATATAGGATGTTTTGGAATACAACTAAAATAAGTTTTTAAAAGAGTATTGACAAAAGATTATATTTTGCTATTCTAAAAATAGTACATTATTAATAAAAAAATAATTGGAGGTGAGAATATTAGAACGGCTTATAGTAGACATAGCGAGGAATGGGAAGACGAAGATATAAGAGAACTTAGGAGAACTTTTGAAGAGCGACATCCAGAGATGTGTGATGAGAATTTAGTATCGTTCTATTAGGTATTATCTTTGGTGCTAAGATGCACCATTTTATTTATTATATTTAGTTTAGATTAACACGGTCTTTGTGATAAGCAAGAAAATATGAAGCAAATGTTCGGTGTAGGATAGAGGGGTATCGAGAGGATTGCCGATGATTAGAAAAATAATTAAGTAGTTGCATTAAGATAAAGCTTTTTGTTCCGATAGAGGTTTAACCTCTTATTGACAATAACATATGTTTTATCTAAAATAATCCAGTTATTTGAAATAAAAAAATAGGGAGGTTTTCTGAGTGGATATAGATTTTTTAATAGGAACAATACAGGAGTTGAAGGAAAAAATAAGAGAATTAGAAATAGAGAAACGGTTAAACGCTGATTCTGTACGCAAACTGTTAGATCTTGGTTTCGAGCCAGTTTTGAAAAATCGAGAGACAAAATATTGGTTTGTTGTGATAAGACATGGTAAAGACCGTGACATCCGACTTTTATTAGGAGAACGTTGTGATCCTAAACTTTATGAAATACACGATGAGAAAATTTGGTGGTTTCCGCAATTAAGGTATGGACTTCATGAAGATGAATTGTACGAATCTTATGAAGAAGCTTTGAAAGTAGTCATGGAAGAGTTTAAAAAGGATTTAAAAGATATCAGAGAAAGGATGAAAAGAGTAAAAGAGAGGGTGGTTGAATGAACCATAAAAGAATGTTTAGTGTGAAAAAAATAAAGCCATCTGCGAGCGATGAACGAGGACCTACCTATGAGTGGAAACATCCCGACGGAAGACAGATTACAGTGATTGTTCGTAAGAAAGGAAGCAGAATAGGAGGACATTATCATAAAGGCAAAGATCCTGATAAGAATCCAGAAAAACTATTTGTTGCTAAAGGAAAAATGAAAGCAATATTTGCTAACGAGGAAGGAATGATGGATGTCCAGATTCTAGAGGAAGGTGATTATTTTACAATTCCCGCGGGTGTTGCTCATGGAATGGTAGTGCTTGAAGATTTGGTTCTTCTAGAGTATCGGTTAAGTCATTATGATAGGAGTAAGAAAGATACATATCCCACTCCTTGGATCTTTGATTTTCTTAAATAGATAAAATAAAGTGGCAATTTGATTGCCACTCTTTTTTGTTTGTTAAAACTTTCTTTGTTATAAATCTCGCATTATGGTTTAAAGATAATAT
>JAGGXC010000015.1 GCA_021163265.1 bacterium | reverse complement strand
GAGCTAACTCTTTTTGAGTGAATTCAAATTTTTTATTTTCCGTGGCTTGAAATAAGATTTCTCGCCAAACAACTTCCTTTTTGGTCATATTGTTTCGATTTTCTTAATCAAAAAGTAGGCTTATTTCTATAATATTCGAAACAAGATGTTTGTCAAGGACAAAGATTCTGATATCAAGAGCCCTGATTTTGATTCAGTTTTTCAATTTTAGACAGATTCTACTAGCTTAACAAAATGGCGGAAGGGGTGGGATTCGAACCCACGAGCCCCACAAAGGAGGCACGGCTCTCCAGGCCGTTCCGTTAGTCCACTCCGGCACCCTTCCTTTAATCGATCTGCATTCCCCGCAGGGCTTTTATTCTTTCCTCTACTGGAGGATGGGTTCTGAAAAGATTCACAAACCAACTTTTTGATTCTTTACCTCTAAAAGGAGAAGCAATAAAAAGATGAGCCACTGAACTATTAGCTACTTGCATCGGAGCAGGATCAGAAGCAATTTTCTCCAGCGCTGAAGCTAATCCTTCAGGATATCGAGTAAGCAAAGCTCCGGAAGCATCAGCAAGAAATTCTCTCTTTCTTGAAATAGCCAATCTTATCAAAGTAGCAGCTAAAGGAGCAAGCAAAGCAGCTACAATCCCTATAAGATAAAGAATAGCTCCACCTTTTCCTCTTTCTCTTCTTCCACCACCCCAGAAGCTAATTCGCAGAAACCAATGAGAGAGCAAAGCAATCAATCCTGCAAGAACAACAACTACTGTCTGTAATAATATATCTCTATTTTTAATATGAGAAAGCTCATGAGAAATTACTCCTTCTAATTCTGCTCTATCTAATTTTTCTAAGAGACCTCTTGTTACTGCCACTGCTGCATGCTCTGCATCACGGCCTGTAGCAAAAGCGTTTGGCTGTGATTCCTCAAGAATATAAATCTTCGGCATAGGCAAACCTGCAGTAATACAAAGATTCTCTACAATTCGATAAAGCTCAGGATTATCTTCCTTCTTTACAAGTCTAGCATGTGTCATTGCCAAAACTATCTTGTCAGAATACCAATAACTTCCGATATTCATCAGAAGACTAAGAATAACTGCTCCTACCAATATAAGATAGCTTCCTAAAATATAGGAAATAAGCCAACCAAGAAAAATAATAAAAATCAAGAAGAAAGTCATCAGCAAATAAGTCTTGCGAGTATTTGATTCTGCAAGATTGTAGAGGTTTGCCATATTTTGGAATTTAGAATTTTACTTTTACAGGCTCGCGTGCAACAGATCCTTCCTCAATTTCAAAAAATTCCATTTTCTTAAAACCAAACCATTGAGCAATAATATTCGAAGGAAAGGTTTCTATTTTGATGTTTAGATCCCTTACATTGGTATTGTAGAATCTGCGCGCTGCTTGAATTTTATCTTCAGTGTCTCTCAATTCTTCTTGAAGTTCTAAAAAGTTTTTAGAAGCTTGAAGATTGGGATAATTCTCTACTACAGCAAACAAAGATTTTAGAGTTGAGGTAAGCGCATTTTCTGCCTCTGCTTTTTCTCTCATTGTGCCTGCAGTTATTGCTTTAGTTCGAGCTTCTGTTACCTTCTCAAATAACTCCTTTTCGTGAGTAGCATATCCTTTCACTGTTTCTACCAAATTAGGTATCAAATTATATCTTCTTTTCAACTGAACTTCAATATCTGCCCATGCTTCTTTTGCCCGATTGCGTAAAGTAACTAAACGATTGTAGGTCCCAATTATCCAGCCAGCTATTCCTAAAAGTATTACTCCTATAATTATACCTATAATTTTCATATTTTTATTTATTAATTTTATTTGTTTTTCTAAAATATTTAATGACCTTTTGTGTTCATTGTTTTTATTCTAATCTAATTCAGCTTATCTTTCAATAAAAAGGAGGCAAAGAAAAATATTGCCTCATATTTAAATTTTTATTCATTTTTATTTATAAAGATCTTCAAGGTATTCTGCGCCGATTTTCGCTAATTCGTGATCTTGAAGAGGAAAGCTTTTTAATTGTTGCATCTCTTCACCTTCTTGTAAGGAAATACTTGCTTTGCTTGAATAGCGTCCGCTTACTCCTACAGCACCAATAACTTGACCATTGGTTTTTTTAACTGGCACGCCGCCACCGAAACAAACCCAGTTAGGATCTCCAAAATTGCGACCATCTAATCCTTTTTTCTCTTCTTTCTCCCACTCAAGAGTATCTTCCTTTCCTGCAAGAGCAGTATAAGCTTTCTTAACACAGAGGTCGGCAGAAATCGGCATCACTTCCTCCATAGCTTCCATAGCAATAACTTTGAAATTTACTCCCATTACAACTACCGCTATAGGTCCGCCATATCTGGAACTTATATCTTTCTTTGCTTCTTGAACAACTTTTTCAATAGCAGCTAAAGCATCTTCGAGCAAGATAAAGCCTTTTTTTCTTCTTATCCTCTGAGCCATCTTTTCCTGAGATATTCTATTCAATTCCTCTTTACCTTGCTGTCTTAGGATTTCTATAGTACTAGTCAGCTGATCAATAATTTCTTTCTTTTCTTTAGGAATCCGGGTTCTCCATTTATCAAAAGCTCTCCATAGTTCTACTATTCCTGAAAGCGGCACCTTCACTTGCTGGGCATACAATTTAGCCAATATCACTACTTCGTTGTAATCTTCGGTAGTCTCTAGAATCTCTATCACTTTCTCATGTACAGGAACAAATTTCTCTTCTATACAAACACCTCCTTGCTTATTCTAAAAATAAACTGTTTTCTGTCAATACCAAAGCCGGCTGATTCTCACAGCCGGCTTTGGTATTGAAAAAAACCAGAAACTAATTATTTATCTTTGCTTTCTAATATCTCTTTCTTCTTCCCACAAAAGTGTAGAAAAATCTTCTCTATTCATGCGTTGAAGAAAAATTATCCCTTCCAAGTGATCAAACTCATGCTGAATCACTCGCGCATGAAAAGGATTTCTAATTTCTTCAGTATGTTTTTTACCTTGCTCATCAAAATACTCTATCTTCAAGGAATCCGATCTCTCTACTGCTCCAAACAAAGAACCATAAATCACACTTAAACATCCCTCCATTCCTTTGTTCTTTTCCTCTGACAAATCTGAAATAATAGGATTAATATAAGCTACAAAACCTATCTCTTTTAACTGAGGGTATTTTTCTCCGTATCTCTCTGTTTCTTTGATATCTACAATGAAAACCCGTTTCTGAATTCCAATCTGAGGAGCAGCTAATCCTACCCCTCCGTAGTAATCAAGACTCTTCTTAAGCAAAGTGACGATTTCTCGTCCCTCCTGAAAACTTTCTACATCTTCTGATTTCTCAAAGAGTAATTCTCCTTCTTTTGTTCCTACTTGTTTGGGAAGAATAATTTCCATTTAATCTATATCATTTAGTATTCAGGCATTGGAGGGGTATTTTCTTTTTTCTCTTTCTCTTCTGGTTTTTCAGCTACCAACACTTCTGTAGTCAAAAGCATAGCTGCTGCAGAAGTAGCATGCTCAAGAGCAGAACGAACAACCTTTGTGGGATCTACTATCCCTGATTCCATAAGATCCTCATATGTACCTTTCTGAGCATTAAATCCCCAAGATGATTTTTCGTTTTTGAGTATCTGGTCGATAACCACTGATCCTTCTTGCCCAGCATTTTTTGAAATTTGTCTTATAGGTTCTTCTAAAGCCTTCTTCAAAATCTCCACTCCTATCTTCTCATCACCTTCCACGCTCATTCCTTCTAAAACCTTTGAAGCTCTAAGCAATGCTACACCTCCTCCTGGAACAATACCTTCCTCCACCGCTGCCCTAGTAGCAGCTAAAGCGTCTTCAATTTTATGTTGACGCGCCTTTTGTTCCACTTCGGTAGCAGCTCCTACTTTGATCACTGCTACTCCACCTGTTAATTTAGCTAATCTTTCCTGCAGTTTCTCTTTATCAAATTCAGAATCGCTCATTTCAATTTCTTTTTTGATCTGCTTTATTCGAGCTTCTATTTGTTCTTTTGAACCTTTACCTTCAATAATTGTAGTATTCTCTTTCGTAGCCACTACTTTTCTTGCTTGGCCTAACATCTCAAGCTTTACATCTTCTAACTTCGAACCGGTTTCCTCAGAAATTAATTGAGCACCTGTTACACAAGCAATATCAGCAAGCATCTCTTTTTTTCTGTCTCCAAAACCTGGTGCCTTCACTGCTAAAGCATTAAACACACCTCTCAATTTATTTACTACTAATGTTGCCAAAGCATCACCTTCTACCTCATCAGCAATAATTACAAGTTCTTTCTTTCCAGTTTGAGCAATTTTTTCCAGAACCGGCAGAATTTCGTTTAAAGAAGAAATTTTCTTATCTGTTACCAATATATAAGGATTTTCGTAAACAGCTTCCATTCTCTCCGTATCGTTTATCATATAAGGAGAAATATACCCTCGATCGAATTGGAGTCCTTTAACAATCTCTTTTTGAAGACCAAATGTTTTTGATTCTTCAACGGTAATCACTCCATCTTTCCCTACTTCTTCAAAAACTTCAGCAATAAGATTTCCCATTTCTGCATCTTCAGCAGAAATGGTAGCTACCTGAGCTATCTCTTCGCGCGTGGTAATCTTTTTTGCCATCCTTTTCAATTCTTCCACAACTTTATCTTTCGCCTTTGTAATACCTCTTTTAATAGCCAAAGGATTTGAACCCGCAGTAACATTCTTTAACCCTTCTGTAACAATAGCCTGTGTCAAAACCACGGCAGTAGTAGTTCCATCACCTGCTACATCATTTGTTTTAGAAGCAACCTCTTTGACAATTTCAGCGCCTAAATTTTGAGTTTTGTCTTCAAGTTCAATCTCTTTAGCAATAGTAACACCGTCGTTTGTAATGGTAGGAGGACCAAAACTTGATTCTAAAACAACATTTCGACCTTTTGGTCCAAGGGTTACTTTTACGGCGTTGGCTAATTTATCAACGCCTTCTTTAAGCTTCTTTCTTGCTGCTTCTGAATACTCAATTTGTTTTGCCATATTTTTTATTTTTCTAAAATTGCCAAAATATCTTCTTGTTTAGCAATAAGATATTCTTTATCATCGACCTTTACCTCATTTGGAGCGTATTTTGTAAACAATACTATATCTCCTGGTTTTACCTCAGGAGGAATAACTTTCCCGGAATTTGTCATTTTACCGGGACCAACGGCAATAACTTTTCCTTGTTCCGGCCTTTCTTTTTCCACGGTTGAGGGAACAAGAATTCCGCTCTTTGTTTTTTCTTCTTGCGGAAGGGGCTCAATAACTATATAATCAGACAAGGGTTTTATCTTCATATAATTTATTATTATATTTTCTTTTTTCTTTCTTTTTTAAACGACCTTTTTAATTTTAGCAAACACATTACGAGAGTGCTAATTAAGTATTTTAATTTTTCGTATTTTTTTTGTCAAGTCCTCCAGAATACTTGACAGACTATATTGCAAAATGATAAAAGTTTTGATATGATTATTTATTACCTACTTTCATCTTATGATAGCTGATAAAGGAAGGAAACTTATTCTTCAGATTATCGCCGGCACTGTAGGAATATGGTTAGCAAAAGAGTTTATTGAAGGAGTAATTTTTACTGGATCTTTACAAGATCTCCTTATCATAGGTGTAGCTCTTGGTTTGATAAATTTTTTTATTAAGCCAATACTTGATTTAATTACTTTACCTTTAAGAATATTAACTTTGGGACTATTTGGTTTTTTAATTAATACAGGAATAGTTTGGACAATAGACATTCTTTTCAAAGAACTAAACATTGTTGGACTTTTCCCTCTTCTCTGGACTACTTTAATAGTATGGATTATTAGCATAATAGCCTCGCGTCTATAATATTTAATTGATATGACTTATTTACCTTTAATTCAAATAATTGTTTGCACAATCCTGATTGTTCTTATTCTTCTCCAACAAAGAGGCACTGCTTTAGGTTCTGCCTTCGGTGGTGGAGGAGAATTTTATTCAACAAGAAGAGGAATACAGAAAAAAATGTTTTGGGCTACTATTTTCTTGGGAGCAGTATTTATTATTCTGGCTTTACTGAATCTCACTATTCAATGAATCATAGAGAATCACATCGTAAACCTCTTTTCGCCTTCCCTACTTTAAAACAATGGGGGAAGCTCTTCAATGTTCTTAGCAAAAATGAAAAACGGCTACTTTTTTTGTTTGCAATACTAGCAATCTCCTCAAGCACGTTCCTTGCTCACAAATTTTACATTAACCATAGTAGCATAGTACCAACAGAAGGAGGATTTTTTATAGAAGGAATTGTGGGGCAACCAGCCCTCATTAATCCTATATACGCTCCTTTAAATGATGTTGATAGAGATCTTGTGGAAATTCTTTTTCCATCTTTAATGAAATACAACCAAGAAGGAAAGATTGTCAAAGACTTAGCTAAAGATCTAGAAATTAAAGAAAATGGAAAGATTTATGAATTTTCTATAAAAGACAATGTTTTCTGGTCAGACGGAGAAAAAGTCACGGTCGATGACATTATCTTTACTGTCAAAACTGTTCAGAATTCTGATTATAGGAGTCCATTAAGAGCAGAGTGGTTAGGTATTGACGTCGAAAAAATCTCTGAATACAAACTAAGATTTAAACTTCAAAAAGCTTCTCCCGTCTTTCTTGAAGCTACAACATTGAAAATTCTTCCAAAACATATTTGGCAAAATATCTCTCCTGAAAAATTTCCTCTTGATACCTTACATAATTTACAACCGGTAGGATCAGGACCTTACAAGGTAGAATCAATCAAAAAGGATCCAAAAACTGGTTTTATAGAATCTATAACGTTAAAAAAAGATGAAAATTATTTAACTCCTTCTTATATTCCAGAAATCCAGTTTAAATTTTTCAAGACAGAAAAAGAATTATTACAAGCAGCAAAAAGAGGAGAAATAGATAGCTTTTCTCTTTCTAATTTCGAAAACATAAAAGAGGTTCCTAGAATTTTTTCTCTACATTCCTATATTTCACCGCGTTACTTCGCTGTGTTTTTCAACCCTCAGAAAGCAAAAATCTTAGAAGACCAAAATATAAGAAAAGCTCTAAACTTAGCAACAGATAAAGAAGCTATTATAGAAGAGGTATTATCAGGGTATGGCAAGAAAATAGATTCTCCGTTAATGCCAGAGATTTATGAATTTGCCACTCCTTCCGTTACTTACAACTTTGATCTTAAGAAAGCTATAGAACTTTTAGAAGAGACAGGATTTAAAGACTATGATGGTGACGGATTCAGAGAAAAACACATCAAAAAAGAACCTGCTTTTCAGTTCAAATCAACACTTAAAGTGGGTAGCGAAGGAACAGAAGTCCAAGAACTCCAGAAATGCTTAGCAAAGGATCCTGAGGTCTACCCAGAAGGAAAAGTAACAGGTTATTTCGGTCAAAAAACAAAACAGGCTGTAATAAAATTTCAAGAAAAATACGCATCTGACATTCTTGAACCCCTTGGTCTTAGTTCAGGCACCGGAAGAGTTGGTAAATCTACTAGAAAAAAACTTAATGAGATCTGCTTTCCTCCGCCAGAAGAAACGATTCCTTTGACTTTTTCTCTTGTGACAGTCAATCAGGATCAGCTCATAAAAGTAGCTCAGATGCTCAAAGAACAATGGCAGAAGATAGGAGTTAATCTAGAAATAAAAACTGTTGACCTTAATACTCTAGAGACAGATTTCATAAAACCAAGAAATTATCAAAGTATTCTTTTTGGTGAAGCCTTAAGATCAATTCCAGACCCTTTTCCTTTCTGGCATTCCTCTCAGAAAAAAGATCCGGGTCTCAACCTTGCAATATATGAGAATAAACAAGCAGATATATTATTAGAAAAAATCAGAGAAACATCTGATTCAAACATCCAAAAGGAAAACCTCGAAAAACTTCAAGACATTCTATTAGAAGACGCCCCTGCAGTATTTCTTTACAGTCCAGATTATGTTTATTTTACAAACAACAAAATTAAAGGAGTCCAGAAAATAAAATTTATTACCGATCTGTCAAAACGATTTCTTGGAATCAATAACTGGTATATAACCACAAAAAGAGTCTGGAATTTCTTAAAAAAATAACTTATTTATCTTTTTGAATTTCGCCGGGGTGGTGGAATTGGTAGACACGCACGGTTCAGGACCGTGTGCGATTAGTCGCTTGTGGGTTCGAATCCCACCCCCGGCACATTGATTCTCTATCCAAAACTAAACTGATCTGACAGATATCGTTTTTAATCAATAAATTAATCAGAAAGAAAACCATGAAAAAAACAAGAAAGAAAAAAGTAAGAAAAACTCAATCGCTACGAATCATTCCTTTAGGAGGACTCGGAGAAGTTGGTCGTAATATGATGCTTTTGGAATATAGAAAAGATATTTTAATCATTGACATGGGATTCAGATTGCCAGAAGAAGAAATGTTAGGAATTGACTATATCATCCCTAATATTTCTTATCTTGAAGGAAAACAAGAAAGAATAGTAGGAGCAGTGTTCACTCATGGACATTATGATCACATTGGAGCTATTCCTTACTTGATTGACAGGTTAGGATATCCACCTCTATACGCCTCAAAGCTCACAACAGGTATTATTTTAAAAAGGCAAGCAGATTTTCCTCATCTTGCTCCCCTTGATATAACTGAGATCAAAGACAAAACAAAGATAAATTTAGGACCATTCAAAATAGAATTCTTCCATCAAAATCACAACATCCCTGACAACTTCGGACTATTCATTGAAACTCCGGTAGGAAATATAGTAAACACTTCTGATTTCAAATTTGATAAAAATCCTATCAATGATACTCCTACCGACTTTAACAGACTGAAAGAATTAGGAAAAAGAGGAGTACTTCTTTTAATGTCTGACTCAACAGGAGCCGAAGAGGAAGGACATTCTCTCTCAGAAAAACAGATATTTCAAAATTTGGAAGAAATCTTTAAAAATTCAAAAGGACGAATTATTGCTGCTACTTTTAGCTCGTTAATAAATCGCATCCAACAAATTATAACTCTTTCAGAGAAATACAGAAGGAAAGTAGCTATAGACGGATATACAATGAAAATGAATGTAGAAATCTGTAGAAATCTAAGATACATTAAAACTCAGAGGGGAACATTGATTAGTCCCAAAGAAATCAAAAAATATCCAGACTCAAGAATTACTTTTCTTTGTACAGGCGCTCAAGGAGAAGAATCTGCAATTTTGATGAGAATAGCTAACGGAGAATATCCATTTCTTAAAATAAAGAAAGGAGATTCAGTAATTTTCTCTTCCTCTGTGATACCAGGCAATGAAAGAACAGTGCAATTTCTAAAAGATAATATTTTAAGACAAGGGGCAATAGTTTTCCATTACAAAATGATGGACATTCATGCTGGAGGACATGCTCAACAAGAAGAATTAAAGAAAATGATAAGAATTATGAAACCTAAATTCTTTATGCCTATTCACGGTCAATATTCCATGCTTGTCGCTCACGCACAGCTTGCAAAAGAAGAAAAAATTAAAGAAAAAAATATTGTTGTAGCTGAAAATGGACAAGTTATTGAACTTACCCCAGAAAGAATCCGTCTCACAAAAGAGGAAGTGCCAGCAAATTATGTAATGGTAGATGGGTTAGGTATTGGAGATGTTGGAGATATTGTCTTGCGCGACCGACAAACTCTTGCTAACGGAGGAATGTTTGTTATTATTGCCGCAGTGGACAGAAAAACTGGAAAAGTTAAAGGTTCTCCTGATATAATATCAAGAGGGTTTGTTTACCTAAAGGAATCAAAAGATTTGCTAAAGGAAGCAAGAAAAAAAGTAGTAAGAATTGTAAGTAAAGCAACAGGATCAGGAGCTACTGTCAACTGGATTTACATAAAAGATGAGATAAAAAAACAAATTGGAGCCTTTTTGTTCAAGAAAACTAAACGCAGACCAATGATTTTACCTGTAGTAATAGAAGTATAATCAAAAAAAATGAGAATAGTCACAGGTATAAGACCAACAGGACCACTTCATATTGGAAATTATCTAAATACGGTAAAACACTATGTAGAACTTCAAAATAATAATGAATGTATTTTTTTCATTGCGGATCTCCATGGAATCACCACTCCTTACCAGGCAACAACTTACAGAAAAGAAATATTAGAAAAAGCGGCAGATGTTTTAGCAACAGGAATAGACCCTCAAAAATGCATTTTGTATGTTCAATCAGAAATAAAAGAAATTACAGAGTTAACCTGGTTTCTTGCTTGTGTTACTCCTGCTGGCGATTTGCGCCGAATGACTCAATTCAAAGAAAAAGCAAGGAAACATCCGAAAAATGTAAACGCAGGCCTCTTAAATTATCCTATTTTAATGGCGGCAGACATTCTAATTTACAAAGCAGATCTGGTGCCCGTAGGAAAAGATCAAAAACAGCACATTGAGCTTACAAGAACAATTGCCAGAAAATTCAATAAGCAATTCGGAGAAACATTTAAACTTCCAAAACCTCTTATTTTAGAATCTTCTGCCAAGATTATGTCTCTGAAAGAACCAAAAAAGAAAATGTCAAAAAGTGATCCACCAGAAACATATATCAGCATATTTGATGAACCAGAAGCGATAAAGAAAAAAATAATGTCAGCTGTAACAGACACAGGTAGGTCTATAAAATATGATCCAAAGAAAAAGGCTGGAATTTCCAACCTCTTAAACATCTATAGTATTTTTTCAGACATACCAATTAAAGAAGTAGAGAAAAAGTTTACAAAAAAAGGCTATGCTGATTTCAAGAAAGCCCTAGCTAAACTCTTAATAAAAAAATTTGAACCTTTTAGACGGAAAAAGAAAGATCTTCTCTCAAGAGAAGTTTATATAGAAGAAATTTTAGAACAGGGAGCAAAAAAGGCTAAAGTATTGGCCCAATCTACAATAGAAGAAGTCCGCAAGAAAATAGGGATAATATAGCAAATTTGCCCGCTAGATTAAAAGTGATTATCTTCTCTCAATCAATTTTGAGAGTTCTTTTTTCTTCTTCTCCAAAAGCTTCTTGTTTTTTGCCTCTATTACCAATCTAAGTAACGGTTCAGTATTTGAGGGACGTACATTGAACCACCAGTCTTTAAAATCTATACGAAGACCATCGATATAACATTTCTTTCCTTTAGAAAATCTTTTCTCAATTTCTCTTATTTTATTTTGTTTATTTTCTACTTTGAAATTGATCTCCCCTGAATGATAATATTTTTTATATTGATCTACCAAATAAGAAAATTTTCTACCTGATTCAGAGATTCTTTGAATAATTTCAAAGAAAACAAAGAACGGACTTTCAGCAAAATATCTTCCTTTATAATAATAATGGCCAGAAAGTTCTTGAGCAAAAATAATATTCTCCTTTCTCATTCTTTCCTTAATAAAGGAATGACCCACTCTGCTCATTAAAGGAATACCTTTTGCTTCTTTTATCTTCTCCCTTACGATATTGCTTGAACGAAGATCATAAAGAATTTTCTGACCAGGTTGTTTTTTTAAAATGCTCTCTGCCACCAAAACACCAATTATGTCAGCAGGAACGACTCTTGCTTTTTCATCTAAAAAAACAATTCTGTCTCCATCACCATCAAAAGCCACACCTAGATCAGCTTTGTGTTTTTTTATTGCTTTTTTTATATCTCTTAGATTATCCTCCACAAGGGGATTAGGCAGATGATTAGGAAATCTACCATCTAATTTTGAAAATAGATGATAAACTTTCAAAGGAAATTTTTCAAGAACTGGCTTTATCACTATTCCTGCCACTCCGTTAGCGGTATCAATAACTATCTTTAAAGGTTTTATTTTTTTAGTCTCAATATCACCCAAAATAAAATCTACATAATCCCCTATTATCCTTTTTTTTGTTTCTTTTCCTTGTTTCTTGGTAGAGAAAGTTCTTTGGCTTAGAACAATTTTTTTTATCTCTTCGATGCCAGTGATCTTGCTAATAGGTTTTGAGTCTTCTCTTACAAGCTTGAATCCATTATACTGAGGCGGATTATGAGAAGCAGAAACCTCTATCCCTCCCGATAATCTATAATGAGCTACAGCAAAATAAAGCATCGGGGTCGTAGCTAAGCCGATATTAACAACATTAGATCCAGAATCTATTATTCCTTGAATAATTTTTTTGCTCAATAAAGGAGAGGAAAGACGGTTATCTCTTCCTACACAAAGAGTGAGCTTTTGCCTGCATTTCTTACTCAAAAAATAAACAAAAGCTCTTGCTATCTGATAAGAAACAGCTTTGTTTATTTCTCTGGGATAAATTCCTCTAATATCGTAGGCTCTAAATATATCAGGGTTGATTTTCATATATTTTTAGTATACCATATACTTATGTCTTTTTCAGTAGGTATTGTTGGTTTACCAAATGCAGGCAAGTCTACTCTTTTTAAGGCTCTTACAAAAAAGAGTGTGGATATTGCTTCTTATCCTTTTACTACTATTTCTCCTAATATAGGAAAAATCGCTGTCCCAGACCAAAGACTCTACAAAATCGCAAAGTTAATAAATCCTTCAAAAATTACTCCTGCTACCATCGAATTCGTTGACATCGCCGGTCTAGTAAAAGGAGCTCATAAGGGAGAAGGTTTGGGAAATCAATTTCTTGCTCAAATTAGAGAATGTCAGATTATTTTAGAAGTAGTAAGAGATTTTCAAAATAACAAAGTAGAACATACAGAAAAAAACGTAGATCCCCAGAGGGATATTGAGATTATTAAAACAGAGTTAATTTTAAAAGATCTAGAAACCACAGAAAAGATATTAGAGAAATTAGAAAAGAAAATAAAAGCGCAAGAAAAAGAGGCTTTAGTCAAAGAGGAAATTCTAAATAAAATAAAAACTGGACTTTCTCAAGGCAAAAGCATCTTAGAACTCAATCTTACTTCCAAAGAAAAAGAATTAATAAAAGAATTTCAGTTTCTAAGCGCAAAACCAATAATTTATCTTTTTAATACCGACGGAGAAACAAAAGTTAGTCCGGAAAAGATGAAAATTAATCTAAAATTAGAAGAAGAAATTTCTGAGCTTTCCCAGCAAGAAGCTGAAGAAATCGGAATAAACTCAAGCCTTGATTATTTAATAAAAGCCTGCTATAATACTGGTAACTTAATTACCTTCTTCACTATAGCAGGCGGAAAAGAGGTTCGGGCATGGTCGCTCAAGAAAGATTCAGAAATCACAGAAGCAGCTCAAAAAGTACACTCGGACTTCAAAGAAAAATTCATAAAAGCTGAAGTGATCCCGCATAATAAATTAATTGAACTAGGCTCGTGGGCTCGAGCCAAAGAAAATGGCGAAATCAAAATTGTAGGTAAAGATTATAAAGTCCAAGACGGAGATGTTATAGAATTTAAAATATAAAAATATGAAATACTACGAATTATCTTATCTCATCAAACCCGATCTTTCAGAGGAAGAAGCTCAAAAGATTCATCAAGAAATTATTTCTTCTATTCAAGGAAAAGACGGATTACTGGATTTATCTCTAGACCCTAAGAAAATAAAGCTGAGTTATCCTATTAAAAAAGAGGAAGAAGCTTATCTTGCTACGATAACTTTTTATTTAAAAAAAGAAAATATCAATAATCTCCAAAAAGAAGTAAAAGAAAATGAAAACATTCTGAGGTTTCTCGTTTTTGCAAGAAAGAAACCAAAAGCAACCAAACCAAGCAAACAAGAAGTTGAGATAAAGCCAAAAGAAACCAAAATAGAGAAACCCAAAAAAGCTGAGTTAAAAGATATAGACAAAAAATTAGAAGAAATTTTAAAAAAATAAAAATATGTATCTAAACAAAGTCTTTCTAGTAGGTCGACTCACAGCTGATCCTATTCTAAGGACCACTCCCTCTGGACAACCTGTATGCAGTATAAGACTTGCTACTAATCGTGTCTGGATAGACAAACAAACAGGACAGAAACAAGAAGAAACACAATATCATAATGTGGTCCTATGGGGAAGGCTAGCAGAGATTGGTTCTCAATTCCTAAGCAAAGGGTCTCTAGCTCTAATTGAAGGAAGACTTCAAACAAGGAGCTGGCAAGATGCTTCAGGTAATAACCAATACCGCACAGAAATTGTCGCAGAAAGAATGCAGCTAGGACCCCGCTCAACAGAAATCAAAACATCAACCTCTTCTTCAGAAAGAATACCTTCTCCTCAGGAAGAAATACCTGTAATTGAAGATCACTTTATACCAAATGGCCAAGAGATAACAAACACCAACGAAAATAATATTGCTGATCAACAAAAAGAAAGAGAAAACAGCCAAGAAAAAAAAGAGGGTCCAGAAGCAAAGAAAGAAGAAGAGGAAGAAGAAATTGATATTAATGACTTGCCTTTCTAAGAATTAAAAAAAAATATGGAAACAGCTTGTTACTTTTGCCAACGCAATTTAAAAGAAATAGATTTCAAAGACAAGAAAACTCTTGAGAGGTTTATTTCTGCCTCTGCAAAAATAAAACCCAGAAAAAAGACTGGTCTTTGTTCGAAACATCAGAGACAACTCTCAAAGGCAATAAAAAGGGCAAGATTTTTAGGGCTCTTGCCTTTCGTAATTAAATAAACTACTTGCTTCATTAAATCACTATTGCTTCTTTTCTGATTCCAGGATCTCCTTCTCAATCTCTTTTGCTACTTCCGGGTTTTCCTTCAAAAACCTCCTTGCTCCCTCGGTCCCTTGACCGAGTTTTTTATTCTGATATTGGAACCAACTTCCGCTTCTTTTTACAATTCCTTTTTTTAAAGCAAGATTCAGAATATCAGAAATTCGAGATATCCCTTCATTATAATATATATCAAATTCAGCCGTTTTGAATGGAGCGGCTACCTTGTTTTTTACAATCTTTGCTTTGTGACGTCCTCCAATGATTTCATCTCCGGATTTCAGCTGAGCAATCCGTCTCAAATTTATTCTCACTGAAGCATAAAATTTCAAAGCCAATCCTCCTGGTGTAGTTTCAGGATTTCCAAAAGCTTGTCCTATTTTCATTCGTGTCTGATTTAAAAATATAACAGCAGTATTTGTTTTAGCTATAACGCCTGATAACTTACGTAGAGCTTGACTCATTAATCGAGCCTGTAAACCTATTTGAAAATCGCCTACTTCACCTGCAATTTCTGAGCGAGGAGTAAGAGCAGCAACGGAATCAACCACAGCGGCTGATATTGCTCCCGATCTTACCAACGTTTCCAAAATCTGAAGCGCTTGCTCTCCAGAATCGGGTTGAGAAATTAAAAGTTCTTCAACATTCACACCGATCCTTCGAGCATAGTCAGGATCTAAAGCATGCTCAGCATCAATAAAAGCCACTTGTCCTCCTTTCTTCTGAGCTTCAGCAAGTATATGCAAGGCTAAAGTTGTTTTTCCTCCTGCTTCAGGACCAAATATCTCTATTATCCTTCCTTTAGGAATTCCTCCTACTCCTAAAGCAAGATCTAAAGAAAGAGAACCTGTCGAAATTGTATCTACATCCACTGCCTTTACATCTTTTAATTTCATAATCGCACCCTCGCCAAATCTCTGTTTAATCTCGTCTACCGTTTCCATTAGATCTTTTTCTTTGTTCTTTTTTTCACTCTTTTTGGGCATATAAAGAATAAAAAGAATAAATTAATATTTTATTCTATTATATCTTAAAAAATCCATCTTGAGAATCATTATTCTCAAGATTGTTTTCTTTATCGCCATATACCTCTCTTGGTTTAGCGCCTTCAGGAGGACCAACAATCCCTCTTTCTTCAAGCATATCAATCAAACGCGCTGCTCTAGCATAGCCAATCTGAAGGCGTCTCTGCAATAAAGAAGCAGAAGCCTTTCCTGCATTAATAACTACTTGTTTAGCTGTCTCGTAAAGGGGATCTTCTCCTCTAGAAAAAGCACTAAAAGCAGATTCAGAGCTTTCAGCAAGCCTCTGTTCAAGATTTTCAGAAAGCTCTTCATGTCCTGTTTCTTTTAGTTCAAATTGATCTTTTAAGAACTTAACTACTTTTTTTACTTCTTTTTCTGTTACTAATGGCGCTTGAATTCTTTTTGGTTTTGAAACCTCAGATGAAATAAAAAGCATATCTCCTCTTCCTAATAGTTTTTCTGCTCCTGCCATATCAAAAACTGTCCTTGAATCTATTTGCGAAGCTACTTGAAAAGCTACCCGCGAGGTGATATTCGCTTTTATAAGCCCAGTAATTACTTCAACCGATGGTCTCTGGGTAGCTACGACTAAATGAATCCCTACTGCCCGCGCCATCTGAGCCAATCTTACAATTGCTGTTTCTACTTCTCTCCCTTTTGCTACCATAAGATCCGCCAGCTCATCGATAATCAAAACAATATAAGGAATTAAACTTGCATTTCCATTAACTACCTGCTCGTTATAAGAGTTTATATCTTTTGCTTTCACTTTTGAGAAAATATCAAATCTTCGTTCCATCTCCTCAATTAACCAATTCAGGGCAGTTACAGATTTATTGTTATCGCAAATAACCGAATTAATCAGATGAGGAATACCTTTATACACTGGAAATTCAACACGTTTAGGATCAATTAAAACAAACTTTAGAATATGAGGAGAATTACGATAAATCAAGCTCAAAATAAGACTGTTTAAAAAAACTGTTTTTCCGCTTCCGGTACTTCCTGCTACCAAAAGATGAGGCATCTTGGCTAAATCGGCATAAGCCGGATTACCTGAAACATCTTTCCCTAAAACAAATGTCAATCTCGAAGGCGCATTCCAAAAAGTTGGATTTTCAATAAGATCTCTCAACCTTACCTCTCCTCTTGTCTGATTCGGTACTTCTATCCCCACCAGTGATTTTCCTGGAATAGGCGCTTCAATTCTAATAGGATGAGAAGCCAATGCTAAAGCCAAATCATTAGAAAGAGAAGTAATTCTAGAAAGCTTAATCCCTTCAGCAGGTTTCAGTGTATATTGAGTGACGGTAGGTCCAATATTGACATGTCCCATCTCTACAGGAATATTAAAATTCTGAAGAGTTCTTTTAATAATCGCTGCATTTGTTCGCAAATCGCCGGTTTTGGGCCCTTTCCTGTTTTTCTCTAACAGTTCAAAGGGAGGTCGTTGATATTTCTTTTCCTCTTTTGTAAGAGGGATATGCTTTAATTTTAGATCTGTTGGAGAGGATAAAACTTCTTTTTCTTTCTTCTGTATTTTTTCTTCTGACAATTCCTTATTTTTATCCTCTCGATAAGAAGAAATTTCTTTCACTCGAAAACTGGGAAAAATTTCTTCTTTCACAAAAGAAATTTCTTCTTTTTCTCGCTTTTGTTTTTCTCTTTCCTTATAGAGAGGATAGAAAAGCACTAAGCCTGCAATAACACTTATCCCTCCAAAAATCATTACTGTAACCCAAAAATCAAATAAAGAAAGCAAAGGCCAACTTATCACATATCCTAACCATCCTCCCATTCTTGAAGATGGATTTATTGAACCAAATATCCCTGACAACCCTACAAGAAAAACCAATATAGCTAATATCGGAAGCCACCACCTTTTGCCAAAAATAATTAATTCTTCCCAAAAAATAAAAGCTGCCAATACCAAAAACATCGGCAATATAAAAACAACTTTTCCAATTAAAAATGTAGAGGCTTTCATAAAACCTCTACCAGCTATCCCTGCTGAATTAAAAAAGCTCAAAACAATTATTACAGCAATCAGTATCATCACCACCGACAGAATCTTCTGCTTGATCTGTCTTGGAAGGACGATAAACTCTTTTCTGGTTCTGGTATGGCGATCGTTTTTTGATTTAGCCTTAATTTTGCTTGTTTTATTATTTCTCTTTCTTTTCTTTACCATCGTTGTAAAAGATAATCCATTCTTTTATTATATCATTAAATTACTTCCTAAAACCAGTACCTGCAGGGATCAATTTTCCAATAATCACATTTTCTTTGAGACCCAAGAGTTTATCTTCTTTCCCTTCAATTGCTGCTTTTATTAGCACGCGAGAAGTTTCTTGGAAAGAAGCAGCTGAGAGAAAACTTCTCGTGGTAAGAGCCACTTTTGAAATCCCTAATAAGAGCTGAGTAACTTTTGCTGGTCTCTTTCCCGCTTGTTTTAGTTTTAAATTTTCTTCAACCACCTCTGATTTTTCTACAATTTCACCAGGGATAAAATCTGAATCACCTTCATCTTTAATTCTTACCCGCGAAAACATTTGCCTTGTAATAATCTCTATATGTTTATCATGAATATCTACTCCTTGAGAAGCATAAATTTTCTGAACTTGATTAACAATATAACGCCAGGTATCTTCAATACCTCTAAGACGATATAGTTTTTTAAGACTTAAACTTCCCTCACAAAGTTGAGTGCCTCTTTTAACTTCCTGTCCTTTTCTTACCCAGATGGTAGAATCCTGGGGAATCTTGTATTCTATTTCTTTCTTCTTGTTTTTAGAATCAGAAACTAAGATCTTCACTATTTTCTTTTTCTCATCTACTAAAGATACTCGACCATCAACTTCGCTCATCACTGCTTCTCCTCCTGGCGCTCTGTTCTCAAAAATCTCTTCTACTCGGGGTAAACCTTGAGTAATATCTCCCCCTTCTGCTACTCCACCAGTATGGAAAGTCCTTAATGTAAGCTGTGTACCTGGTTCTCCTATTGCTTGAGCAGCTACTACTCCTACCGCTTCTCCTAATTTAACCATTCTGTTTCTTCCCAAATCCCAACCATAACATTTCTGGCACACACCTCGCAATGTTTTACAACTTAAAGGCGAACGAACTCTAAGTTGAGGAACCCCTGCTTCTATAATCTTTTTTGCCTTTTCAAAATCTATTAATTCTCCCTTTTTCAAGACAACTTCTCCTTTCACCTTTACTTCCTCGAGCGAAACCCTGCCTAATATTTTAAACAAAAACTTCTGACCCAAATTCTCTGCATCTTCTCTAAACACAACAATTCCTTTTCTGTCTCCGCAATCTTCTTCTGTAACTAAAACCTCGTGTGCAACATCTATTAATCTCCTTGTTAAATAACCTGCTTTTGCCGTCCTAAGAGCAGTATCAGCTGTTCCTTTTCTAGCTCCGTGAGTAGAAATAAAGTATTCCAATACATTAAATCCTTCTGTATAAGAGCTTTTTACTGGTAATTTTATGATACGTCCCATAGGATTAATCACTAATCCTTTCATCCCTGCCATCTGAACCGGTTGAGTCCAAGAACCTCGCGCTCCTGAATCAACCATAATAAACACCGGCCCATCTTTGGGAAGCGTTTTAGAAAGCTCTTCTATAATCTCACTTTTTGCTTCTTGCCATACCTTTATTATTTCGCCGTCTCTTTCTTCTGCAGAAAGCAAGCCTTTTTCAAAATTATTCTTAATCTGCTCTTCTTTTTTCTCTGCTTTAGCAATGATTTCTGCTTTCTTGGGAGGAACCTCTAAATCATCCATCCCCCAAGTAATCCCTGATTTTGTAGAATACTCAAAACCTATTTCTTTTATTTTATCTAAAGTCTCCTCCACTATCGGCAAATAGCCTGTCTCGGTTTTATGAGCTTCAATAATCTCACTTACTATATTTTTCAAATCTTTTAATTTAACTCTGATGTTCTGAAAAGGAAAATCTTCCGGAAGAGCTTGATTAAAAAGAATACGCCCAACTGAGGTCTCTTTTAGAACTCCGTTAATCAGAACTTTTATTTTTGCTCTCAAATCAATATGCTTTAACTCAAACGCCATAATAGCCTCTTCGGGCGATCCAAAAACTTTTCCTTCTCCTTTTTGTCCTTCTTTAATCGTGGTAAGCCAATAACATCCCAAAATTATATCTTTACTAAGAGAGACTACAGGCAATCCTGTAGCTGGTTTGAGAAGATTAAGAGAAGAAAGCATTATTTTTCTAGCTTCCTGTTGTGCTTCGGAAAGTAAAGGTACAAAAACAGCCATTTGATCTCCGTCGAAATCTGCATTAAAAGCCTGGCATACCATTGGATGAATTCTGATTGCTTCGCCTTCTATAAGGACTGGTCTAAAAGCTTGAATTCCCAATCGATGAAGTGTGGGTGCCCTATTCAATAATACCAATTTATCTTTCACTACTTCCTCAAGAATTGCCCATACCTCTGGTATTTCTTCCTCGATCAAACGAGTAGCTCCTCTCACATTATAAGCTAGTTCTTGTTTAAGGATTTTATGAATAACAAAAGGTTTGAAAAGCTCGAGAGCCATTTTCTTTGGAATACCAACCTCAGAAAGTTTTAATTCAGGTCCTACAACAATAACAGAACGTCCAGAATAATCTACTCTTTTCCCTAATAAATTTCTTCTAAACCTTCCTTGTTTTCCTTTAAGCATATCAGCTAATGACTTCAGTTCTCTTTTACCTCCAGTACTAGCTCTTGTAGTTTGCGTTTTTCTCATTCCATTATCAATTAAAGCATCTACTGCTTCCTGCAGCATTCTTTTTTCATTCCTTATAATTACCTCGGGGGCGGAGATCTCTAGCAAATACTTAAGACGATTATTTCTATTGATTACCCTTCTATAGAGGTCATTCAGATCAGAGGAAGCAAATCTGCCTCCGTCAAGTTGAACCATTGGTCGCAAATCAGGAGGAAGAACAGGCAACACTGTAAGAAACATCCATTCAGGTCTAATTTTTTGCTCATGCATCTTTTTGAAAATCTTTAACCTTCTTAAAACTTTTTTTCTATCTATCTGCTGTGTTTTTTTCAGCTTTTCCTTTAATTTTGAAATCTCTTCTTCTAAATTAATCTCGGAGAAAATCTTTTTTAAAGTTTCTGCGCCTGTTCCCGCTTCAAACATCTCTCCATACTTCAAAGAAAGATTTTGATAATCAATTTCAGAAAGAACATCTAATCTTTTTAACTCAAGTACTTCCTTTCGAGCTTTCTCACGAGCCTCTTTTAATTCCTGAATTAATTTCTTTGTTTGTTTCTGGTTACCTTTGGATTCTTTTTTAATACTTTTAAGTTTTAATTCATATTCCTTTTCTATCTCGGAAAGAATTCTCTTACGAGCCTCTTCGTCTATTTTTGTTACAATATAAGCAGAAAAATAAACAACTCTCTCTAACTTTTGCATTGAAATATCTAAAATCTGTCCCATCACTGAAGGAACACCTTTCAGAAACCAGATATGCGAACAGGGAGCAGCTAATTTAATATGCCCCATTCTTTCACGCCGAACTTGAGATTTTGTAACTTCCACTCCGCAACGATCGCATATTATTCCTTTAAATCTTACTCCTTTATATTTTCCGCAGTAACATTGGTAGTCTCTGCTAGGTCCAAATATTCTTTCACAAAACAAACCATCTTTTTCTGGTCTCTGAGTTCTGTAATTAATAGTCTCTGGTTTTGTAACTTCTCCGTATGACCAATTCAATATATCTTGAGGAGAAGCTAATTTTATTCTAATTGCTTCAAGTTCGGTTACTTTCATAGAAATTTATTTTTTAATTTTTTTGTTCTCTGCAATTTCTTTTGTTTGTTTTGTTTTAATCTCTACCCCTAAAGCTAATGATTTTAGCTCGTTTACTAGCAGATTAAACGAAGCAGGAAGATTAGGAGTAGATATCTTTTCACCTTTAAGAATTGCCTCATAAGCTGCCGCTCTTCCTCCTACATCGTCTGACTTTATAGTAAGCATTTCCTGCAAAGAATATGCAGCACCATAACCTTCAAGCGCCCAAACCTCCATCTCTCCGAATCTTTGTCCTCCGAACTGAGCTTTACCTCCCAACGGTTGTTGAGTAATTAAAGAATAAGGACCAATTGCTCTCATATGAACTTTGTCTTCAACCATATGAATAAGCTTCATCATATAGATCCAACCAACAGTTATTTTTTCAGGATAAGGCTCTCCTGTCTGACCATCATAAAGAACTACTTTACCGTCTTCATCTAAACCTGCCTCTCTTAATTCTTTTTTAATATCTACTTCAGTTGCTCCTGTAAGAGCAGGAGTAATAGCATGATATCCTAATTTCTTTGCTGCCCACCCAAGATGGGTTTCCAAAATCTGCCCCAAATTCATTCTTGACACAACACTCAAAGGACTCAAAATGATATCAACAGGAGTACCATCTTCCAAGAAAGGCATCTCTTCTGGAGGAAGCACCTTGGAAACTACTCCTTTGTTTCCATGACGTCCAGCCAGCTTATCACCAGAAGTAATTTTTCTTAGCTGAGCTACTTCTACTTCTACCCTTTTAATAACCCCTGGTTCAAGATTGGCTTCACCTCTTTCAAAAACTTTTACTCTTACTACTCTTCCTCTTTTTCCGTGTTCCATCCGAAGCGAGGTATCCTTAACATCTTTTGCTTTTTCACCAAAGATTGCACTCAGCAACCTTTCCTCTGCTGTAAGTGTTTCTTTTCCTTTTGGAGAAATCTTGCCTACTAAGATATCATTTGGTCCAACCTCAGCTCCTACCCTCACAATACCTTCTTCGTCTAAATCCTTTAGTTTTTCTTCTCCTACATTAGGAATATCATAGGTAGTAATCTCTGGGCCAAGTTTTGTTTCTCTTACGTCACAACTAAAGTTCTCTATATGAATAGAAGAATAAACATCTTCTTTGACTAACCTGTCAGAAATTACTATAGCATCTTCAAAATTCTCACCATAGAAAGGCAAGAAAGCAACTAATACATTACTTCCTAAAGCAAGGTGTCCTTTATCAATAGCTCCTCCATCTGCTAGAATATCCCCTTTTTTGACTTTCTGCCCCTTTTTTACAACTGGACGCTGATGAAAACAAGTATATTGATTGCTTCGCATAAATACCCTCAATTCATAATTCTTATAGGAGCCTGATTTTGTTTTAATCTTAATATGATTAGCATCTACTTCTTCTACTACACCATCTTCACTAGCTATAAGCTCTTGCCCAGAGTCCAGAGCTACTCTTCTCTCAACTCCAGTCATTACTAAGGGCATTTGAGGATTAATCAAAGGAACAGCTTGCCGCTGCATATTTGATCCCATTAAAGCTCGGTTTGCATCATCGTTTTGGAGAAAAGGAATAAGAGAAGTAGCAATAGAAATTGGTTGCTCAGGAGAAACATCAATGAAATCAATTTTTTCTCTCTCCACCACGGCCGGTTCTCCTCTCCGACGTGCCTCAACCTTTTTGGGTATAATTCGACCATTATCATCAATTGGAACTCCTCCGTGAGCAATATTATATTTTTCTTCTTCAAAAGCTAAAAGATAGTGAATTTCAGAAGTAACCTTACCATCCTTTACTTTAAAATATGGTGTTTCTATAAATCCAAAAGAATTAATCCGAGCATAACCAGCCAAATGGTTTACCAAACCAATATTTGGTCCTTCAGGGGTTTGAATAGGACAAATTCTTCCATAATGAGAAGGCTGAACATCTCTTACCTCAAATCCGGCCCTCTCTCTTGTCAAGCCTCCGGGACCTGTAGCAGATAACCTTCTTTTATGTTCCAACTCAGCCAATGGATTCTCGTTATCCATAAATTGAGAAAACTGAGAGGAACTAAAAAATTCTTTAACTACCGCCATAAAAGGACGAGGATTTATAAGCTGAATAGGAGTAAGTGTGCGAGTGTCCAAAGTAGACATTTTGTTCTGAATAATCCTCTCCATCCTCATTATTCCTACCCTTAGCCGATTTTGCAAAAATTCACCTAATGTTCTGACTCTCCTGTTACCTAAATGATCTATCTGATCAGGTTTTGCTTGAGGATCGTTATTTAAACGGATAATCTCTCGCATCACCGCAACTATATCTTCCACTTTAAGAGTTCTATCTTTAATACCAATGCTTTTATCTTTGTCTTTTTGCAACTCAGGAATCCTTTGTCTCATCTTCCATCTTCCTACCTTCGATAAGTCATATCTATCAAAATTAAAAAACATATTCTCCAGCAACTCTCTTGCTGTATCAGGCATAGCCATATCTCCAGGTCGCAGATGTTTATAAATTTCAACTAAAGCTTCTTCTCTATTATGAGTAAAATCTTGACGTAAAGTTTCCTCAATAAACTTTTTCTCTCCTTTATCTACATCTTCAAATAGCTCTTTGATTTTTTTATCCTCTTCTATTCCAAAAGCTCTCAGAAGAGCAGTGGCAGGAATTTTTCGTTTCCTGTCTATTTTTACTGAAATCACTCCTGAATGCTCGGTATCAAATTCTAACCAACTCCCTCTATTAGGAATAATCTTGGCACCAAATAATTTTTTATCCTCTTTTGTTCCCGAAAGAACAAAAAAAGCACCAGGAGAGCGAATAAGTTGAGAAATAACTATCCTCTCCACTCCATTAACAATAAAAGTTCCTCTTTCGGTTAAAAGAGGGAAGTCGCTCAAAAATACTTCCTGAGTTTTTTCTTCTTTTGTTTTTAAGTTTACAAGCTTTACCTTTGCTCTCAGGGGAGCCTCATAAGAATCATTATTAAGCTTTGCTTCTATATCTGATTTATACTTTGGCTTCCCAAGCTTGTAGTCTAAAAACCACAATTCCAATTCTTTCCCCGTAAAATCTCTTATAGGAGATACTTCAACAAAAAGCTCTTTTAATCCTTTTTCTAAAAACCATTTCCAGCTATCCTTTTGTATAGCAAGTAAATACGGGAGATCTAAACGGACTTTTGCTTTTGAGAAATTCTTAAATTTTATTTTCTCCATAATAGTTTTAACGATTTAAAAAACAAAAACAATAGAGAAAATACCCTAACTCAGCATATTAATTTAGGGTAAGTATATTTTAATTTTTTAAAAAATAAAATTCAAGATAAAAGCACGCATCCAAAAAATTCTTTCTTTTTGGATGTTTTAGAAGTAATATCCTTTCTCGAATTTCTTGCACTAATATAAATATTATTATTTTTTAAAAAATTTGTCAACCTTTATTAAAGAGTAAAGTTTCCTGAAGATATATATTTTTTCCATATATAGTATGTAAGCAAAACTAAAATGATTAGAAGAACCACCAACCAAACTAAAAACGAAAGATCTATTTTTTTATATTTTTTGATCTCTTCTTTTGGAGCTATTAATTCAAAAGAACCAGAAATTTTCTTAAAACTCTGATTTCTATAATCAAGAACTTCAATTATAAATGGCATCTCGCCGGTTTTGTTTGGAGGTACAATTGTCGCCTCATAACGAGTGGACTGTTTATTCAATCTCAAGAGAAAAGAGAAAGATTTATCTTCTTTTCTTAAAGTAATCATTATAGTCTTCAAAACTTCTGGCACTTTCTCGTAATCAATAGAAATAGTTAGTAAAAGGTCGTTTCTGATAACAACTTTGTTGTGTTGAGGAATAATTTTCTTACCCTCTTGCCAGAAGTCAAAATCAGAGAGTTCCAGTTCCTCAATCCCGGACGGTATAGGTGCCACAGAAGTAGGAGGAAAAGGGGAAGGAATTGGAGTGGAAGGAATAATTGGAGGAACAGGAGTAATTGGAGGAATCTCTTCCTTTAAAGGAACTGCTGAAACTATTGCTCCAGATGAAAAATTTCCTGCTTTATCGTAAGAGAAGACAGTATAATAATATCTTTTTCCATTAGTAAGTCCTACAGCAAGAAATGATGTTTTTGATCCTTGATATACTAAAATTCCATCCCAAGGATTAGCAGGAAAGAATTCTAAAGATCCCATTATTCTTACTCCAGCGAAATCTTTATCAGGAGGCGCTTCCCATTTAAGAAGAATCTGCTGGTTGCCAGGAATTGCTTCTAAATTTAGGATATTAGCGGGAGGCATAGTATCTAAAATAATGGAATCCGACACTATCTCAGAGACGCCTCCCGAAAAACTTCTGAATTTAGCATAAACAGTTTTTTTGCCATCACCTTCAGTTAGTATCCATTTCTTTGAAGTAGTGTAATCCTCCCAAATCCCACCCGGGAAATCAATACTATTGCTAATTGCCATTTGATATGCCTGTTTAGCCGAAATTGTCAAGGAAACCTCTCGAGAATTTGTCCACGTTGCTCCTTTATTAATCACTATAGACTTTTCAGAAACCTCAGGGGTTGGAGGAATAAGTGGAAGAGCACCTCCTCCTTCTTCTGAAGGAGGAGGTGCAGGAGCTGATAAGGTGGTGGCTGAAACAGAAGAACTTTTGGGTGATTCCATACCTGAAACATCCACGGCAGAAACATTGTATGTATAAGTAGTAGAAGGAGACAGACCCGTATCAGAATAAGAAGAAACTGTAGAAGATGCGACAAGATTATTATCTCTGTAGATATTATAATAACTTGCTCCAGCAACCAAATCCCAAGTTAAATCAATCTGAGAAGAACTTACAGCAGTAACTGAAAGGTTTTGAGGAGGAGGTAAAGAAACAGTAGTAACAGAGGGAGTTATAGTTAAAGCCAAAACTTGCTTCAAAAAATTGGGTACCCTTAGAGTTTCAGAAAAAAAAGAAAAGAGCAATATTAAAGTTACTCCTAAAAAAAGGAAGGAGAAAACAGATTTTAATACAATCTGAGGAATTTTAATATCTGCATTCACGTAAAATATTTTTTAAAAAGGTCTTCCCTCGATTTTAGATCTTTCTTTTCCTTTTTCTTGGCTTTTTTCTTAGAAGCAAAGCAATTATTATACCAATGATCAAGACTATCAATAAAGAAATAAATTCAACTAAAGTAGGAGGGAAATACGAAAACAACGACCTCCGCATTTTAGAAACAGGTTTTGATCCTTGAGGAACTATTTTGAAATACACCTTGGCAAAATCTACTTTTTCTTCTCCCTTATAAACTGAAATATCTGCCCAATACTCTCCTAAATCTAAATCAAGCAAAGATTGAGCTTCAACAATTCCAGTTTGAAAAGGTTCAACCCATCCTTTGAATTGATAGACATCTTCAGATTTTAAGATTTTTTTATGATAAAGATCATATATATCTAAATGGACTTTTGAAGGTCTGGTTTTCTGATTACCTAAATTCTCTAATTTGATCGAAATAACTAATGGACTGTTCTGTTCGATTTCCGAAGGAATACTTATGATTTTAACTTTAAAATCTGAAAAGGTTTCCTGAGTAACTAGAAGTTCAATATCTACCGTTCCTGCTAAAATAGTAGAAACCTGCCCTCCTTTGTTTTTTGAGGGAACAGCTTTTATTGTGATTGTTCCTTTATATTTACCGTACTCAGCACCTGAAGGAACATTAATCAACACTTTCATCGGAACGATTTTCTTACCTTTAGGCAAAGGAAATCTTTCGCCTTTCTCAATGGTTATCCAATCCTTTATCGGAGAATCGTTGATAATAACTTGGGCAGTCAATTCCTCATCAGGATCTCCTCTTGTTAAATAAATAGTTTCTTCAAAAGAAGAACCTGGAACAAGATGTTCATTAATAATATCAGGAGGAGTAATACCAAATCCCGCATTGCTCCAATTAACAAAGCCAAACAGACAAAAAAGCAAGATCGAAATAATTAGAAGAGTTTTCTTCATTTCTCTTTACAATTTATATTGCGTCTATAGCGCTTATTGTATTAGTTCCAGTGTAAGTACCAGGGTATTGGGGATCAGGAATCTTAATCATCCAGTAAAGATCATCGTAGCTGTTTGAAGTAGTAGCAGTTGGTTTCGGTAAATCAAGATTATATGGAGAAGCTGTGGTAGTTAACGCAGTACCTACCCAATCTCCCATATTCGAAGAACTCGAATATTTCTGCTGACCCACGGCAATCGTATGTCCCGATCCATCATCCATATCTACACCTGATAGCGCTACATCTATTTGATAATTCCCAGTATTAGTGGCATGAGTTAACTGCTCTGTGCTTGTCCCTCCAGGATAAATAGTTCCATAACTAATCGAACCATCTACATCCAAAGCATAAAGAGTCAATAATTCTTGACTTGTTGTTCCGGTATCAGTGTTGTTACCGCTGTCTACTACGGTAATATCCATCTGCCAATCAGCGGATGGATAAGAAGTGGTTGGCGATGTAGGTTCTGCAATAAACCATACATTTGCTGAACAGGTTACATCACAACTGCTTCCTGAACAGTTACTTGTAGCACAACTGCTTATATAATAACACCAATTGGGATCAGCCAGACCGCTAGAACAGGTGGTATTGTTAAGATAAAGCGTAGAAGTAACTGCTGTAATATCGTTATAACCATTACCGTCAGTTACGGTAGTAGTGCCTATCACGGTAACAGTAGTGTTTTCTGCAAGTACAATATCATTACCTCCATTCAGAATTACTGTTCCTACTGTAGGAGGTTCATTACCTACAGTAACAGATGACTGAATTGTATCTGCTAACACATCTTTCAAAATAATTGTAGCCCCTATAGCTATTACACCATACATCAAAAATACCACCAACCAAGAAAGAGAAATTTTTGTTTGAGGAGACATAATTTCTGCAGTTTCTGTGTTATTAGTTTATTTCCTATATTAAATTAATATTTTTATTTATTATAACATATTTTTTGAATTTCTGCAGAATATAATATATTGTGGAAAACTCCTCAATCATTTGTAGCCGAAAAAGTAATAGTTCCTGAATAATTTCCTGCGGGCTGAGGTATAGGAATCTCTAATCCCCAATAAACATCATCAGTTGAATTAGAAGGATGGGAAGTGGGTTTGGAAAGATCAAGTTCAACCAGGTTACTTGAAGAACTAGTAGCATCAACACCAGACCCATAACTTACTCCTGAAGAAGTGGAATATTCTTGATAGCTTATAGGAATATTATCTGAACCGCTTGTTAAATCTGTACCGTAAATATAAGCATCTATGGCAATATTGCCTGTATTAGTAATAGTGGTAGTCTGGTTTAAAGTACCTGTATTTTCTCCGGGATTAAGAGTGCCATAATCGAAGCTCGATGGCGAAACGCTTAATGCCTGCAGAGAATTAAGTTCCTGGGAGGTAGTGCCTGAATCTTCAATATTATAACTATCCAGTACATCTAATTTTACTTCCCACCACTCAGATGCCCAGGTTCCGGAATCAGTAGGATCAGCATGAAACCAAAGCTTAAAATTGCAAGTCAAAATACAACTTGTTCCTGCACAAGAACTTAAAGAACAAGAACCCTTATAACAATTATTATCATTCCAAGAACAGCTTGATCCTACACCTGAACGATATAACTTACCGCCATACTTCCCAATATCTGAATACCCATCAGCGTCTGACACAGTAGCGGTCGCTACTACTGAAGTAGTTGAATTTTCAATTAAAGTAATGGGGTTGCCTCCATTGAGAGTGATTGTACCTACCTGAGGTGGATTGTCATAGGTTATATATAGATAAGGATCATTACTAGTCCCTGTGTATTCTGAATAACAAACGCCATTGTGATAAATATGGGACCCTGGCGATACATTTAAATAATCATGTGAGTACTCACGACAACAAATATAAGTAGTACCGGTTTTATTAATATCGGATCTACCAGTAGAATTAAAGCTAATTGTATTGTAACCGTCATTACTCCAACTCGTTGTTCCATAAGTTGATCCAGAAAAAGCATCATAGTCATCAGTAGTTAAACTAGTTCCTTGTGTACCTTTTTGAGCAGAAACGTCGGAACCGGGAGGAACCGGAATTTCGCTATATCTTCCATAAACATATAAAGAAGCGGAAACCACTACAGAATCATCAGGAAGACCAGAAGTATCAAAAGGAAAAAAAGAACGAGCTATATTATAAGTACGATTGATTCCGTTATACCCCACTGATAAACCATCGTTATAACTTGAAGCTGTAGAATTTGCTTGAGTACCTGTGCCAGCATCATGAACAGCACTCCAAGTAGAAGCTGAATGCGCAACATATCCATCACCAGAACCAGCATAATAACTTGCTGTTGGATCAATAACTATTGGATAAGCTCTCTTTGAATCAAGAAGCCAGGATAAAGGAACCATTTTGCGAATAATATATTTTCCTTTATTGTAATCAATCATATAAGAAACAGGTATACGCTCTCCATTTTCGTCAGTAGCAAAGGCTTCTTCGATTCTAAACTGAAGATTGCCATCTTGCGAATAAAAATTAATAGATTCTATATCTCTACGCTCACCCAAGTTTCTATTCCAGATTTCTTTGCTTCTATGTTTATAAACTAATTCTATTTGAAGACTATCATCTATTTCAAAAGCAGAAACTACGCCAAGATACATATTATTAATCTGCTCTTCTGAAAATTCTTCAAAAGAAGGAAGAGAATCTCTTGTTTCTATAATGTATTCCTCAATAACAGAAGAAGAATTAATGTCGTAATTCAGACGGTGACTTTTGCCTTCCAAAGATTTATAAATGCCAGGATAACTAAAATGGGATTTTGAAATACGAGGAGAAAAATTGAAAGTGCCTTTCGATATAGAATAAAATCCTTTTATTAAAGGATCGTATATATCCAGATCCACAATTGTTGTTTTCATCCAATAACCGTCGGGGTTGAAAGAAAGAACTTCTCCTTTGGCATTGAAATATGTTTTGAAGTAATTTTCTTCCAGCCCGTAATTATAACAAGAAACGCCAAAACAATACGGCGATTCCAATTCTTTGATTGAAAGATTAATAGGTTTCCACTCTCCTTTTTTATCTCTGTAATTTAAAGGAGATGTGGTTACTTTATATATAAATTTTTTTGTCATTGGATTGTAATAACTGTTCCAAGTAGCACCTCTTTCTACAACAAATCCTGAATCTTCGTCAGCCGCTAAAGGAAGAGCAGTAAGTTTGTAAACACCAGAGAATTGATCTGACGATTGAGGAGGAAGATAAATATCGACCGAAAGTATTAAAAGATTATCTGAACCCTCTCTTTGAATCCACATTTGAGGATGTTTGCTGGAAGAAATATCTGAAATATCATAGCCAATAGTATGAGTTTTGTCATCTCCATAAAATTCAACCAATGAAAACGGAGAGACTTTTTCTGGCAGAGGAGAAAAAAAATGACGTCTACCTCCCCAATATACTTTATCTGCTTTTATCTTGTTTTTAAAAACAAGAGAAACAAGCAAGGGTTCGGAAGTTTTGTTTTTTAGAGAAACAATCTGTTTTATATCTTTCTCTTTTAATTTTTCTTCTCTCACATAAGAGATATTAAAATCGAGACCGGCGAAATGAATAATTTCTCCAAAGCCATCTTCTCTTGAAGTAATGCTTTTTATTAATCGAAATTGAGGAAGTGTTTTACCTCCAACAAACTTTCTAAACTTTTCAGAAAAAGACTGTCTCTGATAAAAATTTTCTTTTTTGAATAGCGGTTTATCTGTTTCTATTGATATATCCAAACCATTGAAGCCTGTTTGAAAAGATATATTCCTTTCTAAAAACTCATTGCCAGAAAAACGAATTAAATAAGGATCTGTAATTTCTGCCTCTCCTTCAATTGTCTCCTTGCTGTTTTCTTTCAAAGAGACAGAGATCTTTTGAGGATAAGAAATAGTCTGAAGTTCTATATCAGGACTTATCATCCTATACTCGCTGTTGGCCTGTATTGCAAAAACAAAGATTCCTGCAACGACAAGCAGTAATAATGTCTCAATCTTTTTGAAAGAAAGAGTTAAAAAAGAGTTCTTTGGATTCATTTTATTAAAATCATTTCTGCGAAGAAGAAGTTTGAGAAGAAGAAGAAGAAGTTTGAGAACTTGTATCAGAAGAGGTATCAAGAATACCAGTAGTTTCTGTCGCTGACTGGAAAGAATTATTTTCCTGATTCTCTTGATCTTGTTGGTCTTGTTGGTTTTGCTGATTAACTCCTGAGGTCGAATTGTTTTCTTGAATATTCTCTCTCTCATTGGTATTAATTTCTGAACTAGTACCGTTTTGAGAAGTGCTTGCAGAAGAAGTGTTTTCTTTGGCTGGAATTTCTGAGGGAGTTAATTCAGGAATTTCTAAAGTATTATTTTCTCCGACCTCTGGCAATTTTTCTTCTTGAGATTCTTTTTTGTTTAATATCCAATAACTGAATTGCAAATCTGAAGGCGCAGGATCTTTCAGGGAGAGAATAAAATACCCGTTTTGTTTCTCAGAAATCCACCAAGCACTGCCAGGATCATCAAGAAAACTCACAAAAATCAAACTATCAGATTTAATAGAATTATTGATTATCTTTACTGATCTTTCTCCTCCTTTCAAGATAAGATTCTCAACCTTCTTTTTTGTATAAATAATATTTTCTGACCCTTGAGAAGAAGGTTTAATTTCCTCTTTTGGCACAAGTCCTTTATCTATAATCAGCACTTTGTATAAAATATCTATTTTATTTCCCATCTCAACAATTGAACTGGCAATTTCGCTTAACTTTGAAAAAATAGCATCGAGTTTTTCTCCTATTTTCGAGAGTTCTTCAACAATAAATGATAATTTGTCGGTTATAAAATTTATAAAATTCTGGAAGATTCCCAGAGAAATGCCAGAGGTTGTAGTATTTTTGCCTTTCATTTTTTCAAGCTCCTCTAAACTAAACACCACTACTGTATTAGGTTGGCTGCCTATTTTATCTTTTATTATCTGAGAAAGATCTTCTAATTTTTGAGAAGAAAACTCTTCTTCCAGAACCTGCGAAAGAGAAACAATTTCTTTGCGCGGTTCTTTTCCTATATTCCAGACAATATCTCCTGTTTCTGTTTCTTCTCCTATCATCGTGCCTAACCAAAAAGGTCCCTTATCAAAATCAAGGTTTATTGGATTTTTTCTTCCCAAAATCACCTGAAACTTCCCTCCTCTAACAAATACAGCATCGTAAAAAGAATGTTCTTCTTGCCAGATAATATTTCCTCCTTCTTGCGCATCGTAAATTAAAAATCTCATATTATATCGTCCGTCTTCTACCGGCTCTCCTTCAGAAGTTGCTAAAGTGCCTTGATAAAATATTCTTAGATTTGAATAATTCTGGGCTCTCACAATACCAAAACCAAGTGTCAAAAAAAGCACCCCAAGAAAAACTACAGAAAAAACAACATTATTTTTTTTATCAAAAATAAACATCATTGTTCTTTAACTGGTACCATAATATAAAAATATTTCTGCTCTTCTTTGCTTTTAAAGATAGGAACAATAATACCTGAATTTTCGTCTTGCGGTTCTATTTTCACTTTATCAGAGAAAGCGTTTGCTATTTGCTCTTTTGCTTTTGCCTCTAAAGAATGAGGAAATATCACAACTCCCATCTCTTCTTGAACTGCTGTTTCAGATATTTTTACTGTTTCTGAAGGAATCCTCTTTTTAAATAAACTCCTTAGAGATAGACTTGAAAACCTTTCTTTCAAACCAATATATTTATGATTTAAAACGACAAACACATCGCTAACCTTCTTTTTTAGCCAATCCTTATAATCTTTGAAGTTTTTTATCAAAGAGCATTTAAGATCACTAAAAGTTAGAGAAGAAAATGTTTCTTCTGATATTATATTTATATCTCCTTCTAGAGCATAGCTATTGACGTCGTAGGTATTCCGAGAAAAGGCAGCCAAAAAGATTAAACTTATTGACAGAATTACTGTAGTAATCCCGAGAAATAACAAATGTTTTATGACCTTTTTCTCTTCAGATTCTTCAAAGGAATAAGATTCAGGCAATCCCTGATATAAAGATATTTTCTCTGGTTCAATTTCTTTTTTTCCAACATTATTAAACCTTCGAAGATAATCCTCTACCCACTCTTTTGTTGTCACCCAATTTCTTCCAATCTTTACTGCTTTTAGCTTACCTTGTCGAGCCCTTAGCGATAAGTACTCTTGCGAATAAGGACAATATTTTGCTGCTTCTCTAAGAGAGATATAACCTGTTTTTTTATATAACTTTTTGCTTTTCTTGATCATATCTGATATCGGATATCCAAGATATCTTTTGCTTCATTAAAGTAATTATAATAAAAAAACTCTTTTATTGAAAGAGTATACTATAAAGTTATCAACAGTTAAAATTTATTCTCGAGGTTAAAATTTATTCTCGAGATTTAATGTTTTGAATTATTCCCAAACTGACAAAATTAGCTATCAATCCTGAGCCTCCATAACTAACAAAAGGCAAAGGAATACCAATAATAGGCAATATCCCTAAGTTCATACCAATATGAATAAATATCTGAGATACTAATACAGCAGCAAAACCAGAGGCAAAAAGCCGAAAAAAATTATTTCTCGCAAGAGACGCAATCTTTATTATCCTAAAAACAACAACTAAATAAAGAGTTAATAAAATACCAATACCTACAATTCCTGTTTCCTCTGCTATGCTTGCAAAAATAAAATCGGTCTGTGGTTCCGGCAAAAACCCATATTGAGTTTGAGAACCTTTTGTAATACCTTTTCCCCAAAAACCCCCTGAGCCTATAGCAATCTTTGATTGTCTTTGAGACCAACCTGCTCCAAGAGGTTCAATTCGAGGATTTAAAAAAGCAGAAATTCGTGCTCTTTGATAATCTTGCAAAAGAAAAAACCATCCTATTACTCCTAATACTATAAAAACAAAACACAAAAGAAGAAATTGACGAAGTTTAATTCCAGAAATCACAAGAATCGCGATCCAGAGAAAAAGCAAAACTAAAACAGACCCAAGATCGGGTTGAAAAAATATTAATACAGAAGGAATAAATACGTAAATTCCTGAAAGGACAATATGCTGTAATCTATACATTTCTATATGCCGCATTGAAAAATATTTTGCCAAAAGAATCACTAAAATAATTTTTACTACCTCAATAGGATCAAAAGAAAAAGCACCTACTTTGTACCAACCTCTTACTCCTCTAATTTGAGGGACAAAAAAAAGGCCGATTAATAAAAAAATGGATATAAAATACAAAAACAGAATCAAATATGGATTGTTTTTTAAAGAAAGAATATCAAGAAAACTTACAAAAATCATCAAAAGAATCCCGATTGCCAAAAATAATATCTGCTTTTTAAAATTAAAGAAATCTCCCTTAGCACAGGAACTGCTCCAAATCGAGATAAGCCCAAAAATCACTAACAAAAAAATAGCTCCTAAAAGAACCCAATCAAATTTTTTGAAGTGGCTTGCAACTCTGGAGAAAATCATAAAAATTATTTTATTAACTTGAGGAATTCGTTTTCGTCTATAATCTTAACTCCTAATTCTTTAGCTTTTTTGAGTTTTGAACCTGGATTTTTACCAACAACCAAAAAATCAGTTTGTTTCGAAACAGAACTCGAAGGATGCCCTCCTAACAACCTTATCTTTTTCTCTGCTTCTGCTCTTGTAAAACTACTTAAAGTTCCTGTTAACACAAAAGTTTTACCTTTAAGTTTCTTTCCAATTTTTGGAGGAGGAATAATTTCTACCCCTGCCTTTAAAAGATTGTCAATTAATTTAAGATTTCTTTTTGATGAAAAGAAATTATAAATACTCTCAGCAACCTCAGGACCAATATCGGGTATCTTTTCTAATTCTTCTTTGGTAGCTTTTTTCAAGTTGTCGATGCTGCCAAAATATTGAGCCAAATCAATTGCCGTTTCCTCTCCTACGTGACGAATACCCAGACTATATATAAACCGAGACAGCGGAATTTTTTTGCTTCTTTGAATTGCTTCAACAATGTTTTTAGCTGATTTCTCAGCAAATCTTTCTAAAGGTATTAAATCGCCTTCTTTAAGAGTAAAAATGTCTGATGGCTGAGAAATCAAATTCTCTTCAACTAATTGGTCAATAATTTTTGGACCAAGACCTTCTATATCAAAAGCCTTTTTTGAAACAAAATGATAAAGAAATCTTCTCTTTCTTGCCGGACAATTATAATTCGGACAGCGCCATACTGCTTCATCCTTTGGTCTTATTAGTTTTGCACCACAAACAGGACAGGCGCGAGGCATTCTAAATTCCCTCTCTGTACCATCTCTTAATTCCGGAAAAACTTTCACTACAGCTGGTATTACATCTCCTGCTCTCTCCACAATTACTGTATCTCCAATTTTAACCCCTAATTTTCTTATTTGATCCTCATTGTGTAAAGTAGCACGCGTAATAGTTACTCCACCCACTTTTACTGGTTTAAGATAAGCAATAGGAGTAACTGCTCCTGTTCTTCCTATCTGCACTCTAATATCTAAAATTCTCGTTGTTGCTTGTTGAGGAGAAAACTTTAGAGCCCTTACGCCGCGAGGACTCTTGCCTGCCACTCCTAATTTCTTAAAAAGAGCATTATTATTAACATTAACTACTATTCCATCTATTTGAAACGGAAGTGTATCTCTCTTTTTGCTTATTTCTCTCCAAAAATCGATAATTTCATCTATATTCTTGCATTCTCTTCCTGGATCAGTTCTAAAACCCAAAGCTGGAAGAATTTTGTGCTCTTGAGAATGGGTAATTTGGCCAACATCAGTCACTAAATCATAAGCTAAGAATTTCAGAGGACGTGAGGCAGCAAGTTTCGGATCAAGTTGCCTAATAGAACCTGCTGCTAAATTGCGAGGGTTTGAAAAAGTAGGCTCTCCTTTTTTCTTTCTTTCTTTATTAAAGTTTTCAAAATCTTTTTTGGTCATATACACCTCTCCTCTTATTTCAATCTCTCCTTTCTTGATTAGCTTTTTTAACCTTTCCTCAATTTGCTTCATATCCGAAGGTAAAGGATGGTGTAAAAAGAGCGAAAGAGGAATACTTTCAATGGTTTTTAAGTTTTGGGTAACATCTTCTCCTATTTTTCCATCACCTCGAGTAGCACCTTTAAACAAGATGCCATTTTTATAAATCAATGTTATAGCAAAGCCATCAATTTTAAGTTCGCAGAAAAAATCAATTTTTTCAGAAGGAACCAATTTCTTTAAGTAATCTTCCCAGTGACGAAGTTCTTCTTCGGAAAAGACATCCTCGATTGAAAGCATAGGAACAGAATGATAAACTTTCTCAAACTTCTCTAAAGGTTTCCCCCCAATCCGCTGAGTTGGAGAATCCGGAGTAATTAAATCAGGGTATTGCTGTTCCAAAAGATAAAGCTCGTGCTTCAGTGAATCCAATGCCTCAGGAGAAATCTCTTCTCTATCCAAGACATGGTATAAATAACGGTGATAATTAATCACCTTTTTTAATTTTTCTATTCTTTTTTTCGCCTCCTGGCGGGTCATAGTTAACTTGCTCTTTTAGAAAAAGGGCAAATAAATTTTTCATTAAGGAGAAGAACTTGTACAGAAACAATAACTCCACGCAGTAGCAACTCCATCACTATTATCACAAATTTTACAACAACGCTTTTCTCGCCAGATACCAGGCCCGCAAGGTCCAATAAGAGCTGTCATTACAGTGTCGCAGGTACCATTATTATACTGGCAAAGAGGACAACCTACCCCAGGAAAACAATGAGGAACACCACAAAATGGTGTTCCTCCAGTAGCATACTGCCAATTAATAGTTGTCTCTAAAGTACTAATCCCTTCGCAATCACAATCGTATTCTTGACAAATTTCACTACAAGTTTTTCCTGAAGCCTCGTTTAAAATAACACCTACTGGCTGTCCTCCTTGATATATAGCCTGAGAATATTTTCCTTGATAAGTGCCAGTAGAATACACAACAAAATAACCGCAGTTTTTTGTAATGTCGGCAATATACCTCGATCCATCGGTCAAAGAACTAGAAGTTGAATAGCCATTCGTAAGTCCTGTACAAGAAGGATTACAAATGGTGCCGTGAGTACTACAAAAAGAACCATCATGACATCTATCTTCTAAATAAAGAATGGCTTCAATGCCTGTGTTTGCAGCGCTCCAGGCTCTATCTGCATAGCCCGCTTGATGACTTCTTTTTATCTGGCTTAACAATACTGTTCCTAAACCAAAACTTATTGCCATAAAAATTACCAAAATAATCAAGGCAAGATATATTGACACTCCTTTTTTGCCTGTCTTCTTTTTGAAAAACATATTTTTGATATTATTTAATTTATTCATAAAATAAGATCAATCATTAAGATTCCTTTGGGAAATCGTTGTTTGAAACTCAACTTCAGGAGCTAATTCCTCTTTTGTACTTTTTGCTTTCATTCTAAGGTAAATTGTTATCCTTGGCTGATGATGATTGGTTGTACTGCTAGCTTGAACAAGACGAATATTAAAATCTTTAACTTCAAACTTATCAGAAGTAAGAGGGCCATCTGGCCAATCTGAACCGCCCGAAATAACTCTTTGAAACAAATTGTTAACAGTGCTCGTACCTACACGAATACAATTATCATCATAGGTAACAAACCTTATACTACCAACACTTGTAGCATAACTAAAATTAACATTACCTGTGCAGCTACTCATTGTTGTAGATGAAATGTTGCTTGATAAAGCCAATTGTTTTGCCAGATATTCCATCACATATTCTCCCTGTAAAAACAACTCCTGCTTTATAAGCGCTCTCTTTTGAGATTTTAGTGATATGGTAAAAATACCTGTAATTATTCCAAAAAAGAATCCCAAAATAGCCAGTGTTACCATTATCTCAACTAATGTAAAACCTTTTTTATTATTCTTTTTCTTCAAAAGAATCATATTTTAGCGCCAATTATATAAAGTCTGATAAAGCACAACTTCATGAGAAGACCCTGATTCTGTCCATTGGACCTTTGAAGCAATGCTTAACTGAGCAAAAGAGGAAAGCCCTTTCCTGCCTGAAAAAGTAAGTGTAACTTCTCTTTTGAATTTTCCTTCTCGAGAGCATCGCCAAAAACCGTGATCAAAAGCCAAATAAGGCTTATTTTGGCAATTACTATCAGGAAACTCTTCGCTAAAGCAGTCGAGATAAACCGTTCCTGAAATCGGTCCGGGAGGTGAAACTGGCACCCCCACTCCATCCGGAGGCCAAACTATGTCTCCGCCGCTTTGTCTCACAGTAAAAGGATCTTCTCCATCCAACCAACTTGTATCCCTTATATTCCTTACAACTTCTATACCTTCTTTAGCTAAGAAATATGCCTGTCTTCTTGAAACCGAAAGAGAAGTAAAAGATGTGCTTTTTTGAATAACAGCTATTCCTACAAGAACACCTATAGAAATTATAAATACGCTTAGAAGTAGCTCTATAAAAGTAAAACCTTGACTTTTTTTCATAAAAGCTTGCTATTTAATCTCAATTAAACCTGTTTGGTAGACATTTACTGTTGAAGTAACAGAAATATTGCTATTAAACAACTTTATAGCTACACGATCTCCTTCAGGAAAAGAAACACCCGTATTCCCAGTAATCTTTATTTTTGGATCAGGATTGATAAAAACAATATCCACCGAATTCACCGAAAAATCTGTTGTACCTGTGCTAACTACTGGATTCAGAAAAGAGATATTGCCAGGCAAAGCTTTCTTTTCCAGAACACTATCATTGGGACTAGAATACAAATTATTTCTATCTTCATCAAAAAAGTAAAAATATACAGAAGTGCCATATTCAATATGAACTCCCAAAGGACCGTAAATCAAAACACCCTTGTCAGGCGCCATTGCCTTTTCTTCTATCATCCTAATATCCTGAGCAACCTGATGAGAAGCATTCATTAATACAATCCTGTATCCTTGTCTTTCATAACTAGCAACTACCAAAACTGATAAAAGCAAAATCACAGCCACGCTTATAATCAGCTCAAGCAAAGTAAATCCTATGTCTTTTTTCTGTTTTTCCATATAATAGAGGAAGAGGGTTCAAAACACGAAAAAAGAAATATAAATATCTATTAATTTCGTTCCCAAAAACAAAGCAATAAGAGTGCCCGCTACCAGAAAAGGAGCAAAAGGAACTTCGGATTTTAAACTCCTTTTTCTAAAAAGAATTAGGATTATTCCTATTATAGCACCAATTAAGAAAGCAAAAAAGAGAGCAACTAAAATGTTAGGCCAGCTTACCAAAAACCCTAAAAATACTGCTAATTTAACATCGCCAAAACCCATCCATTTTCCCTGCGAGAGAAGATAGATAAATAAAAAAAATCCTCCAGCACAAAAACCAGCAAAGACTGCCCTTAAAATCGAATCAACACTTTCAATATTAGAGCTCAATCTTGTTGCTAGAAAAACTTGATACAAGAAAGCAGAAACAATTGCTGGATAGATTATTTTGTCAGGGATAATAAAATGCTTAAGATCATAGGCGAAAATAATAACCAAAAAGGAAAGGGAAAGAAAAATAAAAGAAATATTCAATAAAGAAAACAAATCAAATGACAATCCAAAATGAGCTACGGAAAGAAGAAACAGAAAGGCAGTTGCAAGTTCTACCAGAGGGTATTGCAAAGAAATCTTTTTATGACAATAACGACACTTTCCTCTAAGTATCAAAAAACTCAGAACCGGAATTAGATCGAACCATGCTAGTTTATGACGACAATAAGGACAGAAAGAACGTCCTTTTAAAAGACTTTCTTCTCTGTTAAGCCGGTAAATCACACAATTCAAAAAAGATCCGACAGCAAGCCCCAATAAAAATATAAATAAATAAAACATTAACATTTCCACTACTCAATAATTACTCAACATCCGGAGTTGAGTAAAAAGAACGTGGATAAATAAACTAGTGTACCAAAAAACCTCTCCTTTTGAATTGAGAAGGAGAGGTTAATCATTTACATCATTTCTTATAGATCCTACAGATTAAATGTAAAATTCATCAGAAATCACAATCGTCTAATGATGTAAAATCCGAACAACTAGAACAAGTACTACTTGCTTTTACTCCTTTCCAAGATGCCACGAAACAACCACCACCACTTGCTTCTAAGTGCGCACATACACAATATCTACTAGGATCAGTACTATTATTAATCCATCTATAATGTATACCTTGAGTTTCCAGAGGATCATCCGGCACAGGATCTAAGTAAGTACCGATACTTGCAGGAACATTAGGACCCGCAGATGTAGCATAGTGCTGATGTTCATCATAATACATCTCTTGGGCTAAAGAAATCTGACGAATATCAGATTTCCTTCTAGCATCTCTTGCTTTTTGTCTTGCCGAACCTAAAGCTACTAAAACAATTGAGGCAAGAATCCCAATAATAGCAATTACTACCAATAACTCAATTAATGTAAAACCTTTTTTATTTTTCTTGTTCATAGATATTATCTTTTTAAAAAAACGACCTTTATTGTTGTTTTTCTTGTTTTTAATAATATCATTTTTTATCCCTTGCGACAACTTGTGGAAAACTAAATTGAGGTAATTGCTTGATAAAGAGGAAGCAAAATAGAAGCAATAAATATTCCTACGCCCACCCCCAAGATCAAAATTAACGCTGGTTCAATTATTTTCAAAAGATTATTTAATCTCCGATCTATCTCCATACGATAGAATCTAACTATATTCAAAAGAGTTGTATCTAAACTTCCTGTTTTTTCCCCTACTAGAACCATAGTAGTTAAGATAGGAGGAAAAAGATCAGGAAATTTTTTGAGTCCGGAAGATATTTTTTCTCCTTTTCTCACCTCTTCTGTGACCTTTTCAAGAGCCTCTTGATAACGCACATTACCTACTACACTCCCTGTGATTATTAAAGCTTTTGCAATCGGCAAACCCCCTGCAATTAAAGTAGAAAGGTTCTCGGTAAAACGTGCAACATACACCATCTTAAGAAAACTATTAATCACTGGAATCTTAAGCAAAAGCCTATCTAGTCTATCCTTTCCTTCGCTGGTTTTTGTATATTTAAACAAAAGGGCAACTGCCACTATAAATCCTATAAATGTAGCAACGCCCATCCAGCTTTTAACAAAATTGATTACAGCAATAATTATTCGCGTAAAAAAGGGTAATTCTTGGTGTGTTTCTTGAAGAAGCTCAAGAAGCCCAGGGAGAGCATATATTGACATCAAGATTCCGATAAACAACATCATTGTAATAATTATAATAGGGTAAATCATTGCTCCTCTTATCTTTGATGTAAGCTCATACTCTCTTTCTATATGATCGGCAAGATAAGACAGCGTTTCGGAAAGCTTTCCAGAAGCTTCTCCAGATCTGACCATATTCACAAAAAAAGGGTCAAATAAGTTAGGGTATGCGGAAAGGGCTTGAGAAAAAGGAATTCCTCCTTCTACTTTCTCTGAGATATCTAAAAGTATTTCTTTGAACCGAGAACTAGTCTGCTGTTCAGCCAAAGTCCGCAATGACTCAATCAACGGAACTTTTGATTCAAACATTATAGAAAGCTGACGCGAAAACATTACTAAATCACTTTTGGTAATTCTTTTCAGTTCCAGTTTTCTTGCATAAAAAGGAACTTCTTCGGCCGATTCTAGTTTAGTAACATACAAATCATGTTTTTGAAGAAGCATCAAAGCTCCTTCCCTGGAAGCAGCTTCTACCGTTCCTACCTGGACTTGGCCTGTTTTTGTTCTTGCTTGATAATTAAACTTCATACCCTACTATTTTCTAATTAAGCTTCTGAGTTCTTTTGGAGCCAAAGAATAATTAAGAGCATTTTTCACAGAAACTTCTCCTCTTCTCACTAAATCGGCAAGGGATTTATTTAAAGAAATCATTCCTTGCTCAGCCGATGTCTCAATCACTAAAGGCAATTCATGAATCTTATTTTCTCTAATCAAACTGGCCACAGCAGGTGTTGCAAACATTACTTCACATGCAGGAATCAATCCTCCTTTCAAACAAGGAAGCAATCTTTGAGAAATAACTCCAAGCAAAGAAGCAGACAGCTGACTTCTTACTTGATTCTGCTGACTTGAAGGAAAGCTGTCTATAATTCGGTGAATAGTTTGAGCAGCCGAATTAGTATGGAGAGTAGCAAACACCAAATGACCGGTTTCTGCAGCAGTAATAGCGGTAGAGATAGTCTCAGGATCTCTCATTTCTCCTATCATAATCACATCGGGATCCTGACGGAATGTAGCACGAAGAGCACGCGCAAAACTTAAAGCATGCTGGTAAACCTCTCTTTGATCAATAATACATTTATCATCTTCAAAAACATATTCAATAGGATCTTCAATAGTAATTATGTGATCAGTACGGGTATGATTTATCTCATCAATCAAAGCTGCCATCGTAGTAGATTTCCCATGACTACTGGGGCCGGTAATCAAAACAAACCCCTGAGTAGGAGTTGTGAACTGATGTAAAACAGGAGGCAAATTAAGCTCCTCTATAGTTCTAATTTTGTTAGGAATTAGACGTAATGCCACACTAATTCCTCTAGCTTGCTGAAATATATTCACTCTAAAGCGAGCTTGGCCTTCAAAATCATAAGAAAAATCAATATCTTTTTTCTTCAAAAATCTTTCTTTCTCTCCTTCTGTCATCAAAGCAAAAGCAAGACCTTGAGTATCTTCTGGCTTGAGCTTTCTTTTCTTAAGTAAAGGAGATAACTGACCTGCTATCCTTAGCATCGGTGGATGAGTAGGAGAAAGATGAAGATCTGAAGCCTGAGCTTTAATAGTAAGCAACAAAAGCTCAGCAATGAGATCTTTGTAATATTCTTCTTTAGAGGAAGACATATTTTTATTATTTTATTTCTGATTGTTATTTTCCTTCAATACCTTTTTTATTTCTTTTACTATTTCAGTCGGCGTATAGTGAGCCTTAATAAGATATTTAGTAGCCCCCAATTCCATCCCTTTTTTGACTTCTTCTTTTTGCCCTAAATTAGAGAGAACAATAACTTTCAGATTCTTAAACTTTTCTTTTGATCTTATCCATTTTAAAATTTCCCATCCATCTACATGAGGTATCACTATATCGAGCAACAACAAATCCGGAGACTTTTCTTCTAACAAATTAAGAGCGCTCTCTCCATCTTTTGCCACTTCTACTTGAAATCCCTCTTGTTTTAATTTTGTTTTATATATATCTATAAGAAATGGATCATCTTCAACAAGGAGTATCTTTTTCATAATTTATATCATCATAATTAAACTTCTGCTGTTACTCTAAGTACTTCTTCTATTGAAGTTACTCCCTCCAAAACTTTAAGAATACCATCTTGACGCATTGTAATCATGCCTTGGCGCTGAGCTTCTTTGGCAATCTGACCTTCAGATGGATTTGTTAATATAATTTCCGACAGCCTTTCGGTCATTTTTAAGACTTCAGCTACTGCTACTCTACCAATATATCCTTCTTGACGACACTTCTGACATCCTTGCGGTTTGTAAATAAAGAACGAATTTTTCTTCTTATATTCTTTTCTGAGATATCCAGGAAGATTGTTAATCTCTTTCATTATCAACTTTTTCACCTCTCCTTTTGCTTCTATCTTCTTTTTACAATAAGGACAAAGTTTCCTCACCAGCCTTTGAGCTATAGCTATATTTAAAGTAGAAGGAACTAAATATCTTTCTACTCCCAAATCTATTAATCGTGGCACAACCCCTACTGAACTGTTGGTATGCAGAGTAGACAAAACAAGATGTCCTGTAAGAGCAGCGTGAGTAGCAAGAGAAGCAGTTTCTGAATCACGAATCTCTCCTACCATAATAATATCAGGGTCTTGTCTTACCACTGTCCTCAATCCAGAAGCAAAAGTATAGCCAATCTCCGGCCTTATCTGAGACTGATTGATTCCTTCTATATAATATTCTATAGGATCTTCTAAAGTGACAATATTTACTCCTTCCTTATTTAATTTCCGTAGGATTGCATAAAGAGTAGTTGTCTTACCACAACCAGTAGGTCCTGTTGCTAAAATAGCACCATAAGGCTTTTTAATCGCTTCTTCTATAATGGCGAGGCTTTCTTTACGAAAACCTAATTCATGAAGAGTTTTCATACCTTTTCTTGGATCTAATACTCTTATTGCTACTTTCTCGCCTTCGTTGGTAGGAAAGGTTGAAACACGAAAGTCAATGATATTGTCTCCTACTTGAATAGAAAAACGACCATCTTGAGGAACTCGGCTCTCATCTAACTTGAGACGAGAAAGAATTTTAATCCGCGCCACGATTGCTGGGTGAATTCTTAAAGGCAAAAAGATGGAAGAATGAAGCACCCCATCTAACCTAAACCTTACTCTTATTTTCTCCCTCGTAGGCTCTATATGAATATCAGATGCCTCTCCTTCTACAGCATGTCTCAATATCACTGCCACTATCTTAGCAATAGGAGCCTCCTCCACTAATCTTTTTAATTCTGTCTCTGAAACAGCTTTTTTTGTTTCTTCAGGTTTAATCTCTGTCTCTAATTCTTCAAGAGCCTTCCCTACTTCTCTTCTTAAAGTCCTGTATTTCTGAAGAACTTGATTATAAAAAGTGGGAGTCACAAGAAAAATTTTGTAATCTATACCTTGCCTTCTCGCAAGAAACTTCAGAGCTTCTTGAGACTTAAGATCTTCCGGATAAACCATTCCTACTTCTAAAAGTTTTCCTTTTTTTGCCAAAGGAATCATTTTATAAAAAGTAGCAGAATCTTCAGGAATTGCCTTCAGAACATCGGGAGAAATATTATCTAAAGAAGGCTGTTTTAAGGGAATCTTTAGACTTTCACTTTTTAAGTTAAAAAGTTCTATTTCCGAAACAATTTTGTGCTTTAATATAACTTCTTCTTCTCTTTGGCCAGAAGTTTTAATCTCATATTCCAAAGAAGCTGCCTTCTTTTTATCCAAAAGCCCTTTTTGAACTAATTGATCAAGTAGCGTAGCCATTTCACAAAAAATTAGTTATTACACAAAGAATATAAATCTCTTCTTTTCAAAATTATCCTAGCTTACTCCTATTATTCATTAATCTCTCCTTCTTCACCAGAACTATACATCTCTCTAAATTCTCCCCATCCCATCTCCTGAAAAGGATTTTCTCGTCCAAAGCATTGATCTATATCCACAGAAGACAAAGAAGGAAGTTCAGGAAATGGTTCCGTCAACTCTTTCAATGTAGGATTTTCTAAAACATCGAAATTAATCTCAATCTTGGGAAGACGGGGAGAAGGAAGAGAAGGAACAGGAATTTCTTCAATCTTTACAAATTTAGCAAGAAGGATAAATAAAATTCCTGCAAGTGCAATACCAAGCACAATAACTAAATGTTTCTGAGTTTTTCTCTGTTCAACAATTGTAATTGCCATAGAATTATGTAATTATCTTGATAAATCTTTTTTTCTAGGACTTGCCTTCTGATAAAAGAAAGTGTTAATTTCAAGAGAAAAATGAAATGGACCTTCTTGAGTTGGAGTGATCGATATTTTCTCTATACTAAAAAAACGTCTTGAGTGTTGAAGAGAATCAAGAAAATTTTTAAAATCTCTGTATCTACCACTAATTCCAATTGATAGTCTTACTTTCTGAATATCCGGAGATTTCTCAAATGTCCCATAATTTCCGCCAATACTATCCAAAGTCAAGTTGTGTTCTTGTACCATCTCCTGAATGCCGTAAAATAAGTGGGGAAGATAAAACTCTTTAGGCAAGATAACATCTAACATTGATAGTTCTTCTTTGTAGTTTTCTAATTTGTCCTTTAAGTTTCTTAAACTCTCCAAATACTCTTCATTTTGACTTATCCTCATATTCAATCCCTCAATATTTGACTGAATCACTGTTATTTTTTGATACTCAGGCCACACAAGAAAATATCCTATAAAAACAACGGAGATTAAAAATATTATGCTGAGATAAACACGCATATTGTAAATTCTATTTAAATAAATTAGGAGCCACTTGAAGACTTAGCTTAAAGCTCACCAATCCTTCTTTTATAGCAATATTGCTCAGCTCAACCTGCGAAAAATTAGAACTTCTATTTAAATACATAAGCTCCTGGGTTAGGGAAGGTAGATCTATTGCCTGACCACTTAAAGAAAGACTTCCTTTTTCAGTATCTACCTGAAGCGAATTCCACTTAATGTTTTTATGAGTGCTTTGTTCCACAGCCGCCAAAAATGGTGTAGCTTTTTTGCGATAATTAATCAACAAAGAGAGAGTATTAATTCTTGCTTGTTCTTCGGAAAGCTCCTTTTCTAATTTCTTTAACGGAGTTTGCTGCTGAGTTAATTTATCTTGAAGGCTCTGCATTTCTTTTTCTTTGACAGGAACTAAATAAAAATGCAGAAATACAAGAAGTCCTAATGTAGCAATTAGCAAAACAAGCGATATACAAAATAAGGCTTTAGATGCTAAGTTTGTTTTTGGCTTAGGTTTTGGTGCAAGTTCGACCATATAATTTATTTTTCAAGTCCGCGCATAGCTGCTCCCACAGCGATCGCAAAAGAAGGACCTAATTCTCTCATTCTTTTTTCAAGCAACGAAGGATAGATAAATTTATAAAAAGGATTAGCTATTTGAACCGGCCTTTTAAAATATGAGGAAAGATAATCTTGAAGGCCAGGTAAAAGCGCTGAACCACCTGCTAAGATTATCTTTCCTATTCTTTTGTCTGCTTTTTCAAACGATCTAAAAATTTTTTCTATTTCTATTATAATTAAATTAACCAGAGGGAGCAATATTGTTTTTGTATCACTAGAAACAATCCCGTAAATCTTTTTCATTTCTTCCGCTTTTTTAAAATCAACAGAGAGAGATCTACTTATAGCGTGAGTGAAATCATTACCTGAAACATCAGAGCTGTAACTGATCTGAATTTTTCCCTCTTCTACCACTGTAATTGATGTACTTTGTGCTCCAAGATCTACAAGACAAACAGTATCCTTTTTTTCCCTTACCAGAGCACGAGCTAAACTGAATCCTTCTGCCTCTAGATATTTTAATTCAAGAGACGAATTGCTTGCAATTTCTTGATAACTCTTAATTGTATCTTGAGGCACAGCCACAAGAAGAACTTCTAAAGGAGTACCTTTTTTGCCTGTTTCTCCTCCCAAAAGAAACCAATCCAAAACAACCTCAGAAATAGGAACCGGAATATGACGCCTCGCCTCAAACTTGACCGCATCCGGAATCTCTTCGCGAGACATAGGAGGGAGAGTAAAACTGGTAAAAAAGGTAGAAAAATCAGGGATAGAAAAAACAGCTTCTTTTGTCTTAATTCCTGCCTCTTTCAAGATTGCTTTAATTATCTTAGAAACATCAGGAGAAGAAATCATAAAACTACTCTCTCTCTCAAACCCTTGATAGGGCTTCTGATAAAGAGCAGAGGAAGCAACATGACCATAATTTACAACTTCTATCTTTTTTCCCCAGCGAGAAAGCTCAATTATTTTAATAGAAGAAATTCCTATATCTACACCAAGAAAGTTTTTCTTAATTACTTTAAAGAAATCAAAAAACATTGATTAATTTTAATT
>JAGGXC010000028.1 GCA_021163265.1 bacterium | reverse complement strand
TCCCAGTGGGGATGAGAAATAAAAATATCTTCAATTTCTTTCGGGTTGACTTTAAGCTTTTCCATATTTGAATGCAAAATCCTTCCATTTGCTCCAGTATCGAAAAGAATATCCTTTTCTTTAACCTGGATAAGTGCTGAAAATCCCCAATCAGCTTGTAAATCAGACCTTGCACTTGTATTATCATAAATAATGGTAATCTTCATATATCCTTTTTTTTGTTTAATTCATCAATTTTATCTGGTGTTAGACGATAGCGCGAATGAATGAATATATTTTTCATTTCTCCTTAGATTCAAGTATTCTCAATATTCATATCTCTAGCGGCCTCGACGGGATTCGAACCCGTGTGACATGGTTGAGAACCATGTATCCTGAACCACTAGATGACGAGGCCATTATATTCTATATCTAACACATTGTTCTAATTTTGTCTATTCTGCACCAGTCTTTAATTGATTTACTATTATTTCCATTTTCATTTCTTGAGAACCATCTATCAGAACTAAATCTCCCTTTCTTAACTCTTTCTTAAGAAAATCGGCCGCTTCTTCAGAATTATAAAATTCATAAATTTTTTGATGAGACATTCCTTTTGAGACAGCTCCTTGAGCAATAAATTTGGCACGAGGACCTACACACACAAGTAAATCTGCCACTTCAACCACCTTTTCTCCTATTGTTTCGTGAGCTTCGAGAGTATATTTACCAATTCCTATCACATCACCAAGTACGGCAATTTTTCTTCCCGAACCTTCATCTGAGAGATCTTCTAATCTAATTTCTCCTAAAACCGAAAGAGCCTCTATCATCGAAAAAGCAGTAGCTGATTCAGCATCGTCTAAAATCCACGTCTGATTTATTCCTTCAATTAACCTCATTTTCCCGGGCAAACTTCTATAATGCTTTAACAGCCCTGATATTTTCACTAAATTTAATTTTAAAGCTTTACCTACTGCTGCTACTGCCAAAGCAGAATAAATTTGTTCTCTTCCAAATATTTTATTAAGCCATACAGGAACTATATTACCTTTATAATTTATTTTAAAGTTTGTTCCTCCGTCTAACTTTATATCTGTTGCACGAAAATCAGCATTCTCTTTAAAACCAAAAGTCAAAACATTTGCCACTGTTTCTTCTTTTATATCTCTTACAGTGCCATCATCAAAATTTAAAACTAAAAAACCAATGGAGGGAAGGTCTCGAACCAATTTAATCACTTTCTCTAATCGGGAAGGAGGAGAGGCAAAAAAATCTATATCAGGAGGAATCTCACTGAAAGCAGTCACTACCAATATAGGCATTGTTGTTTTCTTAAAGAATTTCTTTATTTCCTGAAAATCATTTGATTCAATAATTAAAATATCTCCTTTAAGGAAAAAGGTTCTCTTCTTTTCTTTTAATATAGATACTTTGAAAAAGTTTCTTAAAACACAATAAAGAGCTTGGCTTGTGGTAGCTTTATTTTGACCTGTCACTGCTATAACAGAAGTGAATTTCTTCAATGGATTAAAGATGTAAAAATCTCTTAACATATTTATTCTTCCTCCTGATGGTCAGGAGGAATTTGGTAATAATCAATGATATATTCTGCCAATTCTCTAAACAAAGGTGCAGCAGAATATTCAGCAGTGCGAGTTTTTGGATTGTCTAGTTTGACTAAAATTAAAAATCTTGGATTAAAAGCAGGAGCAAAACCGATAAAAGTCTGAACCGTCTCGTTAGAATATCCAGATTTGTCTATTCCCAAAGAAGACCAAGGAACTTGAGCTGTGCCTGTTTTGCCTGCAATATAATAACCTTTTATTCTTGCTCTTTTCCCAAACCCATTCTCAGTGACGCTAACAAGCATACTAGTAATTTGAGAGGCAGTTTTTTGCGAAACAACATGAGCTTCTTGAATTTCTGGCTTGATTTCAATTACAGTACCATCAGGTTTTACAAGTTTATCAACAAAATGAGGTCTTATTAATTTTCCTCCGTTTGCAAATACGCTAAAAGCTCTTACAAGTTGAAGAGGAGTCATTTCAATACCTTGCCCAAAAGAAGCAGTTACAAAATTAATTTCGTATCCTTTTTTTAATTCTTCGTTCTGAGAAGCACTCTCTCCTTGAAGATCTACGCCTGTTTTATTAAAAAGCCCGAAACGCTCAATATAATCAAGAAAGACATCATGAGGAATTTGCTGCTCAGCAAAGATTGCTCCTGTATTAATGGATTTTTCCAATACTTCGGTCATTGTACTCTCTCCATAAGAACGGTGGTCATAATTATAGACTTTAATATTTCCTACTTTTACAAATCCTTCATCGACGTAAGTTGTCTGAGGAGTTATTTTTCCCTCTTCCATTGCTACAGCTAAAGTAATTGGTTTAAAAACAGACCCTGGTTCAAAAAGTTTTTGAGCAAAAGGGTTAACAAAAACAGAAAGATCGTAATCAAAATATTTGTTGGGATCAAACGAAGGAAAAGAAGCAGCAGCAAGGATTCTTCCTGTATCTGGCTCATAGACAATGATTTGACCGTCTTTATACTTAAGCTTTTCTTGGTTTTTTCTCAATATTTCTTCTGCTTGAAGTTGAATATTTTCATCTATAGTTAACACCAAATCTGCTCCTTCATAACCAGGTAAAGATTTCTCTGGATCAAAAAAAATCATTCTTCCCCATACATCTCTTTCCCCAATAATCATACCCTCTTTCCCTCTTAATTCGTCTTCCCAAAATCCTTCCACACCATATTGACCCTTGCCTTCTCCTCCTACAAATCCTAATACATAAGAAGCAAAATTATTATGAGGATAATAACGTCTAATTTCTTTTTCAAGATAAACACCCTCTATATGCAATTCTTTAATTTTCTTTATTTCTTGGTCACTTAAATCTCTCTTAAGCACCAAAAAAGACTCATCGCTCTCTTGTATCTTCTTTAAAATGTCTCTCGGATCTAAATTCAAAATTTCTGATAAAGAATGAATTATCTCTTTCTTTTCTTTCAACTTGGTGGTCTCCACAAAAACAAGAGTTTTTTCTTTATTTGTTGCTAAAAGATAAATGTTTTGATCTTTATCTTTGGCAAAAATCTCTCCTCTTTGAGGCCTGACGGACTCTAATAACTTATGTTGGCCCTGAGCAAGAGCTTTATAAAAATCGTATTTGAAGATCTGAATATAAACCAAGCGACCAATGATAGCCGCTCCAAATAAGATAATAGAAAACAGAACTAAATTAATTCTTTTTTCAAACATGAAGATTTCTTGCCAATATTCTTTTAAAAAGATTATCTTGCAGCCACTGATTCAGGAATAACAGGAATATACTCTACTTTAGTTATTTTCTCAAATTTCATTTCCTCTGCTAGATCTTTGTAAGCTGAAAGAGAGTTACTTTTTGAAAAAGTAATTTCCAAGTTTTTATTGCTTTCTTGAAGTTGAGCAACTTTTTCCTGATATTTTTCAATTTCCAAAGAAGATCTCACAAGTAAACTCGCTTGATAAATATAGGAACAAAGCAAAAGAAAAACGGCTAAAATTGAAAATATCAAAATCATTTTTGAAAATGGAATAAACTTTCTTTCTTTTTTGATATAAACAGGCACTACTTTCATAGTTATTTTTTGATTATTAATTTTATTTATAATTTCTGTGCTGCTCTCAGCTTTGCAGAACGCGACCGTGGATTAAAATTTATTTCCTCAGACGTTGGTCTTTGAGGTTTTTTAGTTAGTATTTTAAGCGATCCCTCCTTAGCTTGCTTTTTAAAAAATTCTTTTACAATGCGGTCTTCCAAAGAATGAAAAGAAATAACAACTAATCGACCGCCGGAACGCATAACCTTTAAAGCTTGAGGAAGTGCTTCTTTTATATTTTCTAATTCACTGTTTGTAGCAATTCTTAGAGCTTGAAAGGTACGAGTAGCAAAATGTATCTTTTTTCGATGATACCAAGCAGGCGTAGCTTTCTTTATAATCTCTACCAACTGAAATGTTGTCTCTATTGGTTTTTTCTGTCTTTCCCTTATAATCGCTTCAGTAATTCTTCGAGCAAATTTCTCTTCTCCGTATTCTTTAATAATTCCTAAAATTTTTTGAAAGGAAAATTTATTTATAATATCCTTAGCTTTCAATAAGTTCTCCTGCGGATTATATCTCATATCAAGCTCCTCATTTTTTCTAAAAGAAAACCCTCTTTTGCTTTCTTCAACATGCCAGCTCAGAAACCCAAGATCAAACAAAACACCGTCTGCAAGAAATTTATACTGCTTTACAATCCCTGCTAAGTCAACAAAATTCCCCCATACTACAATAAATCTATTTTCTAGCTTCATTTCTCTAATCTTGCTCTTTAACCTATCAGCTACTTCCTTATCCCATTCAATTCCAAGAATTTTTCCTTTAGGTTTTATTTTTTCAATAATCTCCAGAGAGTGTCCTCCTTCACCTACAGTTGCATCAATAAAATTCTTGTTAGGCTCAGGATTAAGATATTTAATAACTTCTTTTTGAAGAACGGGGATATGCATTTTATACTCCTAACTCCTTAAGACGGCCTGCTATATCACCAACCACTGTTTCGGTTTTCTTTTTATAATCTTGCCATTTTTTCTCATCCCATATTTCTAATCGATTAAAAAGACCTATAACTACTACATTCTTTTTCAAAGAGGCATAATTTTTTAAATAATCAGGGATTAAAATTCTTCCTAAATTATCTAACTTCACATCCATTGCCCCTGCTAACATTATTCTTGCAAAACGGCGAGCATCTACCTGGCTGGCTGGCAAAGAACCTAATTTCTTAGCTAATTCTTCCCACTCTTTCACAGGATAAACTACAAGACAGTTGTCAATTCCTCGAGTAATTATCGCTCTTTTTCCCAAGTCTTTCCTAAATTTTGAAGGAATAGCCAATCTTTTTTTAGAATCAATGGTATGTGAATATTCCCCTATAAACATAATTTAGTTTTCCACAAATCTGGGAGGTTTTCCCACTTTTATCCACAATTTCCCTTTACAATTACAACATATCCCACTTTAAGCTTTATGTCAACACCAAAAATAAGCTCATTTGTCCACAAATTTTCCCCAATCAAAAACAGCCGCAAGAAACGGCTGTTTTTTGAAAAGTATGCCTCCCTCCTTGTCTAGTATTGAGGGATCGGCAGTCCCTCAGAAGGCATATTATAGGAAGGCATACCAGGAGAAGGTATACCAGGTCCCATAGGCGAATTAAATCCTCCGTGCATCATTAGATCAAAGAGAATCTTTCGAGACAAAGATTCAAGAAAGTCTTTAATTGGTACAAAATCCTCAGGAGCTTCTATCTCATCAATCTTATTGAAATTAGAGAAATTCATCTCTCCTGAAATAGTAACTTTTTCTTCGAACTTTCCTTCTAGAGCTTTTCTAACCTTCTCCAACTCTTCTTGTTTTTCCTGTATTGTTCCTTCCATTACAGAAGCGACTTCTTCAAGGTGTTGCAAAATAATCTCTTTGAGATCTGCTAATTCTATCTCTTTGTTAAATTTTGTCTTGTATAAATACTTGTCTTTCTGACCAATCCAAACTTCATATTCTATATCACCTAATCTTTCAAAAAACTTATCTACTAATCCAGGAATATCAAACTTATCTAATAGTTCTTTTGTTTCTTTGGGAGACATCTCTTCTGAGGGTATAGAGGAAGAAGAAAAATCTATTATAGTATCTAACACATCGGGAATTAATTCCTTCACACCCTCTCTATCTACTACAAGCAAATAATGATAAACTCTAACATTTCCTATTTTGGTATCGGGAAACTCTTTCTTTACTTTGTAAAGATTGTGGTTCCTGAAAACATTAGACAATCTCTTCTCTAACTCTTTTTGTTGGTTTTGAAGAGTTTCCATACTGTCCTCAGAATATGCTTCTCCCATCATCTCTTTTATCTCTTCTTCATCAACTTTTATCCATTGATCTATTACTTCTTTACTGATTAACTGACTAATTCTTTGCAAGCTTTCTTCTTGATCCCTCGAGAGGTTAACCATGTAATAAGGCACAACAAGAGGAATTAGTTCAGAAATATCAGGCAGCTTAGTCACTTTCCAATAACTTTCCTTGTCAAGAATCACAGTCTCAATACCAAAAGGATAACTTTTCTCGTTATAAGTCAAATTAATATCAAGCTTTGAATGTTCTTTTAGGTTCTCTTTGTCTTTTTGATTTACATCAGAAACAGTCTTTACTGATAACCACATTCCTTTATCTAATTCTTTTACATCAAAAACGAAGTCGCTATGAACACTATCCAATTTTTCCATTTTTTCTGTCATCTCAGAAATAACATCTTCGGGTTTTGGCCTGAAAGGATTCCACGCAGGATTCCACGTCTGAGTATATAAGGCTGCAAATACTCCTCCAGAGACAAGAACCAAAGCTATTAAGATAGCAATAATTCTTTTCATTTTTTTTTAATTACTTTTAATATAACGTTTATTTCATTAAATAAATCGACCTTTTTAAAGTTTTTTATCGGGGATAAATTATCAATCTAAAACCTCTAGGATCAACGCTTACTTTGTCTCCCCTCTTAATATCATCTCTTAGTAAAGCTTCTGCTAAGACATTTTCTACTTTATCTTGAATAACTCTTCTCATCTCTCTTGCTCCAAAGGTGGGATCATATCCCAATTCTACAATTTTTTCTTTAAGAGGTTCGGTGATTACGAATTCAATATCTTTTTTTGCCAGATTTTCTTTTGGTTTTGAAAGCAATAACTCAGCTATTTTTAAAAGACTTTCTTTATCTAAAGGCTTAAAAATTACAACTGAATCAAATCGATTTACAAGCTCTGGTCTAAAAATCCCTTTTTTAAAAATAAAATCCAAAAGTTTATCCTTTACTTCTGAAAAAGGAATGTTGTTTTTTATAGCTTCAAGAATTACAAGATAACCAGCGTTGGAAGTAGCAATCACAATAGTGTTTTGAAAGCTTACTTTTCTCCCCAGCCCATCAGTTAAATGTCCCTCATCCAAAACCTGTAAGAAAAGATTTAAAATATTTGGATGAGCTTTCTCAAATTCATCCAAAAGAACTAAAGAAAATGGATCTTCTCTTACTCTTGTTGTAAGAAGCCCTTCCTGGCCAGGTTTTCCTATCAGACGCCCCACATCATTAACGGATTGAAATTCCGACATATCCAAACGGATCATTTTTTTCTCTGAACCAAAATAAATTTCTGCCAGCGCCTTTGCTGTTTCTGTTTTCCCTACCCCAGTAGGACCAAGAAAAAGAAAGGTTCCCATTGGCCGCTTCCGAACAGTTACTTCCGCTCGCGCTCTTCTCAAAGCATCGCTAATATCTTCTACTGCTTCTTCTTGATCTATAATTCTTTTGTGAATTAAATCTTCCAAATTAAGAAGCTTCTCCTTTTCTTTTGCTTTGATTTCTCCTACTGGAATTTCGGTCTTGTCAGTAAACACTTTAGCTACATGTTTGGGAAGAACCACCTTTTCTTTTAAAGAAGAAACATAAATTACTACCTCGTCTAACATATCTATTGCCTTTTTGGGAAAAGGAACGTCCTGAATATACTTTGCACAATAAGTAATGATATCTCTTAGGGCTGGATAAGAAACAAACAACTTATGTTTCTTTTCCAAGGCAGGTACTAATCTTTCCAGTATCATTAAGCTTTCTTTCTCTGAAAGTTCTGATAACTCTATTTTCTCAAAAAGCGAAAGTAAAGAGGGGTGTTGCTCTATATATTCATGAAGACCTTTGTAAGTGGTTATAGCAATGATCTGAAAAGTAGGCAAATGAAGATAATTTGAAATCACTCCCGAGATATCTACTATGCCTGTTTGTGTTACTCCTCTTAAATAATTGTGAATTTCATCAATTACAAGAATAACATTCCCTGCTTTTACAACTTCTGCAAAAATTTTATCTAATAAATACTCTGTTTCCTCCACACCTTGAGCCTGAGCGATTAATTTAGGGAGATCTAACATCACTATTCTTTTATAATTTAACTCTGGACGAAGCTTCCCTAAAACACTTTTCTCAGCAAAAGCAACCACAACACTATTTCTTCCAGTCCCCGGCTCTCCTACGATTAAAACATTATTAATCTCTTGACGAGACAGAATAATTTCCATTTGTTTTAACTCTTTGCTGTACCCTATTATTTCAGGAAAACCTTTTATTTTTACTGCTTCAGAAAAATCATAAGAAAACATATCCAAAGTTACTGTATATCCTGCCGCCCAATCTTTTGCTAAGCTTCCTCTTTTAATTAGATTTTCCCACTCCCAAAACTTTTTTTCTCTTTTGATTTCTTCTTCTATTGATTCAATCCACCAAACTAAGTTCTCAATGTCTTCTGATCTAAGACCCACATTAATTAAAAATTTTTTAAGAATAGGATTTTTTCTTGCCAAAGCAACCAAAAGGTCTCCCGCTTTGATCCGCTGATGTGATTTCTGAGCTGCAATATGAATTGATTCAAGAATCGTCTTTTGAAAATCATCGGAAAATCTTTCTTTAAAAGAAAGTCTCTCTAAAGACTTAAAATAATCTCTAAACATTTTCTTTATATCATCAAGCGATAAAAGAAGACGCGAGAAAACAAAATTCAGTTCAGGATTGTTTTCAAGAAGAAAATAAAAAACCAAAGAAGAATTTATCTCCGGAATCTTTCTTGACTTAGCAAATTGGATAGATTGCCAAATAGCAAAAGCAGATTGATAATCCAAAAGGTCAGCTAAATTTACTTCCTTTGCAGTTTCAAGCACTTCTTTCGGACTGAAACGAATTTTTGGATGTTTAATTTTCAACTCAAAAAAAAGAATCTCAATCCAGAACAATAAAAGTCCTCCCAAAGACAAAATAAAAATTATCCAAGTTATATAAAGAGGAATTTTTGAAAAATCTCCCAACAAAATTCCATAAAATAAAAGGGTGCCTGAGATCAAAAAAGCAGCCAAAAATAATTCTCTTAGTAATTTAGCTAAAACAAATATACCTCGCCATTTAATTGCTTGATAAATTGCTGATTTTCTAAAATCAAAATTAAACATAATCAAGAGATAACTTTAATCCCCAAGATCATAACAAATATCAAGAAAAATGGCCAAGTATACCATAAAAGCAATCCAATGAATCCAGCTAAAAATATAAAAAACTCAGTTATCAAACCTACAGAAATCAAAAAAAATCTCAAGACCGCCCCAAGACCTCGTGATATGCCGTTAGAAATAAAAGCTTCTGCATATCTCCTTAAATCAAAACCTCTTCCATATGACCAAGTATATCTTTTCCAAGGAGAAAAAAAGGTTTTCAAGAGTAAAAATACTGAAAAAAACTCAAGATTAAACTTGAGCAAGTTCATCCAGCCTTTTAAAATAGCTTTTGGTTGCTCAAAAAAATACCATTCAACGAACTTGTGAAATATAATTTTTCTTTCTGCAGCACGCTCCATTCCTTTATTATATCACAGAAGAATTAGCAGCAAAAGATTTTATATCTGCTTCTCCTTTTCTGGAGCAGACACTCTTCCTCCTTGCCATTGACCTCTGTAAAGATTTGTCTTTCCTTCCACTTGAAAAAACATAATATGAATAACTCTTGCACCCATTTCTAATTCAAAATCCTGATTCCTAAAATTATAGATTCCCATTGTAAGCCCCCCTCTATATCCCGGAGGAACTTGGCCGCCAAATATATAAACTCCTGAACGAAACAAAGTAGAACGCGGTGTAGAAATAGCCAAAATATTTTCAGGTAGATTCACATTCTCAACTGTTTTGAGTAGATAATATTCACCTCCTTTTAAAAAAACTTTTCTTGGTTGACCAGGAACATATCTTGCTATCAATTTTGCCTGTGGAGTTTTTCTCTCTTCAAGTCCCAAAAAGCCTTTTCCTTCTACCTTATAAATCTCCCCTACTCTCAAATCAAAACCCGCTCCCTCGGGATTCTTTAACTCTCTTTCTGAAAGATTTTCGACAAGTTGTTTTTGTTTAACCAATTCTAACAATTTATCTATTCCTAAAATCATATTTTCAGTTATTTTTTAATTTATTTGCTAAATAAACATTTTTCAAAAGCAAAGCAACTGTCAATGGACCTATCCCTCCTGGTACCGGAGTCAAAAAAGCAGCTTTTCTAGATACACTTTCCTCATCTACATCTCCCAGGATTTTCTTGCCAATCACTCTTATACCTGCATCAATTAGAACGGAGTCCTTTTTTATCATATTTCCTTTAATGGAATGAGGTTTTCCTTTTACCGAGATAATTACATCTGCTGATTTTAGTTTAGAAATATTTTTCTTTAAACTTCCTAATAAATAATTGATTTTAATTTTTTTCTTTCCAAAAAAAGCTGAATTGTTTGTCCAAAAATATCAGAATTTACCAAAGCAATAATTTTTTTATTTTTTAAATTAAAAAGTGCATTTCTTAAAGCAATAAAAATCGCCCAAGGAAGCACAGGTAAAAAATATGGCTTCCCTTTCTTAAGAAGTTCTCTGTTTTCTTTGCAAAACCCATCGACATCTTTCCAGGGAACGATTGTATTTATAATTCTGGAAGCATCAAATTTTTTAGGTAAAGGAAGTTGCACAATAATACCATCCACCGAAGTATCCCTGTTAAGATCTTTTATGGTTTGGATTACTTTTTCCTCTCTTGTATTTTTCCTAAATTTAAAAAAAACAAGTTTAATTCCTATTTTTTTTGCAGCTATTTCCTTATTCCTTATATAAACTAATGATTCGGGGTTCCTACCAACAATCAGAACAGCAAGAGAAGGAGAAACTCCTTCTTGTTTTATTCTTTTTTTTAAACTTCCAAGAATTTTTTCTGCCTCTTTTTTTCCATCAAAAACTCTCATAAATAATTTTTTCTATAAAATTTAAAGAAAACGAGACTACAACATTTTTCATCTACGATCTATTGAATTTCTTCTTTTAAAAAACATTCTTTAAAACAATAGAAGAACAAATAAAACTTAGGAATAAACAGGAAATTTTCTACAGATTTCTTTTATTTTATTCTTAACCTGATTTTTAATAGATCTCGAATGAATATTCTTAATTAACTTGCAAATAAGATAGGCTACTTCCTGAGAATCTTTTTCTTTTAACCCTCGCGTAGTAATGGCTGGAGTTCCTATTCTGATACCTGAAGGTTCAAAGGCTGGTTTTTTATCAAAAGGAATCTTGTTTCTATTTACGAAAATACCAACCTTCTCTAGTTCTCTTTGTATAAACAGAGAAGAAAGCTCAGTAGAAGAAATATCTATTACAAAAAGATGATTCTCTGTACCGTTACTTACCACCCTAAATCCTTCTTGTTTAAAGATTTCAACCATTGCTTGAGAATTTTTTATAATTTGATTTTGGTACGTTATAAAACTTGGTTTCATTGCTTCTTTAAAACACACTGCTTTTGCTGCTATCACATGTTCAAGTGGCCCTCCTTGAACTCCTGGAAAAACTGCTCGATCTATTTTTTGAGATAAATCTGTTCCATTAAAACGATCTTTTTTCTTTGATAGTATCAATCCTCCTCTTGGTCCACGTAAAGTTTTGTGAGTAGTAGTAGTAACCACATCGCAAAAAGGAAACGGATGAGGATGAAGACCAGCTACAACAAGACCAGCAATATGGGCAATGTCTGCCATCAAATAAGCTCCTACTTTATCAGCTATTTGCTTAAATTTTCGGAAATCAAGTTTTCTTGAATAAGAAGTAGTTGAGGCAATAATTAGTTTCGGCTTGTATCTTATGGCTTTTTTCTCTATTTCATCAAAATCAATAAGTTCAGTTTTTTTATTAACTCCGTAATGAAAGAATCTATAAAACCTTCCAGAAAAATTTATTTTCGCACCATGGCTTAGATGACCTCCAGATGAAAGATCAAAAGCAAGCACCTTATCCTTTGGTTTAAGAAGTGCAAAATAAACCGCTTCATTTGCTTGAGAGCCAGAATGAGGTTGAACATTGGCATGCTGAGCTCTAAAAAGTTTTTTTGCTCTATCAATTGCCAGTTTTTCAATTTGGTCAATGAACTGATTACCAGAATAATATCTTTTTTGAGGATATCCTTCGGAGTATTTATTACTTAAAGGAGTACCCATCACTGAAAGTACCTCCAATGAAGCATAATTCTCAGAAGCAATTAAACTAAGACCATCTCTTTGTCGATAAATTTCTTTTTTAACAAGACTATATATTTGGGGGTCAAGTCTTTTAAGATTCATTTTAGTTAGAAACACTTTTGAATTTTTGAAACTTTTCTTCTAAATCTTCTTTCATCTTTTGATGAAATTGTTGATCATAATTTCTAACCAACCCAATAATCTGACCACAGAATTTTTCTTCTGGACAGAATCCAATAGTATGACATTTAGAAGAAATAAAATCAGCAAGCCATTTGTATCCTCTCCGAGAAAGCAAATTTTTTATTGCTCTTATTTCTTTTAAGGTATTTTTCCTCATTTCTTCTTCGGCTGTCTGGCACAACCTTAAAGGGTAATATCCCGCTAGAAGATTATATAGATTGTATTCCTGAAGAACATCAATTTTTGTAGCTCGAGGAACTAAAAAAATTGCATCTCTTGGTTTTATCCCTTCTTTTATAAGGGTATCGTAACTCTCAAAAGCAAATAAAGCTGTTTCTAAATATTTTTGAAGAAATTCTTTATTGGATTTAATAAGATCAGGTATCGAAAAGAATTTCTCAATTTCCTGAATTGCTTCCTTCCTCAAATCTCCTTTTTTTATTTGCTTTTTCAGACTTTTAAATAATTTTACTGTCCTTTGAATGCAATAATAAACCGATTCAACCACCTGAGGACAGGTTCGATGTCTCTTTTTCTCTCCCCATACTCGCCAAGGAACAGAAGAAATAATTTTAATGTTGAAATTAGAATTATAATCTCTTATAATTCTCCGGCGTAGAAGAAGCAAGTTATACCACTCCTTTTTTATCTTTTTTTTATCTCCAGCAACTTTTTGAATTTTTTTCTTTAGAGAAGAAATCTCTTTCTTAAATCCTTCTGTAAAATATATATCAGCAGAAACTATTTTAAATCCTCTCTCTCGGTCATAATCAATTTCACGAACCAAATTAGAATTAACAGGATTTTTGAAAATGTTTGGATAGAAATAAGTATTACGAGGAGCTATTAAGCGAGTAGTATATAACAAATCCGCTTTATATTTTTTTAAATAACTTTCTATTTTTTGAATCAAAATCCCTGTCTCCTCCGGCATCCATTCATTTTCAATTTGATACTCTCTTTTAAGACTAACAAAAGATTCGAGAGGCAACTGAATAATTCCGGTTCCATAAATCCCATATTGAAGAATTTTGGAAGCCACATCCTTTCCAATACCTTTCTCGCATAAAAACTGATAAAAATTGATTGTTTTTTCTGAACTTGAACGATAAATATCTAAAATTCTCTTGCTTTTGAGAATTCTCTGAGGATAAACTATATCTTTTGAGGTGGTATTTGTTCTTCTACCAGAGCTGACCAAAAAAGATCCAAAATACATTCCTGTAAGAAGAGAGTCCAGGAATTTACTCCCCTCATATAGAAAACAAAGAACAGGAGTGGTAGAAAGAGAAGCATGCCCACGCAAAGATGATTTTCTCAAAATTTTTTTAATTTTTTCTTCAATCTTTTCTCCTTTCTTCAGGCTTTCTTTTATTAATCTTTGAACGGATTTGCCTTTAAAAGTAAGGAGAGCCGAGAAAGCAACAATTTCTTGAGGACTAAAAAAACCTATTTTTTGCTTAAAAATAGGTAAAATTCCTAAAAATTTCACTTTTAACTTTGCGGTTGTGAGCATTTTAAAACTAATAAGATTCTTTATGTATACAACTGGCCTTTGCAGTTTTCTGACCTGCGTATTTGTGATCTTTTTGTTTAAGATATGGTATTTCAGCAGGAGAAGATAAAGTTTCAAAAGTCATAGCACATATTCTTATTCCCGGATACAAAGCAAGAGGAATTACGCCTAAATTCCCTATTTCCATTATTGCTTTTCCCTTCCACCCCGGATCAAATCTTGCTGCAGTAGAATGCACTACTAAACCCAAACGTCCCAAAGAACTACGACCATCCAAGCGACCCATAATATCATCAGGAAGAACAATTTCTTCCTTAGTTACTGCTATTACAAAGTCGCGGGGACGTAAAATTAAAGGCTTCTTTAAAGAAACCTTAATAGTCCTCATCATTTTCTCAATAGGAACCTTTGGATTCTTCAGATCAATATAAGGATGCTCTGTATGTTTAAAAACTTTAAAAACAGCTCCTAAATGAAGGTCCAGAGAACATGGTCCTAACTGCTGCTCAAAATTCGGTTTAGGTTTAATTTTTATTTTTCCTTCTCGAATATATTTTTTGATATCTCTATCTGAAAGGATCATATTTAAATTATTTAATCTCAATTCCCATATTCTTGGCAGTACCTTCAATAATCTTCATTGCTTTTTCAATATCATCTGTGTTGAGATCTTCCATTTTTTGTTGAGCAATTTGCTTTAGTTGTTCTCTTGTAATAGAAGCAACTTTTTTTCTATTTGGTTCTCCTGAACCTTTTTCAATGCCAGCTGCTTTCTTTAATAACTCAGAAGCAGGAGGCTGCTTCAAAATGAATTCATAACTTCTATCTTCATAAATCTTAATTTCTACTGGAATAACCCAGCCTTTTCTGTCCTTTGTCTCATCATTAAATCTTTTACAGAACTCAGAAATATTAATTCCGTGTTGCGCCAAAGTCGGACCTATTGGAGGAGCAGGAGTAGCTTGTCCTGCTGGAATTTGTAGTTTTACTATCGCCTTTGGTTTTCGTGGCATAAGAATGTAATAGTATTATTTTATTTCTTAAACCTTTTTAATCTGAAGGGAATCAAGCTCTACCGGTGTGTCACGTCCAAACATATTCACAAGAACTTTAATTTTTCCTCTCTCATTATCAATTTCTGCAACTTTTCCATCTAGATCTTTAAATGGCCCATCTATAATTTTAACCAAATCTCCTTTTTTAAATTCAATCTTGTATTTTGGCTCTTTAACTCCGATTCTTTTCTTTAAATTCTCTATCTCCTCTAATTTCACCGGAATAGGAGTAGTACCGGCTCCAATAAAACCGGTAACACGTGGAGTGTTTCTCACTACATACCAAGAATCGTCGGTTACAATCATTTCAACCAAGATATACCCTGGATAAATTTTTTCCTCTACTACTTTCCTTTTTCCGTTCTTTATCTTGATCTTCTTTTCTTTGGGAACTAATACATTAAAAATTTTGTCTTCCATACCCAAATTCTCAATTCGTTGCTTCAAGTTTTTAGCAACTGCATCTTCATATCCAGAATAAGTATGAATCACATACCATCTTCTCTCTTTTGGAAGTTTTTGACGTGGCATAGAAGTTTAATGAAGAATAAATATATTTAAGAGACGGGAAAATATAAAATCGAGTCCTCCCAAAAACAGCGCTACTCCCGCTGAAACACCAATCACAATCAATGTATACTTCAAAGCTTCTTGCTTTGTGGGCCAGTTAACTTTTTTAATTTCCAGATAAACCTCCTTCAAAAAAGTAGCTAATTTAGAAAACATATTTTTATTCTTATTGTCTTTTATGTATATTTCTTCTCTATCTAAAAAGCCCCTGACGGGCTACTTCTTTAAGAATATCAGAATTAAGACATTCTGTCAAATACCTTAGAGCGATGGTTGAAAATCCTCTGATATTTTAATCTCCCGTCCTTTTACTTCTCTTATTCTACCACTTTTAACTGTTATTTCCAATAGAAGCCCTTTCATTGTTTCAGAAGAGAAAGACTGATCAAAAACAAAATTACCTAAACTGTAAGCAATCCATCCATTTTTGTATCTTATGAGCGGTTGAATAACATGAGGATGATGCCCTATCACCACATCAGCTCCAGAATCAATACAAAGCTTGGCAAATCTTTTCTGAAAATCATCAGGAAAGGAGGCGTATTCAATTCCTGAATGAAGAGAAACAATCAAAATATCTGCTTGTTTCTTTGCTTTCTTTATCTCTTCTCTAATTTGCGAAAAATAACCTTCATTAATCCATGCTATCCCAGACACATTTTTCTTTGCTCTCCAACTCTTAGGTCCCAGATTTGTGTAAGCAAGAAAAGCAACTTTCGTATTTTTTACCTTGATTATCTTAAAAGAATAAGCTTCTCTTTCATCAACTCCCGCTCCCACGTATTTGATATTGCTTTTTTCTAAAATATTCATTGTGTCTCTGAGAGCAATTCTTCCATAATCAAACATATGATTGTTCGCCAACGATAAAATATTAAACCCTGCATATTGCAATCCTTCTACTGCTTTTGGATCCATACGAAAAGAATAAATACTTCCTGATTTTATACCTCTGTTTGAAATTGGTCCTTCAAGATTTCCAAACAAGATATCAGCATTTTTCAATTCGTTAGCAATTTCTGCAAAAGGAAACTTAAAATTACCTTTTCCTTCCTTTTTGATCTTATACTCCACTCCTCTATCAAGCATAATATCACCCACCGCCTTTATAGTAAAAGAAGAGTTCTTTCTTTCCTCAAACTTCTCCCAAAGGGAGAAATAAGACGCTGTTAATCCTCTTGCAGAAAGAAAATTAAAAAAATCATAAAAAAACAAAGCAACCCCAAAAATAAAAAACAAAACCAAACTAACTAATATAGAAATAAATACAATACTAGTAATTTCCTTTTTCATAATATCAGCAGCTCGCCTTGGCAATAAAAAGCCAAGGCGAGCTGGGTGGCACTTTACCTTTCAATTTATCTTTGGAATAATTGACTAATCTTGGCAGTTAATCGTGAGATAGCATCGGCAACAGAAGCTAATTGATCTTCTATCATCTTCATTCCAGTCTCATCTGTGGCGGTAGAAGTAGCCTCTTCTATCTTTTCTGAAGAAGTAGCAGAAGTGCTGGTAGTATAACTTATATCTCCCACCACCTGAGCAGAAGAATAATCGTTATAACAATGAGGAATAGTTATCTTTATGTACCTAAAACTTCCAGGAACTTCTATTGTAGTCTGATAAGTAGTTTTAGGATGCCAAGTCTCTTGTTTAACAGCTATAGTCGCAACCCTATTCCAACTTTTTCCATCTAGTGAGGAATATACTTTCATTGTATCAGAACAACCCTTATATAATCCTGGTCGATATTCAATAAACACTTTTTTGTTTTCAAATTTCTCTCTTAAATCGTGAATATGTGACTTCAAATAACAGCAGCAGCAATCTTTTTTGTATCCTTCCCTGCCGGGCGGCCAACCACACCGTTTAGCTGCTGACTCAGGCTCTGACCATCCTCCATTATATTCACAAGCATCATAACCTGCAGCAAACGCTTTTATAATATTAAAATAATTATCACTTTCATCATATACAGAAGGATCTTCTTTGAGATAGATCTTTATTTTATACGAGTTACTTTCTACCCCCACATTTTCTTTCCACTCATACTTCCCTTTTTCGCACTCTACATCAGCCAAGTCAAACTCCTCTTTGTTGTGTTGACTGAAATCTTCTAATACTATATGAATCATTTTTCCTTCTAAAGAGTCGCTGCATTTCCACTTAATGGGAATAAGGGAACCAAATTCAAACTGCTCTCCTCCGTTTGGAGAGGAAACAACTATTTTTTCTTCTTCTTTTTTAACAATCTTCACCCATCCTTTGCTTTCATCCTGAGCAAAATCAAAATTGTCAAGACTTATCATTATCACTCCAATCTTGTAATTTCCTTCCTCAAAAGACAGAGGAATTGTCCAAGAATAAGGATTACTAACTTCTTGAACTGTTCCTGCTTTGATAATCTTTGTTCCTGAATATTTGGTAAATACTCCCTCAATACTAGAAACTCTTTCCATTGTATTTAAATCTTTCTTTTCTTTTATTTTTTCTATTTCAAGAACAATAGGAATGGGACGTATACCTCGATCAGCATAAATAATAACCCAATCTGAAGCTCCAAATCCATAATACTTCCATTCAATTTGGTAAGTATCCCCTATTCTCCATTCTTCTCCACCAACGGGCGAAATCATTCTTACTGATCTACTTTGAATGATAGTAATCCCACAACCAAAAAGATCGTTTAATTTTTTAATAGTAGTCCGTCCCACATATCCTGTTCCGTGCTCCAACCCCCACGGGGCTAAAATATCAGAAGCATATTTTTCCTGAAATCCTACTACTGCTGAAGCAGTATACTCATCAAACTTACCACTCGGATCTTTTTTATAAAATCCTTCTTTTTGAAGAGCTTGTTGAAGAGCAATAACCTCTGGACCCTCTGAACCGTATTTTAATTTTTGTACAAAATTATGACACCAGTGAGTAACAGGGGTTAGCTTGGCAGGAGTTAGTTTGATGATCTTTGACGAAGTCAGTGGAGCCTTACCAGAAGAAGGTGTCGATGGGACAGATATTGCCGGTGTTTCTATTTTCTTAAGACTTTTAATTTCTCTCTGTAGAATAGAAACTCTCTCTTGAAGTGATTTTATCTGAGTGTATAAAGTTTCAACATTATTGGAGCTAACAGGATTGATTTTCAATAGTTTTTCTGCCACTGCACCTCCCGAATTCGGATTCAAAGAAAAAAGCAGCCCAACGGCAACCAAAAATATAATAAAAGATAAAACTTTTTTGTTTCTTGGCATATTTTTACTAGAGATGAAAGATTAATAAAGACCTTTGTTTAAATTTAATAATTCTGTTATATATCTAAATTTTTAACAGTCTTGGCATGAGTTTGAATAAATCTTTTGCGCGGCAAAACTTCTTTACCCATCAGAGTATCAAAAATACGATCGGCTTCTTTGGCATCTTCAATAGTCACTCTAAGCAGTGTTCTATTTTTAGGATTCATTGTGGTCTCCCACAACTGATCTGGATTCATCTCGCCCAATCCTTTATATCTCTGAATATTCGGGCTTAATCCTTGTTTTCTCATATCTTCAACAATTTCTTCTTTATCAGCATCAGTATAAGCATATTCAACCCTTTTTCCTGCTTGGATCCGATAAAGAGGAGGTTGAGCTATATACAAATAACCTCTTTCAATTATTGGCTGGAAGTATCTATAAAAAAGAGTCAAAAGCAGAGTTCTTATATGCGCTCCATCAACATCAGCATCAGTCATAATAATTATCCGATGATAACGTAATTTGCTCAAATCAAAATCTTCCGCAATTGCCGTTCCTAAGGCAATAACTAAAGATCTAATTTCTTTGGAAGACAAAATTTTATCAAGACGAGCTCTCTCTACATTAAGAATTTTACCTCTCAAAGGAAGTATTGCCTGGAATCTTCTATCTCTACCTTGCTTACTTGATCCAGCAGCACTTTCTCCTTCAACAATATAGAGTTCCGATTCTTCAGGATTACGAGAGCTACAATCAGCTAATTTCCCCGGCAAAGTAAGACCTCCGAGAGCTCCTTTTCTTAAAACTGTCCTTCTTGCGGCTTTTGCGGCTTTGCGGGCTTTTTGTGTTAGGAGACAATTCTCAATAATAATCCTTGCATCTTGAGGGTTTCTTTCCAAGAAATCAGCTAATCCTTCACTGAGTACTTTCTCCACTGCATTCTTTGCTTCAGGATTTCCCAAACGAGCTTTTGTTTGTCCTTCAAATTGAGGATTCTCTATTTTCACCGAAACAACTGCTGTTAACCCTTCTCTTACATCCTGACCTGTAAGATTTTCTTCATTTTCTTTAATATAACCTTCCTTTCTTGCATACTCATTTAATGTTCTTGTTAAAGCCGTTCTAAAACCAGTAAGATGAGTACCTCCTTCTCCAGTATAAATATTGTTAGCAAAACTTTCTTCAAAACATTCTCTTTCTTCGGTATATTGAAAAGCTATTTCTACTTTAACTCCGTTAGATTCACCTGAAGTATAGAAAATATTTTTCTGGCGTGGTTCTGAATTCTGAATGAGATATTTTACATATGATTTTAATCCTCCTTCAAAATAAAAAGTATAAGAAAAATGATTTTCTGGTTCTTTAGCTCTAAGGTCTTTTACTGTAATCTTAACCCCTTTGGTTAAATAAGCCTGTTGACGAAGATGTTTTAAGATTCTAGTGCGATCGAATTTTATATCTTTGAAGATCTCAGGATCTGGTTCAAAAATAACAGTGGTGCCTGTTTGAGAACACTTTCCTGCTTTCTTAACTTTTGTCTTAGGAACTCCTTTTGAATATTCTTGAAAATATTTTTCTCCACCCCTGCAAACTTCAGCTCTCATCCACCTCGACAGAGCACAAACAACAGAAACCCCTACTCCGTGAAGCCCTCCTGCAACTTGATATGCCTTTCCTCCAAACTTAGCTCCGGCATGTAGCGTAGTCATCACAGTTTCAAGAGCTGACTTTCCTGTTTGAGGATGTTTCTCTACAGGAATCCCTCTTCCATCGTCTACTGTTTTCACCCTATTTTCTGGCAATAAATGAACTTCTATATTCTTAGCATACCCTGCAATAGCTTCATCAAGGCTATTATCAACACATTCCCATATAAGATGATGAAGACCTGCAGGACCAGTAGAGCCAATATACATTCCAGGCCTTTTCCTGACCGGCTCAAGCCCTTTTAATACATATATATCTTTTGCTCCATAACTTTCCTCTTTTTTGGAGGTTTCCTTTGCAGTTTCTTTCGATACTTTTTTCTTTATTTTTCTGGAATTTGCTTTTTTCATAAATTTTTATATTATTTTCTTACTTCCCAATAAGGATTTTTTTCTAAAGCCTTAATAATTTTTGCCTGAATTTGATCGATCTCTTCTTTAGAAAGAGTTCTGTCTTTGGCTTGATAGATAATATGGAAAGCTAAATTCTTTTTACCTTCCGGAAGATTCTTGCCTTGGTAGATATCGAAAAGATCTACATCTCGCACTAGCATTCCTCCTGCTTGATTAATTTTATTAAGTACTTCCACTACTTTTGTCTCTATTGGAACCAAAACCGCCAAATCTCTTACTGCAGCAGGAAAACGAGAGATGGGCTGATATTCATGTTCTTCCAAACAAAGTTTTTGCAGTTTTTCAAAATCAAAATCAAAAACAACAACCGAGAAAGAAATACCCAATCTTTCTAAAAGTTCATGAGAAATTTCTCCTAAGAATCCTATCTCTATATTATCTACTTTTATTTCTGCGCATTTCTCTTTTTCCCAAATAGAAAGCTTTGATTCTTCAGGTGTGGGTTGAAATTCATCATACCAAATATTTGAGATTCCTAGTCTATTCAAAAGCACATCAATTATTCCTTTAAGATAGTAGAAATTCTCCCCTTCTCTTTCGTTCTCTTCTTCAGAAGCCACAAGACCACTTAAGGCTCTTTTTTCCAAAATACCAGGCTGTTTATATATTTTTCCCAGCTCAAATATCTTAATCTTGGAAAAATATTTTGAATTATCTTTTACATTTTTAATTAGGTTAGGAATGAGAGAAGGACGAAGATATTTATATTCTTTACTTATTGGGTTTTCAAGTTCCAGAAGATCTTCTTTTGCAAAAAAGAAACTCTCGGCAATCTCTTCGCTTATAAATGAATAATTATAGACTTCTGAGAAACCTACTTCTTTTAAAATATCTCTTGCAAAATCTTCCCAAAAGATATCATCGTTTCTCTGAGAAGGTAAAATTGGAGATAAAGGTATTTTAGCCGGAATATTCTCAAATCCATATATTCTGCCTATTTCTTCTACCAAATCCTCAGGTATTTTGAGATCTTGGCGGAAAGTAGGAATCTCTAAATAAATAACATTTTTGTTAAAACTTATAATCTTCAATCCTAATTTCTTAAAGATCTTCTTTATTTTTTCTTTCTTAAGACCGATCCCTAACATTTTTTCTGCGTAAGAAATATCTAACTTAATCCTATGAGGCAACACCTTCTTGGGGTAGACATCCACTATACCAGATGTCGGTTTCCCATTACAGTATTTTTGAATTAAATGAACAGCTCTATTTATAGCAAATAAAGTAAGATTTGGATCTGGTTCGTGTTCAAACCTAAGAGAAGCATCTGTCTGAAGATTGAGTTTTTGACGAGCATAACGAATAGTCTTCATATCAAAATTGGCAGATTCTATCACTATTCTTTTTGTAGACTCGCTAATTTCTGCTTTCTTTCCTCCTTTGATTCCTGCTATAGCCAAAACATCTTTTGGATCAGCGATTACTAAAATATTATCATCCAAGATATATTTTTTATCGTCTAAGGCATAAATAATTTCTCCTTTTTTTGCCTTTCTTACAATAAGTCTCTTTTTCTTGCCTCCTTCTAACTTATCAAGATCAAAAGCATGAAGAGGTTGACCTGTTTCAAACATTACAAAATTGAGAATATCTACTACATTATTAATTGGCTCCAATCCCATTGCTCTTAACTTCCATTGAATTTCTTTTGGCGAAGGAGCTATCTTAACTTCGATAACGACTTTACCTGTATAGCGTCGACAAAGATTTTTTTCTTTTACTTCTACCTCCACAAAATCATCTGTTTTAACCTTAGAATCTTCTCTAATTACTGACTCCGGTTTTTTATAATCTAAACTAGGAATAATAACAGCGCACTCGCGTGCAATTCCTATATAAGAAAGACAGTCGTGGGCTCTATTTGGTAAAACCGCTAAATCAATGAGCCAATCGCTACCCTTCTTCTTTATCTCCTCCACCTCAAAGCTGTGCATCGTAATTAACTCAGCCAATTTTTTTGCTGGTGGTAGTGTGCCTTTTATATAATCTTTTAACCATTTATAAGATATCAACATATTTTTATTTAGAACTGATTCAAAAAGCGAAGATCTCCGTTATAAAATAACCGAATGTCATTAATTTTATAAGTCATCATTACTAACCTATCAAAGCCCATTCCGAAAGCAAATCCTTGCCAGTTTTTAGGATTTAATCCTGCGGATTTCAAAACAAAAGGATGAACCATTCCTCCAGGACAAAGCTCCAACCATCCCGTATGACCGCAAGTAGAGCATCCTTTGCCTCCGCAAATAAAACACTGAATATCTATCTCAAAACCTGGTTCCACAAATGGAAAGTATGAAGGTCTTAGACGAGTCTTTATTTTTCTAGCAAAGAAGGAATTCAGAAACTGCTGAATAATACCTTTAAAATCAGCTACAGAAATATCAGTATCTACCATTAACCCTTCCACCTGATAAAATTGAATATCATGCGATGCATCAGAGGCTTCGTGACGGAACACCCTTCCCGGCACAATGATACGTAATGGCGGATTGTGTTTTTCCATATACCTCACCTGAACCGGTGAGGTGTGAGTTCGTAAAAGCATTTTTTCTTTTCCTTTTTTGTTCTTTAACCAAAATGTATCCCATAAGTCTCTCGCTGGATGATCTTTGGGAATATTAAGGGCATCAAAATTATACCATTCTGTCTCAATATGAGGCCCGGAGATTACACTAAATCCCATCGACTCAAATATCCCTGTTACTTTTCTTCTGATTATAGTAAGAGGATGTAAATGTCCCAGCAGCGGCTTTTTGCCAGGAACAGTAATATCAAAATACGATCTCGTTTTTTTTTCTTTCTTTAAGTTTCAACTCTTTTTCTCTTTTTTTAACTTCTTGTTGAATAAATCTCTTCAAAAGATTCGCTTTTTTTCCAATCTCGGGTCTTTTTTCTTTAGGTAAATCTTTTAAAGAAGATAAGATCTCAGCAATAATTCCTTTCTTGCCAATGTATTTTTTGATAACCAATGCCAAATCAGCACGATCTTTTGTGGCGTTTATTTCTTCTTTTATTTTTTTTCTTAATAAATTAAAATCAAGATTCATAAAAATCTCTTTCTTATTATTTATTTTAACTCAACCAATAATGAAATCAAGCAACATAATCCCCTACTGAAAAACAAAAAGAGGGAATATCCCTCATATTATTTTATTATATCTATATTTTGTTCTTCTAGCACCTCTCTAAAATTCTTTGGTCGAGGCCCTAGAACATATTTCACTAACCATCTTTTATTATTTCTTTCTACTATCTTTTCTACCGCTTTTTCCATCTTTCTCTCCTCCTTTCTTTGGAAGAGATTATAACATAAATATAATCTATGTCAACAAAAAAGAAGGGATCAAATCCCTTATCTATTACGTATTAAAAGTATTAAAAGCTCTATTTTTTTGCAAGAAGCAATTGAGTCAACTTTTTCGCTAAAAGATCAAGTGGATTTCTTGCAACCACTGCTCTATCTATTATTGTTGCCCAAAGCCACACATCATCTTGCTTAACTCCGGGAATTACTTCTGGATCACTTGTAAGAACCATAGATTCATTACCTGTATCTATTTTCATACATACAGCAAAAGCCCTTCTTTTCCCTAACAACCCTTCTATTTCCTTATACCGCGCATCTGTCTGAATCTCGATTTCTTCTATCTTACCTTTGTATAAATTAAGCTTCCTTCCCACCGGATCGATAATTTCCCCTGTTTTCTCCCATCGAATCAAACCGCTTAAAGTAGCTACTTCAAACAATTTCCATATCTCTATTTTCTCACCTCCTATATTATAAAATACAATATAAAGATAAAAATGTCAAGGTAAGTCAATTCTTATTTTTGAGTTTTTCTTGAAGCTTCTTGATTTTTTCTTTTAATTCTATCATCTTCATTTCTCTGTCGAGAGTTAGCTTATGAATTTGCTCAAGCATCTTTATTCTTTTATTTAACTCTTCGTTTGCTTTCCGTAATGATTCTTGGGTTTTTATAAGATCTCTGTTGATGCGTATTTTTTCTTCTATTTTTTCTCGTAATTCTCTTCGGAAAACATTAGTTGTAAAAAAAGAAAAAATAATCATACCAAGCATCACTAGAACAGTCATAATTGTGTAAGGATAATTGCCATAAACATTTATTGAAGGAAAGAAGATATTGTAAGCATTAATTAAACCAATAAATTCTAGTAAAACTAATCCTAGAAAAAAGCCCAATGTTAGAAAAAGCATAGAAACTCTTTGTAATTTTCCAAAGAGAAAGTTCTCATGGAGAGCAAAAAATAAATAAAAAGAAGGTATAATCCATGCAATACTTCCAAGAAAATGAACAATCATTGTTAAAAACAAAAGCTCACAAGAGACCCAGAATAGATGAAAGTTATTTATCCAAACAGCGGTTTTGATTTTAGTATGAATCCAAAAAACAGGATAAGTAAGGAGTAACCATAAGATTTCAATAATAAAAATCTCTTTCGCGAGTGAGATCCTAAAAAAAATCGCTCCAATTAATGAAAGTAAAAAGAATACAAAAACCATTAAAGCAACAGAAGACATGCTCTTTCTGATAGTCTCAAGCACTTCTTTTCTTTTTTCTTCTTTCTCTTTGGTGTCTTTCATATTTTTTGTTAAAAATTATTCTAAAACTTCGGAGACAAGACGGTTAGAGACTCCCATCATAGTAATCGTGGCAGTAGCACCAAATGGAGCGCCTAACTTATAAAAAGCAATCTCTCCTGCAGAACAAATACCAAATATAGGAATATTTTCTTTTCCTAAAGCTCTTTTTAAAAAGATTATTTCTTTCATATAATCTTTTCCTAAAATCCGAGCTCTAATAGGACAAGAAAAATAAAAAATAAAGTTGAAATCATCTGTATTAATGTCATCTTTCATTAAATTCACTGCTTCAGAAATAGCTTTAATACAAGAATTTCTGTCTATCTTTGAAATAGTTAAGATTGTGCCTTCTTTTATGGAACTCATAAATATAATTTTTTGCCCTGAATAAGCAACTGGCATAACTGGCCACAAGAAACCACTGATTCCTTCTGAAAAAGCAGGCAATACTCCTTTATATGCAACAACTAAGGGATCTTCTTTAAAACCTATCTCTTTATATAACTCTCTCAATCTCTTAGCTGCTGGTTTTCCATCAATTTCTTCTACTGTATGCCCGCTTGATTTTGTAACAACTAAAACCTTTCCTAACGAAACCGCTCCTGTAGCTGTTCCATACCCTATCTCAAGATCAGAACCAAAGATAACTGAAATAACAGAATCATAGTATATATTCTTATTAAAAAATTGAACAGAAGGAGAAAGATATTCAAAACCTTCTTTTTTTATTTTTACTCCGGAACATAATCCTCCTCCTATCAACCTTGTCGTCCTTTTCGTGATAGAAGTAATTCCTTCTATAAGAGCTTGATCAAAAAGAAAACCATTTTTACTGTTTCCAGGAGTAAGAATAAATCCGTTAAGAGGCCTAAAACGAGTAATATCTTTTATTCCCTTTTTAACCATTGCTAAATAAGCAATCGATGGATTATATTCCAAATTATCTAAAGCCATTTTTATAGAATCTCTACTTGCTCTTTCTGGATTTTTAAATACACCCGAACCGATTCCTGTTCCCACAAAAAGATATTCAGAATAAATAGCAATAACAGCTACGCCAAAATTTCTAAAAGGTTTAAATATCTTCTCTACTCCTTTCAAAATAGAACCCAAATATTTTCCTATTAGAGAAATATCAAAATAATATCTATCACTTGTAAAAAAGCCTATTACCGGTCCTCCTACTAAGGGAATATCATTATTTCCAAAAACTTCATATATCTCTTTCAATGCTTTTTGATAATCTGTCCGAGAATAAACCCCCATTGTGACAAAAAACATCAAAAGTTTTGGCTTCTGATGTAATCCCTTTTGAGCCATCTTGGCAGCTTCTCTGGCTGCTTCTATTAGATTCTCTTTTTGAGAAACCCCTATTGTTGTATCAATTAAAGCCATATTTATGATGTGTTTTTTTATTATATCACAAAAATAAAATATTTTATCAAAGAAGAATGGAAACACTTCACTTAGACGCTGGCAATAATGAATAGTTTTTCCAAATCCAATTATAGAGCTTTTGCGTATCGGATCTTAAATTCTTTGAGTCTAGAACAATAAATACTATATAACGAATATCTTTTTCTTCTGTCATAAACTTAAAAATAAAAACAGCGTTGTAACCTGTTCGAAAAGTATATCCTGTTTTTCCCCCAACAAAAGTAGGATCATAAATAAATATATTTTTGTTCCATAAGTTCCCAATATCAAAATTTATATTTCCAAAAGAGGAGACTTGATTACCTTTAGTAATTTCCCAAATTAGGGGACGTGCTAACCAAATATATCTTGCTAGCTGAAAAAGGTCTTGAGGAGTAGATATGTTTCTCCTATCAAAACCATGAGGATCAACAAATTCGGTGTCTTCCATCAATATAGCTTTAGCTTTTTCGTTCATCATTTCTATTGTTCTAGATCTCCCTAAATAAGCAGCCAAAACCTCTGCGGCATCATTAGAAGATTCAATTAACAAAGGGTAAAATAGCTCCACCACTCTGAATTTTTTTCCTACCTCAAGCCCTTTTGTACTCCCGTAAGCATCGAGCATCTCCTTCTTAACGGTAATAGACTTTCTTAAGTTAACATTCTCTGCTACCACCACGGCTGTCATTAATTTTGTAATAGAAGCAATAGGAAACTGCTTCTTGTAATTCTTTTGAGTAAAAACAAAGCCAGATTCTAAATCAGCAACCAAATAACCTGTTGCCGAGATCCCTGATAAAGAAAAAAGTTTTTTGTCTACAAATTTAGGAGAATCTTTTTCTTTAGCTATCACCAAAACAGGCATCTCAAGATTGGTTGATTGATAAATTTCTTTTGCATCTTTATTCTTCAAACGAATACATCCTCCAGAGAAGTCAGATGAATATTTGATACCTCCTGGATAGTATGGTTCTCCGTGAATATAATATTTTCCATAATAATGAAGAGCATAAGGCATATATACCCCAGCAGCACTAGAAAAACTAGATTTGCTGCCACCAATAATCTTATAGAGACCTATTGCGGATCCCCCCCATTGCTGAGGATCACCGATAGTCAAAATAGAAACTATTCTTTCTGGATTGCCTTGGCGATATAACCTCACCTTCATTGAATCAAGATTAACTTCCAAAAAATCTTTTCTTTGGTTAATAAATTCGTACTTTAGATCAGAAATAGTTTTTAAATAGAGTGGCTGTGTTTTTAATTTAACAACATTCTCTGGACCACTATTTTTTTTGGATTCAGCTTCAGAGACATCACCAGAAAAACTATTAGAAGAAATGTTTACAAGATTAGAATAAGAATACTCACCTACTTCTTGAGGTAGAATAAATGCAAAGACTAAAAGAAAAACAGCAACACCTGCTAGAAAATATACTCTCTCAGCTTTGTTTGAATAACTCATAAAAAACTTCACTTTTTTTTAATTCTACCATAACTAGTATGCAAAAAGAAAAAGGAGAAAATTTCTCCACTTTCTCCGAATTAGATGAATAACTTTAACGGTAATTATTTCTGCTATATTATCTTTAGAATCCCAGATACAGGAAATCAATACTTCTATTCCAAATGACGTTCTATCTATGCTTTATCCAACCGGAACTTCTTTTATCACTCTGATATCTCCATTGTCTAGAACTTTTACTGTAAAGAAGATATTAGAATCACCACCAGTAGTTATAACAAATTCTTTCTTATCTGGAGGAACTTCAAAAATTACTTCCTGATCGTAATAAGTTTGATTGTCCCCAAAACATCCTTCGTTGAATCTTTTGTTTATAGGAGCAGCCAGATCTCCTTGTTCATTTAGAACCATTCTAAGAGAAACATCTATACATATTTTAGCTCCGTATCGACCTACATTATCTATTTTAAAATATAAAGTAAGTGCGTTAATTTCTTTTCCTGTATTTTTACCAACAAACGAAGGAATTTTTCTTTTTCCCAAAGAAACACCTGTAAGGCTATACTTGAAGTACCGAGTTTTTGTATAACTAGAAGTCCATTCAATAGGATAAGGATAAGAGAAATCACTACGAACCAAATTTTTGTTCTCTGATATACTTTCTGTTCCTGTCTGACTTTCTTTGATTATACTTTTCCTATTTTCTGGCGCTTCCTCTTCTGGTTCCGGCGTTTTGCCAATCAATTCCTCTTCATTATTGTTCTCATAAGTCTTTGTATATTGCCAATACGTTGCTGCTATTGCAGAAATTAAAACAGCAAATACGACAATTATAATTAAAGATGGTGGTATGCCTTCTTTAAACATATTCTATTAATTATTTTATTTCTTTTTTAGAGCAAAATAACGGACAATAATACAAGCAACAATATATGAGACAATCACTGAAATCCATTGAAGAATCCAGTAGAGAAAAATTATATTCTCTCCCGTAGCCTTGCAATTTATTAGAGGTGGACCACAAATAATTTGAGGTTGAAAAAGATGACTTACTCTGAAGAATGTTAGAATAATTCCCCAAATAGGCGAAATCCAAAACAAAAGAGGCAACATAAAAAGAAAACAAGGGCCATCAGGAACACAAACTGGGCCAGGAATAATAAATATCCAAAAAAGTAAAAACCAACCAATTTTGGGAAGAGTAGGTCTGAGAAATTGTTTCCAGTTCATAGAAAATTAAATTAAATTAAGTTAAATT
>JAGGXC010000023.1 GCA_021163265.1 bacterium | reverse complement strand
TTATCTACAGGATATTTAAAAATACTAAAAATATTATAGAGTGTTTCTCTTTTAATCAAAAAAGAGTATTGATGTTAATAGCTAAACGAGGAGATCACTGCATTGTTCAGGGTTAGCTACTTTGTATCTTTCTTGTCTAGGCGTTTCTTCTTCTTCTTCTTCATCATCATCATCATCATCATGTTCTTCTTTATAGAGAATCTTTAGTTGTTCTACTTCGAATTCTAAAGCAACGAAGATTCCCTCTTTCACAATAGGGGTGATTGATTTAATAATCATTTGGATTTTATTCTGAGAAAGAGCTTTGTAAGTAATGCTTTCTCTATGAATCGTTTCTCCAACCAAAGGAAATTCTAATTTTTCTTCTATGCTTATATCTCTTCCACAAAATCTCAGCCTCACCTTTATCCCTCCATTTTGCAAATATAAATATACTTGTAAATATATATTTTAATTTGATAGTTGTCAACCTTTATTTTAGGAAATTTAGGAAATTTGAAAAATTAAAAATCCCGATTATAATCGGGATTTGTTATTCTTCGCTGAACTCATCATCTTCTATTTCTTCCGGTTCTTCTTCCCATTCATCTATTTCTGTTTCTTCTAATTCTTCGTCGAAGTCTTCTGTTAATCCTTCATCGAAATCTTCTTCTGTATTGTAGTCGTAATCATAATCATAATCATAGTCGTATTCGGATTCATAATCGTATCCGGAGAAAGAATAGAACTCATTATTTGTCATAAACCTTACCCAAAATATTAAGGGTTTTTGTTTTGGGTCGGCCTTTTGAGTTGTAAAGGAAATATTCTTTATGCTAATCTAATTTGCTCATTATATAAAGTCAAACATCCTTGTCAAGACCCTTTTCTTGGGATAATTCAGTTTTCGTTCTTTAAATTTTTGTAGTAAAATACATCTAATGGATTGTTATCAAAAAGAAGACTTTAAAGATTGGGTTTGTACTTGCTCTGATTGTCCTCGTAAAGGAATCTATTGTGAGAGTATAAAGTATCACCGGCAGAGAAAAGACTTCCTGTTTGTTTTTTCACTTCTTCCGAAAAAACTTACGATTATTCAGTTGGTAATTTTATTCAAGATTATAAAGGTCTTTAGTTTTTTTTATAATTTTTTAGCTTAAAAATTAATTTAATCAAAAACTATGAAGAAAGAAATTGACTCTAAAATAGCTATAGGGATTATAATTATTGTTGCTTTTCTGGTAGGAGCTTATTTGATTTTGGAATGCAGAAGTTTTCCTGGCTCTTTGTTTTCGTGTGTAATAGAAAAAACAAAGATACCTGTTGTGAAAGTTCTACCAAAGAAACCCCATTCCAAGATAAAAGGGGTTAAGAGTTTTTCTTCGGAAGAAGAATTTAAATCTTACCTTCAAGAAGCAGAAATTTCTTCTTTCCAATACCTTGGTTTAGGAGCGGTGCGTTCTATTGCGGAAGAAAAAGAGATCCTATCTATGCCTTTAGAGATAGGAGCGGAAGGCTCATTCGGAGGGGAGGAACCTGAGCGGGTTTCTGAAACAAATGTTCAGGTGGCGGGAATTGATGAGCCAGACATTGTTAAAACAGATGGAAAAGAGATTTATTTTTCCTCTGCAAGAGAGTATTGGAGATGGGGATGGGGTGAAGAAATGAGGATACCTTACTGGATTAAAGGTATAACAAAAGTAATAAAAGCTTTTCCTCCTACAGATTTAAAGATCGAGGAAGAAATTGATAAAATAGGCAATTTGCTTTTATCAGACAATATATTGATGATTTTCTCAGGAGATAAGATTTATGGATATGATGTTTCTAATCCTAAATCACCGGAAAAGAAATGGGTAATTGAAATCGAGAAGAGAAACTTTATAACCGGTGCCCGTCTTTACAATGGAAAGTTATATCTTGTTACAAAAACAACCATAAATACTTTTCGACCTTGTCCAATCAAACCTTTAGTGATAGAAGGAGCTCCTTTAGAGGTAAAGTGTACTGATATCTATCATCCGATAAGGCCGGTTCCTGTTGATGTTACCTACACGGCTATGATTGTTGATCCTCGTTCTGGAAAAATTGAGAAAAAGATTTCCTTTGTGGGCTCTTCTGATTCATCTGTTGTTTATATGTCTACTAAAGGGATTTATGTCACATATTCTTACTGGGGTGACCTTATTGAATTTTTTGCTAATTTCTTTAATCAAGAGTGTCAGGATATAATTCCCGATTGGTTTATTTCAAAACTTAACAAACTTTCCGAATACGATATAAGTAAGGCAGCAAAGATGACAGAGTTTCAAGTTCTTATTGAAAAATATTTTAGTTCTCTGAGTGACGATGAAAGACTAAGAATAGAAAACGAACTTACCAATCGCCTTTCTGATTATTATAAAAAGCACAAAAGAGACTTAGAAAGAACAGGAATAGTAAAAATAGGATTGAAGGATTTTGAGATTTATGCTTCTGGAGATGTTCCCGGGAAACCGCTCAATCAGTTTTCTCTCGATGAATATCAAAATCATCTGAGAATAGCCATTACTGTAGGAGAAAGATTTTTTGGAATGGGATCAATTGGTATTAGTAGCAGAGAATCAGCAAATGATGTATATGTGTTGGATAAAGACTTAAAAATTGTTGGTTCAGTTAAAGATCTTGGCTTGAGAGAAAGAATTTATTCGGTCAGATTTGTTGAGGATAAAGGATATGTAGTGACTTTCCGTCGGATAGATCCGTTTTATGTGCTTGATTTATCTGATCCTCAAAAACCAGAATTAAAAGGAGAACTTAAGATTCCTGGTTTTTCTTCTTACCTTCATCCAATTACAAAAGAGAGAGTTCTTGGTATAGGAAAAGAAGGTTCAAAAGTAAAAATATCTTTGTTTGATGTGAGTTCTCCTGACGATCCTTCTGAAGCAGATAAATATATTCTTGATGAATATTGGTCGGATATCTTAAATACCCATCATGCCTTTCTTTTAGACAAAAAACACAAGATATTCTTTATGCCGGGCTCTAAGGGAGGATATGTGTTCTCTTATAATAACGATGAACTGAAACTACAAAAAGCAGTGAGTGGAATTAGAGCAAGAAGAGCAATTTATATCAACGATTATTTGTATATAATCGGCGACAACAAGATAACCGTCCTCAACGAAATAGACTGGGAAAAGGTAAATGAGTTGGAATTCTAGTAATTGGTTAATTTATGTTTCCTCTCTACGACGAATCTGCTCCATCAATAAGTCCTCCTTACATTGTTTTCGCTCTTATCGGAATTAATGTTTTTGTGTTTATCTTTACAATTTTCAGTATTTCTCCGGAAGGAACACTTTCTACGTTTGGGGTAATTCCTTACAATATTTTAGAAGGCAAGAGACTTTTTACTTTAATAACATCATTATTTTTACATGCCGGAGTTTTTCATTTGATAGGAAATATGTGGTTTTTATGGATTTTTGGAGATAACGTAGAGTTTAATTTCGGACCACTAAGATTTCTTGCTTTTTATCTTCTGGTTGGAGTAATCGCAAGTTTGATTCATGTTTTTATGGCTTCTTCTAAAGATATGTATATGCCAATGGTGGGAGCTTCGGGTGCTATCTCAGGAGTAATTGGTGCATATGTTGTTTTGTATCCCTACAATAAAATAAAGACATTAATATTTTTATTTTACCGAGCTTTTGTATATGATATTCCAGCCTTTTTCTTTGTGGGTGTTTGGTTTCTTTATCAATTGTTGTATATGGGTGTTTCTACCTCAGTAGCTTATATGGCTCATATCGGAGGATTCTTAACAGGTATGCTTTTCTGTCTTCTGTTTAGAAGAAAGGTAATCAGAAAGGATTACCGTGCATAAACCCTGTTCTGGGCAACAAAATTAAGAATGACTTTTGGAGGGAAACCTGTTTTGAGTTAATTGCTAGGTAGTTTGTTGGTGTCTTCTCAATTTGCTAAAATTCTTTAAGAGCAAGAGTTTTTCTCAAAATTTTCTGTCAACACAAGATAATTTTGATAAAATATTTTATTAATAAAATATTTTTTATGTTCAAATATCTCAACAAAGGAATATCTACACCCCGAGCCCTATCTATTATTCTAATCCTTGCCATTATTGTAGGTATCTTTACCTTCTGGCAGTATTCAGAGATACAGAAGGAAGAAACCAACCTTCCAGAGGTTAAGATTCCAGATAAGACAATAGTTCTTGAGGAAGAAAAAGAAGCTACCTCTACTCAACCACAAGAAAGTACTTCAACAGAAGAAATTGATACCTCTAACTGGAAAACCTATAAGAATGAAGAATATGGGTTTGAGATAAAGTATCCAGAAGATCTTAAAGAAATTGAATTGAAGTATATTAGTCAGTCTGATTGGCCTCCTGAAATTAAAGTAAAAGATGCTGGTTCAGATTTCAATTGCTCAACTCTTAATATGGGGCCTGTTGCAGGTCCTCAACCAAGACCAGAGGATTTTGTAGATCCTAGTTTTGCTAGGAATCACCCCAATGTTTACCAGGAAAAAGTAGTAATTAATACCTCAATTTATTGTAAACTTAGCGGAGTAAGTTGTGGTATGGGATCATGCGAGAAAGAACTTGAGTATGTTACAAGTAAAGATAATAAACATATATCTTTAAGTTTCTCAATTGGATATAGTAATTGTCCGAGAGGAGATTCCGAATGTTTGAAAGGAAGAGAAACAGACTACCAAAAATTAGATTCTTTGGTAGACAAAATACTTTCTACTTTTAAGTTTATTAATAAAGAAAGGTATATTACTGTTTTATCTCCTAATGGAGGAGAGAATTATAAGAATGGAGATAAATGTGTTATATCTTGGAAATCGAGAGGAGTATCAAAAGTTAATATCTTGTTAGAAGAGACAAATAGTGAGAGAGATTATCTAACAGAAAGAAAGATTGTGAGTAATATTCCTGCTCAAGAAGGAAAATATGAATGGATTATTCCAGACGATTTGCCTCCTTCTAGATATGTTATTCTAATTGAGAGCACTAAAGGAAGAGAATATTATGCTGAGGATTTTAGTGATAATTATTTCACCATTGCTGGCGATCTTTCGATCCAAGAAAAAGAGAAAATGTTAAAACAAATATTTCCTTCGTTAGCTGGCATAAAAGGTAATGAGATACTGTCTCCCTCAAAAGATGAGTACACCACTCTTTATCTCGATAAGGTAATAAAAGGTTCCTTTTCAACTCCTTATGCTAGAGAATATCTCTTTATTGCTCAACTTGCTGGGGTTGCACATGTAGGAGGTTTGTATCATGCATATTTAGGAGTGTTTAATGAAAACAAAGATTTAATTACCCCTCCCATCAACTTTAAGAGATTTAGTGATCTAACCGGCTCTCTTGCTAGTTACCATATAGGGGGCGATAGGGGAACGTTTAAATTTTTTAATTGCAAAAGCGATGGCACAAAATATATTGCCTCTATTTCGGGGCCATGCGCTAATGGGTCATGTTGTGATGATTCTCTTCAAGTAATAAAAGTAGATAAAGGAGAATTCAAAAGAGTTCAATTTGTAGACAGCATTTCTCTAGAAGAAAATAGTAGTTCCTATATTCCTTTGATATCTTTCCCTTATATTGAAGCAGCTTCTGGGCCTACATATGGTTTAAAAATGACTTTCTCAGGTAACGAAGTTATAGTTAAAAAAGTTCCTGCTATTGCACATTATTCAGGCGAGCCCTGTCCAGAAACTGATTATAAGATATTAAAATGGAATGAAAAGAGTTGTCGATTTGAGTTGGTTTCTAATTAGTATCTTGTGTAAATTCTCTAAGCGGTAAATGCAATTGTCGAGCAATCATTTTTTGACAGAGTAAGATAATCAATAAAGGGTTATAATACAATTGTTAAATTTATGCTCAAATACCTCAACAAAGGAATATCTACACCTGTAGCTTTGTCTATCATCCTTATTTTAGCTATCATTGTAGGCGGATTTATTTGGTGGGAGCATGGGAAGATGTGGAAACAAGGAATAGAATTGCCTGAGATTATAATTCCAGAAAAGAAAGAGACAAAACGTTCGGAAAAGAAAGACGAAACTACTGATTTTAAGGTCGTTGGAATAGATAAAGAAACTGGTTGGAGCATTGGAAGGAGTGAAAAGTATGGATTTGAGATACAGTATCCGGATATGAGGGAGAGTGTTGATATTCGCTATTCCTTCACGGAAGAATTTTCTCCTGTTGGCTCTCTTTATCGTTTAATCGAAGTATCTTTTTATCATGAAAGCGATAAATGGACTAGTACTGATGAAGATTTTGGGCTAAATGCTTTAAGTAATTTTACGGTATGTGTTAGTGAAATTCCATCTTCTTTTTCGCTTGAGAGGATCAAAAGAAGTTATAGAAAGAGTGAGTATGTCGTTATTGATGGAGTTCGGGGAGTGAGACTTAATCAATTTGTTGGTTTACCTCCAGGAGGAGAGGGACCGGCAGATGTGGTTTATTTACCGAGAGGATTACGACTTTATGAGATATCCTATCAGATTATTGACACACCCCGAAATGAGGAAGAGAGAAAAATGTGGGAAGCAGAGAATAGAAAAATTTTTAACAAAATGCTTTCCACTTTTAGATTTTTAGGAAAGCCAGAAAAGTCAGAAAAGATTGCTAATGAAGAAACCTATAAAGACGAGAAATATGGATTTGAGGTAACATACCCTAAGTATTTAGTTGAGTCAGACACGAAATATCATGATTATTATTTATATTATCAATCTCAGGAAGAAAAAGATTTTAAAATTTTAAAACGGTTAAAAATGCCTGGGTCTACCAAAGAGATTTCTGCTTTAATTGAATTTGAGATTGGGACTTCTACGAAAGCTTTAAGTGATTGCTTATCTTCTTCGGCGAGGATAAGAGAAAGTGAGGAAGAAATAATAAATGGGATCAGATTTATGAGAACTGAGTTTAGTGATGCTGGTATGGGAAACAGATTTTCTATGCGACGATTTAGTACGCTGCGGGATAATATGTGTTATCGTATTCAGATAATTGTAGCTGGGTATGGATTTACTAACTGGCCAGTAAAAAGAGAACAAGCAATCAAGGAAGCAGAAATGTATGGATTCCCTTTCAATGTGTATGACGCTTTTGAGGAACTTACCGAGGTTGCAAAAACATTCCGTTTTCTAAGATGAAATTAAGCTAATTTTCTTTTCTATAGTAAAGAAAGATTTTTTAGCCAGATCCTTTCTACTTTTAAATTTTTGGAGTGAGTTTGTTAATTACTATGAGGTAATGTTTTAACAATGTTGATTATTCAAATCGCCTTTTTGGCGATTTTTTGGTAAAATGGAGTAATAATTAATATTTACAAAACTATGTATAATTATTTAAATAAAGGAATATCTACACCTTTAGCTATTCTTATTATATTGTGCCTTGCTTCTTTGGTTGCAAATATAACTTGGATGGAATTTTTGGCTATGCAAAAAGAAGGACGTAGTGAGACAGAGGTAGTCCTTGCTTCAAAAGAATTTTGTAGGTCTTCGCTCAATCTTTGTGACGGCAAGAAAGTTTCTCTTAAAGGAAGTATTGCATCTTTGATACGAGAACATGTAGTTACCCCTGAATTAGCAGATAAGTATAAAGAATACGCTTATTCTGAATATCTTGATCTAACAGAAGGAAAACAGGTGATGCTACATTCAAAAGAAAACATTTCTTGTGAGGGTATTCTTAAGGTAGAAGGAGTTTTAAAGAAAATAGAAATAGAGTGCGAGCCGGGTCAGGTAAACGGAAAATGTCCAGTGTATGACTATCATTTATTTGTGGATAGATGGGAGTGTTTAAATGATTCTTCGGCTCGTTTTGAGATAAAATAATCAAAAATAAAATAATTAACAATAAAAAACATGGAAACAGAAAAGCAAAACGAGAACAACAATCAAAATCAAAAGAATTTATTCTCAAATCATTTTTTAAAAGAAATTGTTCTTTTTGTGGTAATCGTTATTGTAGTTGCAGTTATAGGGATTATTGCTTATTTGATAGTTCCTCGTCCGACACCGGTTTCCCCACCTGTTGTTTCTTATTCGCTAGACGATCCAGAGCTTTCTTGGGAGGGGTGGGGCGATTTAAAGAATAAAGTAGGCAAAAAGATTAATCTAGATAAAATATTTATAGAAAAAGAAGAGGGGTGTGCCTTTGGAGGTTTCTGTCTTAGCTGCGAGGAAGGAAAAGTTCCAGCAAAGATATATAACAAAGTAGGTATGATAGATGCGTGTGTTGATTCCAAGACTGGCGAGTGTTTCTTTGGTGCTATCTCAGGAAAAATAGCAAAAACAACCTGGCATCCTCTCTTGCCAGAAGCATCTGAACAGACAGTATACTATCTTGATGATGTGATGATTTCTAAATGTTTTGAAGAAAAGCCCGCTGTGAGTATCGATATGGATGCTCCAGAAATGGTCACGGTTGATCAGCCGTTTGAGGTAAAGATAGAGGTGATAAACAATTGGACGATTCCTTTAAATAATATTGAATTTGGTTTAAGAAAAGAATCTGGGTTTTCTTTGTTACCGGCCCAAAAAGAAAGCGAGTGTAATCGCGAGGCAGGTGATGATAATTTCTGGTGTAAAACAACAATAAGTCTTGACGCAGGAGAAAGCAAAAGTTTTTCTTTTACTCTCCTTCCCACTGTTTGGGTTCCCCCTGGAGGGATGCTAGAAATTTATCCCTTACCTGATTTTGTTCCCCAGATTCATATACCTATTGATTATACTATTAAATATGTGAGGATAATGTCTCACTAATTATATTCTTATGTATCTCCAAATTCTCATTGCTGGTTTTGGGGGCGGAGTGGTAAGAGGACTGGTTGGTTTTGTGAAGCATCAATTTTCTTATAAAAATGTGGGTTTTGATCTTCCTTATTTTTTGACAATGATGTTTATCTCGGGAGTGATTGGAGTTCTGTGCGCAGGGGCAATAAAAGAATTGGGTTTTGAATTTCTTGGTTCTTTTACGCCAGCGCTTGGATTTATTGTAGGATATGCGGGAGGAGATTTTATTGAGAATATTTACAAGATTATTACCAAGAAATCTTCCCTCTATAAAAAACTGGAGAGTTTTGACAAAGAAAAGATAAAATAATAAAATCAGAAAAAAGAGAAAGTTCAGTTCTCTACTGGACTTTTTCTTATTAAATTTATGTTTGAGAATCTCAAAAAATTGAAACAGTTAAAAGAAATACAAAAATCTTTAGCTCAAGAGAAAATAGAGATTCAAAAGGAAGGTGTAAAAATTGTTATGAACGGAAAGATGGAAGTTGAGGAAATCCAGTTGAATCCTCAGCTTGATCATATTCAACAATCAGAGGTTTTAAAAAGGTGTATAAATGAAGCATTCAAGAAAATGCAGATTGTTGCAGCTCAAAAGATGATGCAACATATGTAAAGTATGATAGATGAGATCTATAATCCATCAAATGTAAAACAAGCGGATTTGGTGGTAGGCATTCCTTCTTACAGCGAAGCATCTACTATTAGTTTCGTAACAGAGCAGGTCTCACGTGGTCTGAAGGAATATTATCCTCGACTGAAAAGTGTGATTATAAATGTAGATAATAATTCTCCGGATAATACTAAAGGAGCTTTTTTATCTTCCAAGTCAGAGATACCCTTGATTTATATTAGTACTCCTCAAGGAGTAAAAGGAAAAGGTTATAATTTCTATAATCTTTTTTCTTTGTTTAGAGAGTTAAAAGCAAAAGTTGGAATAGTGGTAGATGCGGATTTAAAAAGCATAAAACCGATCTGGGTAAAACATTTAGCCGAGCCTATTTTTTCAGGGAAATATAAATATGCTGCTCCTTTTTATGCAAGAAAGAAAGACGATGCTACTATTACTAACCAAATTGTATTTCCTCTTGTTTATGGATTGTTCGGAGTAAATATCCGTCAGCCTATTGGGGGAGAATTTTCGTTTTCGAATGAGTTGGTCGATTTTTGGTTAAATCAGAAATGGTCAGAACAAGTGAATCAATATGGTATAGATGTTTTTATGAGTACTTATGCAATTCTATCGGAGTTTCCTCTTTGTCAAGTGAATCTAATTAATAAGATTCATAAGCCTAGTGCTCCAAATCTTGGTCCGATGTTTATACAAGTAGCCTCTACATTATTTGGGATTATTAACGATAATATAGAAAAAATTAAGCTTGTGGAAAAAGTAAAAGAAGTGTCAATGCTGGGAGAAAAAGATATTCCCAAGATAGAAAATACTATCCCTGATAGCAGCCACTTCAAGAAGTTATTTCAGGCAGAATTTGGTGTTTACAGAGATATTCTTGGAGACTGTATTTCTAAAGAAATTATTGAGCAAATCCAGCAAGAAAATGGCAAAACTCCTCAGATCGGGGTTGACGTATGGATAAAAATAATTTATGATAGTATTTACTGCTTTAATAAAGAAAAGGACTCCGAGATAATAAAGGCGTTGCGGTCTCTTTATTTTGGGCGAGTAGCTCATTTTTTTGAAGAGATTGCTATGCTTTCGCCTGAAGAGTCAGAAAAAAAAGTATTAGAGCAAGCAAATTATTTCTTTGAGAAACGCGATTATCTCTTAAATAAGTTATAAGAATATGGATAAAAACGCACTCATTTTAGATACCTTAATTGGAATTATTGTTTGTATTATAGGGATTGTTTTATTAATGACTCTATTGCGTAATGAGTCTGCTTCTGTGTTTGCTGATCTTCAGAATTCCTTTAATGTATTTTTTGGAAGATAGGTATTGACAGATTTATTAGAAAGCATTTATACTAGAAATAGGTCGGGAAAAAAGGATACTCCAGGTTTTATTTTTCTTTTTTATATTTTATATTTCCCGACCTTCCATCCCCTCCTTCCCCTTTTTGTTCTTTATGATATTGCTAACCCTCTGCTTGGAGGGTTTTTCTCTTTTTGAATTTATATAAAATTGATAGTTTTCCACAGTTGTTAAGATCAAGATAAAGGACTATTATATTAAAATAGGTTTTTTTATTTTTAAAGCTCGTTTTTTTGATTTATGAAAAAAAACTCAATTTTTCTGTTTTTGTTAATTGTCCTCCTTATTATTGCTGGAGGAGTTTTTTGGTGGAAGACAAATAAGAGAGAAATAAAAGGAAGCCCCGATGATTATGTGATTAAAGAAAGCAACGAAGGAAAAGTTGTAGAAAACTTAAAAGCAGGATTGAAATTCAAGGTTCCAGAAGGATGGAAAGTCAAAAAGGTAGAAGTAGATGAAGGATCTGTAGTGCTTTATAGTCCTGATGCTGAGAGTGTATATCCTACTGGACCTTTGCGTCCTCCTCTTAAAAAGGGATGTATGATTGAAGTGGCTGTTATATATAAAAGTATGAGTATTGATGAGATAGAAGAAAGAATTAAAGAAATGCATACTAGTCCTACCATAGAAATTGATAGGATTGTGTCAGTAGAAATAAAACAGATAAATGCTTTGAGAAATGAGTTTCTGGATAAAGTGCTAGGGTATGGAGATGCAGTCTATATTCCCTCTCAAGATAGAGTGTATAGTATTTGTATATATAGTGGTTCTCAAGAAATAGAAACTTGTAACCAAGAATTTAATAAATTTTTAGATACATTATCCTTGGAATAGCTTCCTTTATGAGGGAGAGGGTTTTCTTTATCATTTCTTTGGTATTTTTCTTACTTTTACCTTCCAGGATTTTAGCGGACATTCAACTTCCAGAATTAGATACCCATCACTTACTTATCTCAATTCAACGAGGGATAATAAATGAATGGATCGATATTACTGCTTCTGAAGAATTTTCTGAACCAGAGAAGCAAGCAGCACTGTTTTTAGTAAGAAATGCCATTCAGAAAAGAGAACTTAGTTATGCTTTTTGCGATTTGCCTTTGGAAGTATTAGAGAGAGTGGCTAAATTAGCCGCTTTTTTATATTTTTCTCCTGATGTAAGTCAAATATTGGACAAAATTGAGAAAGAAAGTGTTAAAAAAGCAGTTAAAGACTTAACTGACTGGTTTTTGCAGAACGAAATTAAAGTGGCAAGTGGGAAATTAAAAGATTCTTTTACTTCTTATAAAGGGAATTACCAAGAGATAGTTTTTTACTACAATCTGGCTTACCATTCGCTTGATGAAAATTCGGGAGAATTGGCAGTAGAATTTTATTCGCCAAACGAGATCGAACCAGAAACAGGGAGAGGCTCAATAGGTGGTTTATTGGGTTTTGATTGGGATTTTGGGACATGGCGGACTCAAGGGAAGGAAAAAATTCCTCCATTTATTGTTCGTATAAAAGGTAAAGTAGGTAGGACACTTGGCGATTATCACTGGGATAGGACAGTTAGTATAGAAGTGAAATTCAATGAAAAGATGCCTGATTTTTCTCAAATAGAAAAAGAAGAAGATATCAGAAAAATTCCTTTTTTGGGAGATTATTACTTTCGTATTAAAAACAGAATAGAAAAGACAAAAGCTTTAGTACATCGTTTTGGAATAACAAAAGCAATAGACAATGTAAGAAACAAGATTAGCAAGAAAGGAGAGAATATCAGAAATTCAATAGAGAATATTTTGGATAAAATTCAATCTTATTTATCAGAGATAAACCCGTTTTCACCGGCTTCTATCGTGGAAACAACTCCCTCATTGTTTATCTCGCAAGGAAGTTATCCACAGAAAGATGTTCAAAAGCAGAAGAAGCCACCTCAAGAATCAGAACAATCAATAGAAGAATCAGAACAACCAATAGAAGAGGTCGAGAAAGAAATTTCTACTATTGAGGAAAAGATTGCAGAAGTGAATCCTTCCAACATCAAGGAAAAAATACAGAAAGGGAAAAGTCTGGAAGAGATTCAGGAAGAATTAGATGATATCGGAGAAAGAATAGATTTAATTAATCAGCAGATATCGAATCTATTGGGTCAGGAAAAATTAAATATTTCTTCAGAAGAGACCGAGAATCAAGAAAAGCAAGAGACAAAATTGGTAGAAAAGCCAGAAATAAAACAAAAAGAGTCAGAAGAAGAGTGGAAAAAAATAGAAGGAATAGGACAAGAGGAGATAGGACGAGATCTTTTATGTCCAAAGCCTTCTTACTATGTCAGTCCTCGTCAGAACAGGATTGTATTTAATGAAATTGCATGGATGGGTACCTCAAATTCTGCAAGTGACGAGTGGATAGAATTAAAAAATATCTCTAATTTCTCTGTGGATATTTCGGGATGGCAGATTTTTGATAAAGAGCACCAAATTAAAATAGTTTTTGCTTCTGGTACCGTCTTGTTACCAAAATCATTTTATCTTCTGGAAAGAACAGACGATAATTCAGTTCCTAATGTCAAAGCCGATTTTATCTATACAGGAGCAATCAACGATACTAACGAAGAATTGTATTTATTTGACGAAGATTGCTCTTTAGAAGATAGAATCGTGGTCCGCTCAAATTGGCCTGCGGGAAATAAAAAGGAAAAACGTTCAATGGAGAGGAATAAAAGCGGTTATGGATGGCATACTTACTACGGACCTGCCTTTAATGAGGTATTTGGGACACCAAAGCGTGAAAACAGTATCAGTCCTTTTTCCTATATAGGAAAAGGCAGCGGGAGCTCTTTGCAAGAGGATGCCGAACCTTCGATTTCAGTAAGTTCATCAAAAATTATTATCACCGAGGTTCAAATTGAAGGAGATAGGTCTTCTGATGATTTTGTGGAATTTTATAATCCTTCTACCAGTTCTGTGGATATTTCTGGTTTTCAATTAAAGAAAAAGACATCCTTAGGTAAAGAATACTCAATCAGGGTTTTTCCACAGGGAAGTGTTATTCCTGCTGAGGGGTATTTTCTCTGGGTAAATTCTGACTACGCTTCCTCAAGTGGAATTGATGCCGACGCAACTTCTTCTCAAACATTGGCAAAAAATAATAGTATTGCCTTGTTTGATAGAAACAAAAATATTCTTGATACTGTAGCATGGGGAAGCAGCACAGATCCTTTTGTAGAAGGTAGTCCTTTTTCGCAAAATCCAGGACAGAGACAAACCTTGGCTCGAAAATGGAATGAGGTCTCAGATAAATACCAAGATACTAATGACAACAGTAAAGATTTTGAGCTTCAAGAATCTACACCTAAAAAACAAAATCTCTTTTCTGAAAATAATCCTCCTATTGCTGTATTTGAGGTTTCTTTATCAAGAGCGCTGATAGGCGAGGAGATATTTTTTAATGCTGCTTCTTCTACTGATATAGATGGCGAAATAGCTTCTTTCATCTGGGATTTCGGAGATGGACATTCTACCACTACTCAAACTTCTACAGTTGCTTATTCTTATGCTACTTCGGGTATTTTTACAGCAAAACTTGAGGTAATAGACAACAATTATTCTACAAGCTCTCCTGCTACTACTACAATAGAAATTTTCTCTTCTTTCTTGAAGATAACGCCTTCTATCATAGAATTCGACATAGAGGAAGGCCAGAATCCTCTCCCACAGAGCCTTGTTTTAGGAAACTTATCTTCTACTTCTACAATATGGGAAGCTTTTGTTGAATATTCCACAAGCTCCACTTCTACTGATTGGATTGTTTTGAGTTCGGCTAGCGGAACAATACCTGCGGTTGCTTCCTCTACATTAGAAATTACTCCTCATTTATCTGGGCTTTCTCCTGGCTTGTATCAAGCTACTGTCTTTGTCTCCGACGGATTTGTAACTTCCTCGATTCCAATAAATCTAACTATTAATTCAAAACCCGCTCCTACTTTGTCTGTTGTAATTAACGAAATTGCTTGGATGGGGACAAAAAGTGATGCTAATGATGAATGGATTGAACTTTTGAATAATACCGATGAGGAAGTTAATCTCGATGGCTGGCAGCTTTATTCTCAAGATGGTTCACCTTCTACCACGCTTTCGGGAATTATTCCAGCAAATGGATACTTTCTTCTTGAGAGGAGTGATAACCAAACAATTAGCGACATAGAGACAGATCAGATATACACAGGGGCTTTCTCAAACAATGGAGAGAAATTGGAGTTGCGTGATTCTTTTGGTAATTTAATAGATTCAGTTGATTGTTCTTCTGGGTGGTTCAGCGGAAGAAATAGAAAAATAAAGGAAAGATGGATTCGGATGTCTATGGAGAGAATAAATCCTCAATTATCAGGAGACGATCCTTCTAATTGGATGACGAATGATGGGTTTAATATATTCGGTCATGATTCTGACGGCAACATCATACAAGGGACTCCAAAAAGAGAGAATAGTCGGCATAATTATTCCTCTGGTGATTTCTTTCATTATACCAACGATCCCCTTACTCATGACACTATTCTTACCAAAGAAGGGAGTCCTTATACGTTTAGGGGAACATTCTATATTTCTCAGGACGCTATTCTCTTAATTGAGCCGGGCGTACATATAGAGCTTGTATCTGATGTGGTTCGTCGTCCTAGTATAGAAGTGCAAGGTACTCTCATTGCTTTAGGAACATCTGAAAAACCAATTATTTTTGGTCCTACCGGTGATTGCAAAGCTGGAAGTTGGCGTTATATCTATCTTAGAAGTTCTGGTTCGATTTTTGACAATGTAGAAATTAGATGTGGAGGGTGGTATTACTATCTTCCTTTAACTCCTGTGTTTTATAAAGGAGCAATCTGGATTGATAATGCAACAGCCACGATTAGAAATTCTGTATTTGATAGCAATTTAGTAGCAGGAGTCTGGCTGACAAATTCTGATTCTGTAATTGAAGATTCTGTTTTTAGGAATCATAATCAAAATTATGGATATGGTCCCCCTTATAAGACATCCTGCGGTATTCGACTTGAGGGAAGTTCAAACCCTGTCTTAGATAATCTGAGTTTTGAAAATAATACCTATGATATTTATCCCACTCCTTGATTTATGTTAGAGAGTTTAGATAAATACTTTGACTCTCTTTTTTATTTTTGCTATACTCTACAAATTCGATGGATAAGAATTATTTTGTAAAACTTACCTCAAAGCTTTATCGGTTGACTTTATTCTTTCCTCAGGATGATCCTTTGAGGTTGAAAATGAGAAAATTAGGGGCTGATATTCTAGCCAACCTGATTTTTATTTTGGAAGGGGCATTTTATCAATCAAGAGAAATAATAGATAATACGAGAAAAGACATAGAAGCCTTGCTTAGTTTTTTTGGGGTGGTGAAAACGCTGGACTGGATTGATTCTAAAGACCTCTTGGAGATCGAAAAAGAATATAGTAAAATAAGTAATGAGTTAAAAAAGATTTCAGAAATTCAGGCGATAAAAATTAGTGAAGTTGAAAAATTTGAGTGGAGAGATACAAAAAAAGAAAGTCTTCCTCAACAAAAAACATTACTTGAAGAAAAAAATAACAACAGAGATCAGGAAGAGCAAAGCAACAGAGATCTAGATGAAGATGAGGGTGTGGATGATAGGGAAGAAGGTATAGAGCTTTCTCAATTAGAACCAAAAAATTCTTTAAGTAATTCAGAAGAAAAATTTGGTTTTTCGGAAAAAGAAAGGAATTTCATTAAAGATGCCTCCAGTGATTCAGATAATGATTCGAAATCTTTTAGTGAAGATTTACATGAAAGACAGAAAAAGATTTTAGAGATATTACGAGAAAAAGGTAATGCCCAAGTAAAGGATTTTAAAAAAATCTTTCCTTCGGTAAGTAAGCGAACCTTAAGAAGAGATTTTCGCTATTTAATGGAAAAAGGATTGGTTCGGAGAATAGGAGAAAGAAATAATACTTTTTACCAATTAGTTGATAGGACAAATAGTTCGGACATTAATGTAAAATAGGACAATGCTTATGATAGGACATAATGTCCTATTTCCTATGCTTTAGAATATGGGAAAGCAGTCAGAATTTAGTAAAATATACGACAAATATATAAACAAAATTTACAGATTTATTTTTCTTAAAGTAAACTCTGTGGAGATTGCAGAGGATTTAACTTCAGAGACTTTTCTTAGGGGGTGGAGATATTTTGAGAATGGCAAAGAAATCGATAATTTTCAGGCATTTCTCTATCGGATTGCTCGTAATTTAATAGTAGATTTTTATAGAAACAAAGAGAAAATAAAAATAGTTTCTGCAGAGAACTCTGGGCCTCTTCCAGATCCTCGTCCAGATCCTGAAGAAAAAGCTAAGAATGATTCTGATATTCTTTTGATTCGCCAAGCACTTGCTGAGTTAAAAGAAGACTATCAGAACATGATTATTCTTCATTACATAGAGGATCTTCCTATTCAAGATATAGCTCAAATTATAGGGAGATCAGAAGGAAACACGCGGGTAATGCTGCATCGCGCTTTGAAAGCTCTAAAAAAACAGCTTCAAAAGACTACTTTGGTTTAGATTTAGGTGTAACAAAAAGATAATTTTTGCGTCATAATAGTAATGAGGGGCGAAACAGAATTGATTGCGAAAATTAAAGAATTAAGGAATATAAAACCCAGAGAAGAGTGGGTTTTTTTGACTAAGAAAAGAATATTCCGAGAAGTGAATGTAAGGGATTTTTCTCGCAGTAAGAAGTGGGATATTTTTGAGGCACTGTTTAGATATAAATATGCAACAGTGAGTTTGGTAGCAGTATTCTTGCTAGGAAGTATATTTGTTTCTGCTCAACAAAGTTTACCAGGCGATCTTTTTTATCCTATCAAAAAGATTACTGAAAGAGCGAGATTGGCTATTGTCCCAGAAAGAGACCAGCCTACTCTTCAGCTGGAATATGCAAATCAGCAATTAGAAAATCTTGTTGAAGTAGCTGAAAAGAAAAAGATTGAAAAACTTGCACCTTTAATTGAAGAATATCAAGCTAATGTTTCAGAAGCTGCTAAGATCTTAAAAAAGATTGAAAAACCAGATGTAAAAAAGATAGTTGAGAAAACAAAAGAATTGGAAGAAAATAAAGAAAAAGCTGAATCTTTGGGGATAGTGGTAGAGGAACCTAAAGAATTGAAAAACGCTTTAGCTGAAGTAGTGAAGAATGAAATTAAAGATTTAGAGAATCAATCTCTTTCTTTTGATCAAGAGAAGATACTGAAAGAAATAAAAGACGATTACAATAAAGAGGAATATTCAAAAGCACTGGAAAAAATTCTTATCTTGAGTTATCCACAGGAAAAATAAAAAGAAGAAATATTGAAACTAAAGAGAAGTTTTAGTATATTTATTTTATTGAAAAAAAGTCGCGGTTTAAATAATAAGGTCGGCCGCGGCAGAAGAAATAAATTAAAAAAACCGTGATCTTCGTGGCTTTAAAGCTTTAGCCATGAAGACTTATAAACTAAAAAGGTCGACACGGTTTAAAATAAAAGGTCATAAAAAAAAAGATTAAACAATTATGTTAAAAAAGTTATTCGCATTCGCATTAGCATTAAGCATTTCATTTTGGGCAATAGCTCCGAGTGCAAGTGCTGTTACTGCTGAAGAGCTGCAGGCTCAGATTGATGCATTACTTGCTCAGTTGGCTCAACTTCAAGCTCAGTTAGCCGCAATACAAGGAGGAGGAGCTGCTACAATTACAGGGTGTACCATTACCAGCTTTGACCGCAACCTGAGTATGGGAATGACAGGAGATGATGTTAAGTGCTTACAGATAGTACTTAACTCTGATCCTGACACAAAAGTAGCTGACTCAGGTCCAGGTTCTCCTGGTAATGAGACTTCCTACTTTGGTCCTTTGACCAAGGCAGCTGTTATTAAATTCCAAGAGAAATACGCAGCAGAAGTTCTTTCTCCTTGGGGTTTAACAAGCGGAACTGGGTTTGTTGGTTCCACAACTCGAGCAAAGCTGAATGAGCTTCTGAGTGCTGGTGCAGGAGGCGGCGAAACAGGTGGTGAAACAGGTGGCGAGACTGGAGGTGAAACAGGTGGTGTTACAACCGGAGAATTCTCAGTAGCTTTAGCTGCTGATACGCCTGCTGCAGGTACCATCGTTGCTGACAGCACTTCAAATGATGGAGCTCAGGCATTAATTCCAGCTTTAAAAGTTACATTCTCTAATGGAACTGATTCAGATGTAACAATAACCACTCTGAAGATAAAGAGAAACGGAATTTCTGCTGATAGCGATATTGCTCAAGGTTATCTTTATGATGGCGATACTAAGTTAGCTGAATACAATTCTTTCTCTGATAAAGTAATGGTCTTCGAGAACTCCAGTGGATTGTTTACTGTTCCCGCCGGAGGAACAAAGACTATTACTTTCAAGTTTGATTTGGCTAACGGTACTGGTTCAGGAAAGACATTCTACTTCAGCATAGATTCTGCCGATTATATTACAGATGGTGTAGAGGTTAGTGGCAGTTTCCCAATCACTGGAAATACCCTGACTACTGCTACTGCTTCTGACCTTGGAAAGTTAACTGTTGCTACTTCCACTGATCCATCTGCTAGCGTTGATCCTCAGGATAATTTTGAGGTATTCAACTTTAATTTGACTGCGATGGATCAGAAGATTGAGATCAGAAAGATCAAGTTCACCAATATGGGTTCTACTGCTGCCGGTGACTTGAAGAACTTCAAGTTATATGATGGCGGTACACAACTGCTTGACACTATTGCTGATATGGCAAGTGACAAGACAGTAACATTTGATTTTGGTAGCAACCCATTGGTGATTGACAAGGGTGTGACCAAGAATATGCATCTGAGAGCTGATATTGTTGGAGGTACCAACAGAACTTTCCAATTCTCAATTCAGGAGCAGACCGATATTGAAGCATATGATCAAGGTTATGGTGTCTACATCAAACCTAATGCTTCAGGATGGACAGTTTTGAAAGCCACTGCTTCTACCATCAACACTGGTAAGCTGACATTGACCAGAGCTTCTGATTCTCCAAGCGGAAATATTCCTCTCGATGGAACCAACGTAAGTCTTGCTAAGTTTGCTGTTAAAGCTAGCGGAGAAGATGTAAAGATTAGTTCGATGGTAATTCACACTTACGGATCAATTGGTACAAGTGGTTTATATCAGATGAAAGTATACTTTGATGGTTCTCAGAAGGGATCTACCAAGAATGCATCTTCTTCTGCTACTGATGCAGCTGCTGGTGCAACTACATTTACTTTTGGCAGTACTTTCATTGTACCTGCTGACGGTCAGGAACACACAATAGAGATTAAATCTGATGTTAAGAAAGCAAATGGTAATTCATACACTGGTAACGAGACACTTACTGTAAAGATTCACTCTGTGAGTGCTACCGGAAGAGATTCATTGGCTTCAGTAAGCTCAGTAAGCTCAGCTGGTAATCAATTGACAATTAAGTCTGGAAGCTTAACTGTTGCTCAAAACAGCGCTGTAAGCAACTGGTCAGCTTCAAATCCAACCGGTGTTCCTGGTCAGACAGAAGCCTTGGTTGGTGCCTTCATTATTACTGCTGGAGCATCGGAAGGTGCTGATATTACTGCTATCAAGATAACAGATGATGGAACTCTTGGATTTGGTAACTTGACCAACTTGAAAGTTTATAACGGCTTGAAAGAGACCGGTACTCAGATTGGTTCTACTCAATCTTCCTTGACAAGCGGTTCTACCTACACTTTCTATCCTTCTCCTTACATTAGTCTTGAGGCTTCTCAGCAGTTGCCGATATACATTTATGCTGATATTAAGACTACCACTTCCACTGCTAATGGTGGTTATATAGTGATAGATGAAGTTGATGGAACTGGTAAGACTACAAATAATTCTGTGAACTACACTCAGAATGTTAATGGTCAGACTATACACATAGCAGATAGTGGTAGTTTAATAGTGGCTCAAGGAGATGATACTCCAATTTCAGCTAATGTAATTGCTGGTACGGGTGATCTTATTGACTTTACCCAAACCAAGTTTACAGCTGGTTTAGGAGAAGATATAGAGGTGACAAGGATAGTATATACCGCAAGTCTGGGAGGTGGTGCACCAACAAGTTCTATCTATGATATTAGTTTATGGGATGGTTCTACTCAGATTGGTTCTACTTTGACTTCTCTTGACAGTCACGGAAGAGCTATCTTTGATCTTACAAGCGATCCATGGATAATCACTAAAGGTACCACCAAGAACTTGATGGTGAAAGCAAAGATCAATTACATCATTTATGCTAGTTCTGGTTCAAGCGTAGCATTGAATATTAATACCAGTAGCGCAAGTGGTCTCACTGCGGGAATTACTTATAAAGGAGCTATCAGCGGAAGTACAGCAACTACCACAGGTATTTACGCAGGTAATCCGATGTACATCTACAAGACTGGTGTAACCGTTGCGGCTAATGCTAGTACTCCTTCAGGAAGCGACTTCCCAAGCCAGTATGATCATGTCTTCTACTTTGACGTGACCAATATTGGTGATTACACTGCTTACCTGAATGGAGTAACTACTACCATTAGCTGGAGCGCAGGTACAGGTCATGCCACACCGTCTCAGACGAGAATATTCTCTTTGTATGATAGTAGCGATCTGAGTACTGTTTTGGCCACTTCTTCAATGACTGTTGCCGATACGATTAATGGTAAGAAATTGACATTCACTCTAAGTTCCCCTAAAGCAATTCCTGCTGGCGCTACCAAGACATTCTATGTAATTGGTGATACTCGGGATGCTTCTGCTGGTTCAGGCGGTAACCCAGGAACAGTTGCTCAGTTCTACATTGCTGACGGTACTGACTTTAACTGGGATGATGGTGTGTCTGCAGCCATTGAAACTACCAGAACCTTTGCTTCACCAGTTCTTGGAGGAGTGCTGACCTTCTAGTAGTTGATAGAAACGGACCCCCACGTTTCCTTGTGGCGGCGCGGGGGATTGAAAAAGAAACACTGCCCGCAGATGCGGGCAGTGTTTCTTTTTCTTTCTTGCATGCATATTATTTTTTGTTAAAATAAATTTTGATGAGGAATGACATAAAGTTAATTTTTATTGGATTGTTTTTTGTTTTTTTACCTGTTATTGTTTCTGCTGATACTTTGGGTCAACAAGTGAATTTTTTTGTTGATCCTTCTTACGATGCATCAGGAAGAAACGAGTTGCTTGCCACTTTAAAACTCCAGACACAAAAGATAAATTTTTATATTGATAACAGCTGGTGGAGATCTCTTGATTCGCAGGAGAAACAAAAAATAGAAGAATCTCTGAATTCTTTGGGAGAAGAATTTTATTATGTGATTTATCCTACTTTAACATCTACCTTTGGTTCTGAATGGAGGCCCGGTATTGATAAAGATTACAATATTACCGTGTTGATTCATCCAATGAAGAAAGAGGCGCGCGGATACTTTAGAGATACTGATGAATATTCTAGGATTCAGGCTCCTAATTCTAATGAAAGAGAAATGCTTTATTTAAACGCGGAATACATTACTAGTCCTTTGGCTAAAAGCTTCTTGGCTCACGAGTTTGTCCATCTAATTACCTTTAACCAGAAAGAAAGAAAGTACAAAGCAAAAGAAGATGTCTGGTTGAACGAAGCAAGAGCTGAATACGCCCCTACTTTATTAGGATATGACGACCAATATGTGGGTAGTTATTTTCAAGATAGAGTAAATACTTTTCTAAGAAATCCGTCAGATTCAATTACAGAATGGAAGGGCGTTTCTGCTGATTACGGTGCTTTGAGTATGTTTGTGCATTATCTTGTAGAGAAATATGGGATAGAAATACTTGTAGATTCTCTACATTCAAATAAGACAGGAATTGCAAGTATCAACGAAGCTCTCGTAAAGAATGGGTTTCAAAAAAGTTTTTCAGATATCTTTACTGATTGGGCAATTGCGGTATTGGCTAATGATTGTTCTTTAGGAAGAGAATACTGTTTTAAAAACAAAAATCTTTTAAATATTAGAGTTACTCCTTTGATTAATTTTTTACCTCTTCGAGGGAAGAGTAGTTTAGGAGTTAATCAAACAACCAAGAACTGGACAGGTAATTGGTTTAAGTTTATTGGAGGGAAAGGAGTTTTAAAAATAAAATTCATCGGCAATCCTCAGAATTTATTTAGAGTACCCTATCTCTTAAGGGATATTTCTGGTAACTGGTCTCTTGGATTCTTTGATCTTGACAAAGAGCAAAGAGGAGAGATTACTGTTCCTGAAATAGGAGAGAGCATTACTTCGGTAACTATTATTCCCTTAGCAGAGACAAAAATCTCAGATTTCTCAGATTCTGAGCCTGAAATTCCTTTTTTCTGGGAGGCTTCTACTATATATGAGGAGAAGAAAAAAGAGAGCTTGTCTCAAGTTAATTCTAAATATTTGGAAAAACCAATTGGAGAAATGACCAAAGAAGAGTTGGTAGCCAAAATTGCTGAGCTTACCGAACTTTTGAATCAGTTAAAAGCTCAACTGGCAGTAATTGAGAATAAAGAAGATAATCAATCGAGGATTGGATGTGATGGTTTTTATCAAAATCTTTATTTCGGAATGATGCATAATCCTCAAGTGAGATGCTTACAAGAATTTTTAAAATCTCAAGGTTCTGATATATATCCTGAAGGCCTTGTTACAGGAAACTTTCTTAGTCTTACAAAAGCAGCAGTGATTCGTTTTCAAGAAAAATATAGAGAAGAAATTCTGGATCCATTAGGATTAGAGAAGGGAACTGGGTTTGTTGGACCAATGACTCGTAAGAAAATTAACGCTTTACTAGTCACTAGATAATTCTCTCCGACCTTACTCATCTCTGGGTGTTAAGTAAAGTTGGGTAATTGTGAGTATGCTATCTTGACAAGGTTTTTTGATGTGCGAAAATTTTATAATGTCCAAAAATTAATTCTTCTGGGTTTATGTTCAATTTCAAAAAACTAATTTTCTTTTTTCTCCTTTTTGGAGGATTTTTTTTATTCCTCTTCGTTACTGATTGTCAGGCAGCAGTTTCTGGTACTTCTACAGTTTTGATACCGAACCCTCAGGTTAATGGAAAGATAAAAGCAGAGTCAGAGGTATCTGTTATGATGATAGAGCTTTCTTCTACCTCCACTCCACCAGAAAATTTAGATAGTGTGATTATTACTATTGTTTCTTCTACCAATGCTACTCCTACTGAGCTTTCTACTAGCAGTTTTGATTGGGTAGGAGTAGGAAAAGATACAGATTCAGATGGTTCTTTAGATGTGGTTTTAACTACGACCACTGTTTCAGGAATAGGAGTTACTACTACTATTGATATTGCTTCTGCTACTACTACTCCTGCTCAAGGGTTGTTTTTTGTTATAGTTAAAACTGCTTCTTCTACTTCCTGGACAGATAATGGATGGCCCGAAAATGGAAGCGCTGTGCGTCAAGCATTTGAGGTAAGTATTGATACAGATGGAGTAATTGCTTCGAGTACGCCTGCAAGTATCAATGCAACTACTACTCAGTCATTTCCTGCTGATACTCATTCGCAAGTTCCAAATACTAGTTCGATAAAGGCTTTTTATCAAGGAGGAAACTATTATTTACAGTCTACAAGCAGTGTAGGGGAAATAGGTCTTCTTTATGCTTATGCTGATGCAGGGGGGACTACACTACTAGCTACCACTTCAGTAGGTCAATCAGGCCAGATCAATTTTAATATTGGAAATAGTTATTATTCTTCTGTCTGGTTAGGAGAAATAGATGTTTTGGGTAATTCTTCAAGCTCTCTTGTTCAATACAGCTTGCCTGCTCTTCCATCAGTAACATCTATTAAAGCTCTCAGCGATAGAATAATTTTTAATACCAACAAAACCCTGAGAGGAGATCAGGTAATGACCTGTTCTAATTACGTGATAAATGGATCCACTCTTTCCAATTGCGGCCAGCCCGGATATCCTTTTATAGATTTCTTTGGCAATCAAGTTGTAATAAGAGGATTGGATCTTACCGTTGGTTCTCAGATTAGTTTCTCGGCCTCAGGTATTCAGGATACCAACTATGAACAGTTTCCATTTAGTTATTCCACCACAACCCTATCAGTAGATTCGGGTTCTGTCCCTCAAATTTCCTCTATTTCTCCAAATGCCACTACCACCGGGGCTACCGTGACTATCTCTGGTTCTGATTTTGGTAATGCTACAGGCACCCTTCTTTTCTGTGGAGGATTTAATCCATCTACAGGACCTCTACCGCCAGTAGAAGCCTCCACTACTGCTTGGTCTGATGCTTTTATTACTGCTATTGTGCCTGCCGGTGCTCAGTCAGGGCCAGTTCAGGTAAGAACATCCGATGGTATAATTTCAGATATTGAGGAGTCATCATTTTTTGACGTTTTAGGTAATCTTTATTTCAAAATCGTTGATTCTACCACCACCAATCCTATAGCTACCTCAACCAACATGAGGATATTTATTGGTTCTATGACATCAGAAGATGTTTATTATGATGGTGATTCTCATGGAACGAGCTTTGATCCTTCTTCTTATCTCTATACAGTTCCTAATGTTTCTTCAATGGGATTTAGTTGGGCTTTTGATGCTTCTGGAGCTTATCTGTCTGCTCCTGGCTCAGAGATCCAGATAGGGAATTCTACTTCCAGTCCTCAGGTTTTAATTCTCCAGGGAACTACCGCTTATAAAGTGTCTGGAACTATTACATTAGGGACAAGCTGTACATCTCAAGGGCAGAACAAATTAGTGGCAGTAATGGCTTTACCTGAAGGAGTAGAAGCAGAAATGGGTCCGGGAGGTCCTCAACCTTCTTTCTTTAAGACTAATACTTCTTGTACAACAAACTACACCCTTGCTTTACCAGACGAAGGAACTTATCGAATAGAAGCTCATATTCCTCCATTTGTTAGTGGGACAAGCCAGTTGTTGGATCCTTCTTCGCAAACAGTTACTGTTAGCGCTGGTTCCCCTACAGCATCTGCCAACTTTACTTTTACTGAAGCAGATAGAAGAATTAGGGGAAGAATAGTCGGAGCTGATGGTAATCCCTTATCTGCTATTAAATATCGAGAATTGTGGATTATAGCCTTTGAGCCAAAAGCTAATGGAAAATCTAGTGCCGCTCAAGCCAACTCGCAAGGATATTTTGATCTTTATGTAACTGAAGGCTCTTATAAAATTGAAATCACAGGTCTAATGATGCCTTTCCCGGTTCAAAAAGATATTCTTGTTGATTCAAGCAGTGATTTTGATCTTACTGATATAGGTCTGGATACAACAATTAAACTGGAGCCACCGACTTCCTATATTGAAGGATATGTAAAAGACGGATCAGGTAATGGGGTTGCTAGCGTTGATATCTATTGTTGGTGTGAAGGCGGTCCTGGCGGAGGTCATGCTTTTACTGATTCCCAGGGATATTATAAAATGTATGTTCCTCTTTGTTCTAATTATCATGTTGGCGGCTTTGCCAGAGAATATGGAGAACTGACAGAACAAAGCAATATTGCTGTGACAGCTTCCCAAAATCCGATTGTAAACTTTACTTTGGAAAGTAGCAACTTTGTTACTATATCAGGACAAGTGACTAAAAATGGATCAGCACAGAGCGATGTTGATGTTTGGATTACCCGAGGGGAGTTTGGAAGCGGTGTAGGATGGTCGAAGACAGATACCTCTGGTAATTACAGTATTAAAATTAGAAAAGGACTTTCCAATTTGTACCTTCATGCAGCAGTTCCCGGCAGAGGAGAAATTTATAAAGGGATTCTAAATAGTGGAAACGCTGTTAATTCTGATTTGACTGGTCAAAATATTTCTCGCTCTACCGCTATTCTGGAAATTCATCTTGCTCCAGGGAATACCTTTGAAGATGTTTTTATTGGTGCTCATTCTAATCTTGGACATAGTTTTACTGATGTGAGAGTTTCTACTTCTAGCAGTTACGATGTCTACAAAATTGAAGTTCCTTTCAGTGGTTCTACTCAATATACTATTGAGGGAGGGATTCCTGCTTTTGGTCCCATTCCGGCTACTACTGTTACGGTTTCTGCCTCTACTACCATCAATATCGACTTAAGCAGTGTGAGTTATTATACTGTTTCGGGTACAGTTACAGTTGATAGTGGCACATCAAGCGATGCTTTTGTGTGGGCAGGTGGTCCAAATGGAGGAGGAGGAACAAGGGTCAATCCAGATGGTACCTTTACTTTGAGATTAAGAGTGGGAGAGTATGACATCGGAGTAGGAAAAGCTGGTTATTCTGGATCAGTAACCAGCACTACTGTTAACTCTGATATTTCCGGTTTAACTCTTTCTTTAAGTCGGAATGCAGGTGTTACTATTTCAGGAACCGTTCAGTACAATTCAACTCCGGTAGCTAATGCGATGGTTTGGGCTAGCAATGGTCAAGGAGGATGGGCACAGACAGTATCTGATGCAGATGGATCTTTTACATTAAATGTTTCTTCGGGAGACTGGAAAATTGAAGCGGTGGCTGAGGGTTATCGTCTTTCTACGCCTTTGAGGATTACTGCTCCTGCTACTGGGGTTACTATTAATTTATCTGCTGTGGACTTTAATCCTCAAAGAAAAGAGCAGTCTATTCGGGCTTCTCAAGGAGGTGTTATTCAGACAACAGATACAAAAGTAGAGATTCCTAATGGCGCTCTTGGTTCAGAAGCTACAGAAGTAGCTATAAGGGTTCAGAATACAATGAAAGTTCCTGAAGCTCAAGGAGCAAAGATATTCTCTTCAAAAGCTAAAGAAATTAGCGCTTATTATTCCAGCGGAGACAACCAGGGAAGATCGATTACTAATCTAAATCAATCCGTTGATATAGAGATGAAATTGACAAAATCAGAACTTTCTGCTGAAGGTATTTCTAGCATAGACGAAGCAAGAAAATTAAAGATTTCCTATTATGACAGCACAGCCAATAACTGGGTGGAGATTCCTACTGCTGTTACTCTGACTCCAAGCGATGCTACTTGGTCAACACTGCAATCAATTACTCTAAGAGCTTCCACTGATCACTTTTCTGCTTTTGCTCCAAGTAAATCCTCTGAGGGTGCTCCTCCGACTCCTACAGGATTAAACGCTACCGCAGGTGATAGTCAGGTAACATTAAGCTGGGATAGCTCCTCTGGAGCAACTTTCTACTATATTTATCGTAAATCTGGATCACAATATCCTTTTTTAGCTACTACCACTAATACTTCCTATACTGATACAGGATTAACTAATGGAACTACTTATTATTACAAGGTTTCTGCGGCAAATGATGCTGATCAAGAATCAGCAGCTACCGACGCAGTTTCTGCTACTCCTAGTGAATCTTCTTCGGAAGAAGAAAGCAGCGGAGGGGGAGGGATATCAGTAGAGAATTTAGGAGATACTGTTGCTCCTTCTATTTCTGACATTGAAGCAAAGCCAGGTGATACTTACGCTGTTATTACTTGGAAAACAAACGAACCTTCCATTTCATGGGTTTTATACGGCACAAGTACTGATTATGGATTAGAAATAAAAACTTCTACTACAACTACTTTCCATTCTCTTACTTTGTCTGGGCTTTTGCCAGAAACAACCTATCATTATCAAATTAAATCGCGAGACGAGAGTGGCAATGTTGGATTTTATACTAATCAGACTTTTACGACTCTTGCTAGAGGAGAAGAAGTTATACCAAAACAAGCAGGAGAGATTACCGAGATTCCTACTGTGACTTTTGAGAAGCCAATTTCAGAAATGACTGTTGAGGAGATAAAAGAGAAAATTTTCGAAATTATGAGTGCTATTGCTAAGCTTAAGCAGTTATTGGCCCAAGTGGAGGGAGCAGGGACAATATCAAGGTGTACTATCTCGAAATTTGACAGGAATCTGAGAAAAGGTATGACAGGAGAGGATGTTAAATGTTTGCAAATCATTTTGAATTCTGATCCTGACACCAAATTAGCTAATTCAGGTCCTGGTTCTCCTGGTAAAGAGACAAATTACTTTGGTCTCTTAACCAAATCAGCGGTGATCCGTTTTCAAGAGAAATATGCTCAGGAGATTCTGGCTCCGTGGGGACTCGTTAAAGGGACTGGTTTAGTTGGAAGAACCACTCGTGCCAAACTTAATCAATTGTTGGGAGCGAGATAATCGAAAACAGGGGATAGTGATTAAAACTCCGTCAAGAGCGGAGTTTTAATTTGGCTGTGGAAAACCTCCGATTTGACACCTATTGACCCCTCTTGACACGGTTTGACAGGTGCCCTATTATTAAATAATAAAAGTAATTCTAGGAAAAATGTCCGAAATTAAGCCAAATGAGATATATACTACCGAAGAAGCAAGAGATTTTTTAAAGATAAGTGAGAGCACAATAAAGAGATTTTTGAAGAAAGGAATAATCAAAGCTTATAAGGTAGGAGGAAGATATCGTATCTGGGGAAGCGAGATTTTAAAATTAGTATCTCCTGAATTGGAGTCAAAAGTTTATAAAGTTTACAGGAAAGTTAAAGACAAAACTAGAGAAACAATTGAGAAGTGGTAATATTTCTCTTGGGATTTGATAACAGCTGCCTTGCTGTTATCTTTATAAATCTATGAGAAAATATAAAGCAGTAATTTTGGCAGGAGGAAAGGGAACGCGGCTTTACCCTATTACTTACGAAATTCCCAAACCTTTATTACCGGTAAAAAGAAAGCCTATTTTAAGTCATCTTGTGGATTTGTTTGTTAAGCATGGAATAAAAGATATTGCGGTTTTGATTAACAAGGAATTTAGAGAAGAGTTTGAATGGTGGAAAAAAAGATATCATTCTAATCATAAGATTTTCATTCAGGAAGAAAAGAAGCATCTTGGCACTTTAGGGGGATTATGGAGTTTAAAAGATTGGCTTTCAGGGAACGATTTTTTTATGAGTAATGGTGATGAACTTAAAAGAATTGATCTTAAGAAAATGGCAGAGTTTCATCAAAGAAAACCTGTGATAGCTACAGTAGCGTTGGTAAAGGTAAAGAATCCTCAAGATTATGGAGTGGTGATTTGCAAAAACGGACTTGTATGTGAATTTATAGAGAAGCCTAAAAATCCGCCTTCTGATTATATCTCCTCAGGTCTTTATATGTTTTCTCCCGAGATTTTTGATTATCATCCTGGGCCTAATAAATTTAGTATGATTGAAACAGATCTTCTGCCGAAATTAGTAAAAGAAAATAGAGTCGGAGGCTTTAAGTTTCAAGGGAAGTGGATAGATTGCGGTACTTTCCAGCGTTATGAAGAAGCTTTAAAAAAATGGAAATAAAAAAATGGAAATAAAAAATAAAAAGGTTTTTTAAAAAGTAAATAAATTAAAAAAATAAATTTCAAAAAATATGGAAAAGATTTTAGTAACAGGCGCGGGAGGGTTTATTGGCCATCATATGGTAAGGTTCTTGAAAAAGAAAGGTTATTGGGTTCGAGGAGTGGATATAAAATATCCAGAGTTTTCTTCGCCTGATGAAGCTGATGAGTTTTTACTTCTTGATCTAAGAAATTTTAGGAATGCTATGGAAGCAGTTCATGGAATAGACAAAGTGTATAATTTTGCCGCTAATATGGGAGGCATAGGTTTTATTACCGCGGTGAAAGCTGATGTAATGCGGGATAATGTTTTAATAAATGTGAATATGGCTGAAGCTTGCTTGAGAGCAGGTGTGAAGAGAATATTTTTTTCTTCTTCCGCTTGTGTTTATCCTACTTTTAAACAAACTGATCCCCAAGTTACTCCATTAAAAGAAAGTGATGCTTATCCTGCTGATCCTGACAATGAATATGGTTGGGAGAAACTTTACTCAGAGAGAGTGTATCAGGCATATCATGAGGATTATGAGTTGGATATAAGAATTGCTCGCTATCATAACATTTACGGTCCTGAGGGGACGTTTGAGAAAGGAAGAGAAAAAGCACCCGCTGCTCTTTGTCGGAAAGTTGCTCTCGCAAAAGACGGAGATGAAATTGAAATTTGGGGAGACGGGGAACAAACAAGAAGCTTCTGTTATATTGATGATTGTCTGGAAGGAACATATCGTCTTATGGAATCAGATTTTGAGAAACCTTTAAATATTGGTTCTGATAGACTAGTGACTATTAATGAAATGGTTGATATCATTGCCAAAATTGCAGGAAAAAGCATAAAAAAGAAGCATCTTTTAGATAAACCCCAAGGAGTAAGAGGAAGGAATGCTGATCTTACTTTGGTTAAAGAGGTATTAAAATGGGAACCCCAAATTTCTTTAGAAGAGGGTCTAAAAAGAAATTATCAGTGGATCAAAGAGCAGTTAGGAATTAGAAATTAATCTTGTTCTTAACTATATTGTCTTATGAATAAAAGTTTGAAAGAAATAGATCAATATAAATCTTTGCAGTTGAACGAAGAACAAATAAAAGATGTTAAGAATATTGCTCGAGGAGTGTATGCCCCGCTTCGAGGTTTTTTGAAAGAGAAGGATTTCTTGAGAGTTGTTTCTGATATGAGATTAGAAGACGGATCAGTATGGAGTATTCCTATTGTTCTCGATTTAGATAAAAAGGAATACGAAGCAGTCAAAAGAGAGAAAGATCTCCTTTTAGTGGATAGTCAGAATTTGCCTATTGCTTTTCTAAAAGATATTGAGATTTTTGAATATGATAAGAATTTTCTTGCGAAGAATGTTTTTTCTACTACAGATAGAAATCATCCAGGAGTAGCGGAAGTATATCAGATGGGAGATTATTTAGTAGGAGGAGAGATAGAACTTTTGGATGATTCAAAGGATCCATTTCCTGATTACAATTTTTCGCCCGCGGAAACAAAAAAATATTTTCAGGAAAAAAATTGGAGAACTGTTTGTGCGTTCCAGACAAGAAATGTTCCTCATTGCGGTCATGAATTTCTTCAGAAAGAAGCATTAAAAATAGTAGACGGTTTATTTATTCAACCTGTCATTGGTAAAAAAAAGGTAAATGATTTCAAAGATGAATATATTCTTTCTTCTTTCGAGGTTTTAATCGAGAGATATTACCCTAAGAATAAAGTACTTTTAGGAATTTTACCTTTAAAGATGAGATATGCAGGTCCGAGAGAAGCTCTTTTCCACGCTCTTATCCGGAGAAATTTTGGGTGTACTCATTTTATTGTTGGTAGAGATCATGCAGGTGTAGGAAATTATTATTCGCCTTACGATGCTCAAGAGATATTTAAAAATTTTAGTAAGAGAGAAATTGGTATAGAGATTCTGAAATTTCCCGAGGTAGTTTATTGTAAAAAGTGTCGTAGGCACACTTTTATCGATAGTTGTTCTCATTCTGAGGAGATCATTCGTTTTTCTGGAACGAAAGTACGAGAGAAGATCAAAAATAAAGAAATGCCTCCATCCTATATTATGAGGCCAGAAGTATATCATCTTCTTTCTCATGGTTTAAATTCTTTAGTAGATGATTTATATCGTAGAGAAAATAAGAATCCTGGATTTTGTTTGTGGTTCACTGGGCTATCTCAAGCTGGCAAAACAACAATTGCTGATAAAGTGTATGAAATCTTGAATAAAAAGGGTTTAAAAGTGGAAAGATTGGACGGAGATGTAGTGCGTCAAACTTTAACAAAAGACTTGGGTTTCACTAAAGAAGATAGGAAAGAAAATTTAAGAAGAGTGGGTAGTCTAGCGCGTTTATTTGTCCAGCGAGGGGTTTGTGTAGTAGCTTCTTTTATTTCTCCTTACAGAGAAGCTAGAGAGGAATTAAGAAGGAGGATTCCTAATTTTGTGGAGATATTTGTAAATTGTCCTTTAGAAATCTGCGAAAAAAGAGATACAAAAGGATTATATCGGAAGGCAAGAGAAGGAAAAATTAAAAATTTCACGGGAATATCCGATCCTTTTGAACCTCCAGAAAATCCAGAAATAGAATTGAGAACTGATCGAGAAAGTATAGAAGATTGTGTATCTAAAATTATTAGATATTTGGAAAAGAAGGAGCTTATTTAAAATGAAAGTCAAGATGTTTAGAGAAAAGATTTCTTTTGCGAAGTTATTTTATGTTTTTTTTCAGAACATAAGTATCCGACAGACGATTTTAAAAAACACGATCTGGCTCTTTTTGGCTCAAGTAATAACTAAGTTCTTTACATTTTCTTTATTTGTGTGTGTGGCTAGAGAATTCGGTCCGAGTAATTATGGGATATTTGCTTTTGCTTTATCCTTCGTTGTGTTATTAGGCGTACTCTCAGATTTGGGTATATCTTCTATTGCTACAAGAGAGTTTTCTCGGGAAAAAAAGAGTAAAGAAGAGTTCGTTGGACTGTTATCCTTGAAATTTATTTTAATGCTTATTACGTTAGGAGTGACTTTTGTAGCTTGTATTTTCTTTTTCGATCAGTCCGAAATTCAAAAGATTGTTTTAATCTTAGCGATATATGTAATTATAAATAGGTTGAGTGATTTATTTTATGCTTATTTGGAAGCCTGCCATCGAATGGAGTACGAAGCAGTAGCTAAGATTCTACAGGCAGTTTTTTTGGTTAGCATTGGTTTTTTCGTTGTGTTTTATTTTCCTTCTATTCAGAATCTAAGTCTTGGTTATTTGGTTAGTGCTCTTTTGTTTTTGTTTTTTCTTTTGTTATTTTTTCATCTTAAAATTTATCATTTAAGTTTTAAGTGGGATGTTCTTCTATGGAAAAAATATCTAAGTATGTCGTGGCCATTAGCTTTTGTGGGACTCTTCGCTGTAATTTATGTTCGAATTGATAGTGTTATGATGGGTTTTTTTGGACAGGTTACCGAAACTGGGTGGTACAATGCTGTTTATAGAATTATTCAATTTACTGCAGCGCCTGCTGCCTTAATCTCAAAAAGTTTTTTTCCTTTTCTTAGTGTAGCCTTTAAAGACTCAAGCAAGAGATTTAAAAAGATTATAAGCTATCATATAGAAGCAATGATGGTTTTAGCTGTACCTTTAGTGGTAGGAGGTGTTGTTTTGGCACCAAAAATTATAGATTTTCTCTATGGTTCTGAATATTCTCCTTCGATATTAGCTTTTCAGATACTAATTTTGGCTAGCGGGTTTATTTTTCTTCTTACTCCTTTTAATCGGGCTTTAATTGCTGCAAATCACCAAAGAAAGATTTTTTGGGTTGAATTTATAGGAGCAATCGTGAATATTGTTTTAAATTTCATTCTAATTCCTATATATAGTCTCTATGGAGCAGCGGTTGCTACGGTTATTACCTATTTTATGATGTTCGTCTTGTTTGTTCTTCTTAGCGTAAAGTTCGTGAAAGTTGAGATTATGACTTCAAGATTTCAACAAACATTAATCAGTGTGATTCTAGCTGTTTTTCTGATGTATATTGTTGTATCGAAACTTCTCTTTTACTCACTGTCTGTTTTGTGGCTTGTAGTGATAGGAGTGATAGTTTATACACTTTGTTTATATGTTATTAAGAAAGGAATAAAGAAATTGTTCAAAGGAGGCTTTGATAATATATTAATATTAAATTAGATGGATGAAGAATTAAAAGAAATTATTAATCTAGCAAGGAAAGCCGGAGAAAAAATACTAGAATTTTACTCCCGCAGTTTTAAAGTTTATACCAAGAAAGATAGTTCATTGGTGACTGAAGCAGATCTTGCTTCAGAGCAAATTATTCTCTCTGTTCTTAGAAGATACGGTTACGGAATTCTGTCAGAGGAAAGCAGAGATAGATTTGTAGAAACAAAAAGAGAAAAATTATGGATTATTGATCCACTCGATGGCACAAACGATTTTCTTCAAAGAACCGGTGAGTTCTCTGTGATGATAGGATTAGTAGAAAAGGGAAAACCGGTGAAAGGAGTAGTCTATTGTCCAATATTAGATAAATTATACTTTGCCCAGAAAGGAAAAGGGGCTTTTCTTCAGCAGAAAGGTTATATTAAAAAAATCAAAGTTTCGGAAATTTCAGACATCTTTTGTTCTAAATTTGTTGTTAGTCGAAGTCATTTATCAGAAGAAGAGACTGAATTTCTAAAAAAAAATAATGTAGATTATACAAAGAAAGGAAGTATTGGACTAAAGCTTGCGATGATTTCTGAGGGTCAAGCTGATGGTTATATAAATTTTAGTAAGAAGACTTGTCAATGGGATACTTGTGCTCCTGAGATTATCCTGGAGGAAGCGGGTGGAAGAATTACTGATCTAAAGGGAAAGATGCTTCTGTATGGGAGAGAACCATTTGAAAATATTAATGGTCTTATTGCTTCTAATAAACTTATTCATAGTAAAATTATATCTAATTTATAAAAGATGCTAGAGATAAAACCCGATATAAATAAAAATGCTTCTTACTATAGATGTCCTCTCTGTGGATCAGAAATACTGATTAAAAATTTTTTTATTGTTGGCATGAGAAATATAGTCGAGTTTAAATGCAAAAGCTGCGGTAAAGAATTTCTTTCTGATCTTCCTGCACGTCTTGGGTTTGCTTATCAAGCTACGATAGACAAAGAGAGTTTAGAAATAAAAGAAGCAGGGAGAAAGGATTGGGCGGAAGAAATGGTTGAATCTTATAAAAAAAAGAATGAGAAAGAAATAAAAATTACTCATAAGGTTTTCAAGGAGAGCAAGAATATTATCTTGGTTAATTGTCTAGATGGATGTTACGGTCATTCGATTTGGGCGTTGCTTGATTGTGCTCGTTATATCAAAAAATTTAGGGAAACTTTTGGGATATGTCTTATGATTCCTTATCAATTGCAGCATCTTGTTCCCGAAGGTGTCTCTGAGCTCTTATTATTTTATCTACCTTTTCGCGAATATCGGAAATGGTACTCTGCAATTAATAAGAAAATACATAGCATTGTGGATAATAAGGAAAGAGTATACCTTGCTTCGAACATTTATTCCTTTCATCCCACTTCTTACGACATTTCATTATTTCCTATTCTTCGGAGAAGAATATCTTCTCAAAATAAGACAAAATCAATTGTATTTTCTTATAGAGAAGACGGAAGAACATGGGGGTTAACACCTTGGCTTCAGAAAAGAAATATTGAAAAACTGTTTACTTATTTAAAGGATTATTACAAGAACATAAGATTTGTTTTGTGTGGTTTAGGAAAGAAAGAAAAATTTAGAAAAGATATTATAGACTTCAGAGAGGAAAAATTTAATTTAGAATTAGAAAAGAAATGGATAGAAGAGTATAAAAGAGCAGATTCTATCATTGGAGTACATGGATCTCATATGAATTTACCTTCCGTTTTAGCAAGGAATGTAATTAATCTTATTCCTGAATATAAATATTATAATGCTTTAAGAGATATGAGATATCCTGTTCTACCACCTCTTGCTAATTTTCACAAATTCAGGTTTATTTATGGCAATAATTTTTTAAGTGATGTTTCTCCTAGAAAACTATTTAAAATTCTAGTATATCAATTGGAGCTAGAAGAGAAAAATGTTTATTTCAGTAATCTCAAAGATGAGCCGAAGATAAACAATATTGAGGAATTAAAGAAAAGAAAAGAAAAAGAAAAAAGTATTCCTAAAGATGTTTCTATCTATTTAAAATTAAGTAAATATTCCTTCATTGATACAGCTATAACGCGTTTTCCTGTCTTAAAGAAAATCAGGAGAATACTACAGAAGTTATGACATCGATATTTAAAATTGATTTTATTGGGATCGGTGCGCCACGATGCGCTACTACGTGGATTTATTACTGCCTAAAAGAACATCCTCAAATTTGTATGTCAGAACCAAAAGAAACCTACTTTTTCTTGAGAAAAGATATAGGAATAAAGCCGTACAGTTCTTATTTTAAACACTGCAAAGGAGAAAAAATTAAAGGAGAATTTACTCCTATGTATGTATATCATCCTGAGGTGATAGAAAAGATTAAGGCACATAATCCTGAGGTAAAATTAATATGTTCTTTAAGGAATCCAATAGAACGCGTATACTCTGACTATCTTCAGTCCTATCCTCCTAGTATTAGGAATAAATATCCTCTTGGGAAAGTTGTTAGAGAGATAAAATCAATTATTAACGGAAGCCTTTATTATTCATTTCTTTCTCAATATTATAAAGAATTTCCAAGAAATAATATCTTTATTATTATTTATGAGGATATTGTTAAAGATCCCTTGCAAGTTTGTCAAAAATTGTTTAAATTTTTAGATGTGGAAGAGAACTTTGTTCCCTTCTCTTTACATAAGAAATATCTTGAATCTAAGAAAGAAGACCTTAGAGATAGAACTCTTCAAGCAAAAGCAGCTATGATTCGTCATTTTTTTCAAAAAAGACAATCAAGTCCTGTATTTAGAGTGATTTATGAATTTTTAAGTCAGAGTGGTCTTGGAGTTTATATCCTAAGAAAGATAAATCGTCTTAGCCAGAAACCTTCTAGGAAATGTCATTTGGATAATAGACCGGAATTGACTCAAGAAGTTAGGAATTATTTAAGAGGTATCTTTAGAAAGGATATTGAGAAATTGGAAAAATTGATAAATAGAGATTTAAGTTCCTGGTATTAGTATGATTGATAGTCTTAAAAAACAACTAAAAAGTTTCTTGGTTAGGATGCAACTTCCGGAAAGTAAGAAACTTTTATTACATATTTATAGAATAAAGAGACAAATTAGACGTCAGTTTGATATAGTAGAACGATTGAGAAAAGAAATGGAGTCGGTGAAATTGAGCTTTGCTCTCTTACCGAAACCCGATGAACCTCGTTATTTTGTTATAATTAGACCAGGACACTGCGGGAGTTTATGGTTGACAAAACTCCTTAATAGTCATCCCGATGTTTTGTGTTTTCATGAAGGAGCACTTCAAAAAGTATTTCCTTTTCCTTATTGGAGAGTCACTGAAGAAGATTGTTTAGCATGGATTTATTCTTTAGTGCTTCAGAATCATTATCACAAGATTTATAAAGCAATAGGAGATATTGGTAGTATTACGCCGGAGATGGTTAGAATGCCCGAAGTCAATCAACGTTTTAAGGTGTTTGGTTTGACTAGAAATGGTATCTTATATGTTCGTTCTCAACTACCTAAAAAAAATCTACCCAAGCAACTAAGGATTTTAATAGATCCTTCAGTGAAAAAAGCTGTTAAGAGGTTTCCCCAACTTTCAGAAATTGAAGATAAGTTTAAAACTTTTATTTTCTGTTGTTATCACTGGCTTGAGTATATTGAAGCTCCTACTGTTAAGACTTTTCGAATAGAAGATTTTAATGATCCTCGAAAAGCAGTACAGATGTTTTATGAAATTACTGGTTTATCTGATGTGCCTTATAATACTCTGGAAAGAATGATGAATCAGCGTATCAATCGACATGTGGATACTCAAGAATATAATCCTTATAAAGTTTATACCAGCGAGTGGTCAGAGGAGCAGAGATTTATATTTGATACTATCTGTGGAGAAAAAATGAGGGAATGGTATGGAGATTATTAATTTCTAACTACTTCATTTGTTATTTTATATGATATGATATTTGCTTATTCTAAGAAGAAAAAGGAAATCTCAAAAGAAATATCAATAGGAACTCAGACTTTCGATAAGTTAGAAGCCTTTTCGATTAATAGAGCAAGATTAGAACATCTTGATTCTCTTGGATTAGACCTTGAGAAGAAAACCGTTATTGACGTAGGATGCGGTGTCGGACATCTAGCCCAGTTTTTTCTTAAAAAGAATTGTAAAGTTTTCTGTGTGGATGGTCGGGAAGAAAATATTCAGAAACTAAGATCACTTTATTCTGGTTTAGAAAGTAGGGTAGTAAACGTAGAAGAAGAAAATCTTTCAAAATTTGGGAAATTTGATATAGTTTTCTGCTACGGTCTTTTGTATCATTGTTCGAAACCAGCTGTAGTTTTAGAAAATATTAGTTCTGTTTGTCGAGAACTTTTAATTCTAGAGACGTGTATCGCTGATTATCCTTATCCTGCTCTTAGATTGGTTCAAGAAACGGATGATTTTAGTCAGTCACTTTACGGAATAGGATCTCGACCTACTCCTTCATATATAATACTTAATTTGATAAAATCCGGTTTTAAATATATATATTATCCTAAGAAAACACCAAATCATCCTGATTTTCATTTTAAATACAGAGGAGATTTTTCTATTCAACGCAACGGTCATCCTATAAGACAAATTTTTATAGCTTCTAAATTTGAGTTGTTTAATCCGAATTTAAAATTAGTAAATAATGAAATTCATTTTAAAAACGAAGAAGGCTTGAAAAGCTTTATTAAGCATAAGATTAAAAACTTCGCCAGTTCCTTAGGAAAGATAATACCGGACATTTTATTGATAAAAATATTACCTTTATTCTACCGGCGTCAGCCAACTCGGTTTTTTCCGAATTGGGTAATGGGAGCAGGGAGTAAAGAAAATTTTTACAGAGTTTTCCTTAATCTGATGTGGGAAATATTTAGTGCTAAAGCTCGGAGAAGAATGATCGTCAGTTGGGACAAAGATATTAAGATTTCTTTGTATTCTAAGAATGAAATTGACCGCTGTATTTATATTGAAGGCATGTATGAGCCTAACCAGTTTTATTTCTTAGATAATTTTCTTAAGAAAGGGATGGTGTTTGTAGATATAGGAGCAAATACAGGACTTTATTCTTTGTTTGCTTCGAAAAAAGTCGGAGATGAAGGTCTAGTTATAGCTGCTGAACCTAGTCCTCGCGAGCTGAGACATTTTAGAGAAAACATTTCTCTTAATAATTTTTCTAACATAAAGATTTATGAAGGAGTGGTGGTAGATAAGATAGGCAAAGAAAAATTAAAAATTGCAGAAGAAGGTCATGAAGGACATAACACCTTGGGAAGTTTTGTTTATAAAGCTACTCGGTTAAAAGAGATAAGAGAGGTAAATGCTATTACTCTTGATGAATTTTTGGAAAAATTTAATCTAAGAAGACTGGATTGTATTAAGATAGATGTAGAAGGTGCTGAATTGAAAGTTCTTCAAGGAGGGAGACGATGCATTAGAAAATATACTCCTGTTATATTGTTTGAGCTGTCAGATCTTACTCTTTCTAAGCAAGGATCAAGCTCTAAGGAAGTATGGGATTTTCTTGAGGATCTTGGTTATTGTTTCTATACTTTTGACAGTACTACAAAGTGGATAAAAAAGACACAATTCAAACGTTATTATGAGTCAGAGAACATAATAGCTATACATTCTTCAAAGACAAAACAAATAAAAAAAATGTATGTCGGAGAACGATAATCCATTAGTTTCTGTTGTTATTCCTTCTTTAAATAGGGCAGAATTTTTAGAAGCTACTATTGAGAGCGTTTTAAATCAAGATTATCCTCATATAGAATGTATAGTGGTAGACGGTGGGTCCCGAGATGGATCTTTGAAAATATTAGAAAGTTACGGAGAAAGGATAAAATGGATTTCTGAGCCTGATGAAGGTCATGCAAATGCTATTAATAAAGGATGGAAAATGAGCAAAGGAGATATTTTATCATGGTTAAATGTAGATGATGTATGGAAAGTTCCTAATGCTGTGAGTCAAGTGGTGAATTATTTTAAGCTTTATCCTGAAGCTGATGTGTTGTACGGTAATTGTGGAATAATTGATAGGAAAGGGAATATTCAGGATGGATTAAGTTATTATCACGAATGGGATTTAGAATATGCAGTAGAATATTGTGATTATTGTATTCCTCAACCGGCTGCCTTTATTCGACGGAGGATACTGGAGAAAGTAGGATGGTTGGATGAAAATTTTGTTCAGAAAAAGGATCATGAGTTATGGTTAAGGATAGGGCTTGTAGGAAATATTAAACATATTCCATGTATATTAGCTTATGAAAGAAATATTAGAGGAATAAGTTTTGAGGCCAAAACCATTGTTCCGTCGTGTGTGCAAGTGACGAAAAAATTTTTTAGTTTATCTGGCATTCCTTTAAAAATCAAAAGAAAGAAAAGAAGGGCAATAAGCAATTCTTACTTACGGGGAGCAAATTATGCTTATTTATGCGGAATTCATGCTTGGCCTTTAGCTATTTTGTATGTATTTAGAGCTGCATTGGTCGATCCTTTGAATCTTCCTTATGTTATTTCGAGATCCACGCTACCCTTAAGGCGTAAGTTATGTAATATTCTAAAGAGATAGAATGTTAACAATTTTTAGTATTCCGAAACCATTTAATAATACATTTAGAATTATTCAAACCAATGCTATTAAAAGTTGGGTTAAGTTGCCTTGCAAGAAAGAAATAATCTTATTTGGTAATGAGGCAGGCACAAAAGAAATAGCAGTAGATTATAATATCCGTTGGTATCCAGAAATCCGTAAAAATCGATTTAATACACCTTTATTAGACGAGATATTTGAAAAAGCTCAAAGATTATCTACATATGATCTATTGGTTTATGTTAATGCTGATATTATATTAGCTAAAGATTTTTTGAGAGCCGTAAAAACATGCTCAGTAACTTTTGATAAGTTTTTAATGGTGGGACAGAGATGGAATCTTGATGTAAAGAAAGAAATAAATTTTGATGATCCGGAATGGTTTCATATTTTGAAGGAAAGAGTAAAGAAGGAAGGAAAAATCGAGGGCCCATCTGGAATCGATTATTTCGTTTTTAGAAGAGGAAGTTTTTTAGATATCCCGTCTTTTGCCATAGGTAGAACAGTATGGGATAATTGGCTTTTATGGAAAGCTTGGCAATTAGGTATTCCGATAGTAGACGCAACAGGTGTAGTATTGGCGATTCATCAGAATCATTCTTATTCTTTTTCTCAAGGAAAAAAAAGGGTCTGGAAGGGAGAAGAAGCATTGGAGAATTTGAGATTAGCTGGAGGAGAGACTCATATGTTGACTATCAGAGATTCCGATTTTAAGCTTACTTCTACAGGAGTAAGAAAACAAAAATTTTCTTTATATCGTATTTTTTCTTTTTCTATAAAATATTTTGAGAAAGCAAATATATTTGTTAAAATATTTTTATTCCCATTTTGGTTCGCAATATATCTAAAAAGAAAGATTTCTAAATTTATTGTCTAAACTTATGGAAATACCAACATTGGATCTGCCGGAGACATCTAAAAAAATTATTGATTTCTTAAAAAAAGAGTTCGATGTAAGAAATAAAGAAAATGCAATTCTTGCTCTTTCTGGAGGAATTGATTCTGCTACTTGTGCTTTGTTATGTAAGAGAGCAGGGTTAAATATTATTGCTGTGATTTTACCATATGGTAGAAGAGGGTGCGAAGGTAAAAAAATGGCAAGGTTTCTTGGTTTACCAGCTAAGAATATTATTACAGTTGATATCGCACCTTTAGTTGATAGAACAGTGAAAGTGTTAAATAAAATTATTAAAATGGACAAAATAGATATAGGAAATGTTATGGCAAGAGAAAGAATGATTATTCAATATGCTTTAGCTAGAAAACTTAACGGGTTAGTAATCGGAACAGAGAACTTAAGTGAATATTATCTAGGATATTTTACTTTGCATGGAGATCAGGCGTGTGATATTAGTCCTATTGCTGGTCTTTTAAAAACACATGTTTATGAAGTAGCTAAATTTTTAGAAGCTCCTCAATGGATCTTAGAGAAAAAACCGACTGCTGGATTTTGGAAAGGTCAAACCGACGAGAAAGAGCTTGGCTTTAGTTATCAAGAGGCAGACCCTATTATTTATTTTTATACTATTAAGGGTTATTCTCGTTCTCAAATAATAAAAAAAGGTCTTAATAAAGAATTAGTAGACAAAGTTTTAGAGAGGATTAAATCGAGTGAATATAAAAGACACTCTCCTCCTAAAATTTTGTTTTATTAATATGAACCTTCCAGTCTTATCAATTATAGGTTTAGGAAAATTAGGTTCGCCTATGGTGGCTGCTTATGCTTCAAAAGGTTATAAAGTAATAGGTGTTGATATTAATGGAGATTTTGTGGAATCTATAAATAAAGCTAAACCGCCTGTATTCGAGCCTAAATTAGGAGAATATCTTCTTTCCTATAAAGAAAGAATTTCGGCTACTCAAGATTATCGTGAGGCTATTTTAAATTCAGATATTACATTTATTATTGTTCCTACGCCAAGTCAAGAAGATGGTAATTTTTCTACTCAATATGTAGTAAAAGCAGGAGAAGAAATAGGTAAGTGTTTAAAAGAGAAAAATGAATTTCATGTGGTTGTATTAGTAAGTACTGTGACTCCTGGGTCCACCGAGAAAGATCTTTTGCCAGCATTGGAGGGGTATTCAGGTAAGAAATGTGGAGTTGATTTCGGACTTTGTTATAATCCTGAATTCATTGCTTTGGGAAATGTGATCGAAGATCTTTTGAATCCAGATTTCGTTTTGATTGGAGAATCAGAATCAAGAAGTGGAGATATCTTAGAAGCTTTTTACAAGAACATATGTCCAGAAGGAACCCCGATTAAGAGAATGAACATTACTAATGCTGAGATAACGAAGATAGCTCTGAATACTTATGTGACTACAAAGATTTCTTATGCTAATATGATAGCCGAGCTATGTGAGAAGATTCCTGGAGGTAATGTCGATATAGTTACCGATGCTTTAGGATGTGATAAGAGAATTGGTCATAAATATTTAAAAGGTGCGACAGGGTATGGTGGTCCATGTTTTCCGCGAGATAATCGGGCGCTAATTTATACTGCGAGGAATTATAAAGTTATTCTTCCTATTGCTGAGGCTACAGATGAAATTAATAGAATGCAACCTGATAGAATTGCGAAGAAAATCTTAGATGTTTTACCACCTCAGGGAAAAGTATGCATTCTTGGTCTTTCTTATAAACCAGATACCAATGTTATTGAAGAATCTCAAGGGATAAAATTAGCAAAAAAGCTCGAGGAAAAAGATATCTCTGTAACTGTATATGATCCGGCTGCGATGAATAATGCCAGACAGTTGCTGAGAAAAGCCAATTTTGCTAACTCTTTGCAAGAAGCCCTCACCGATTCTGATGTGATAGTGGTTGTTACTCCATGGCCGGAATTCAAAGAAATAGATCCAGATTGGCTTAAAGCGGATTCTACGATAATTGATTGCTGGAGAATGCTTGATCCTCAAAGATTTAATAAAAGATCAAAATACCTTGCTATAGGTGTTTACCATGAGTAAATCTTTACCGTTTGTGTCAGTCATTGTTCCTTGTCGAAATGAGGAGAGGTTTATTAGTAAATGTCTTGATTCGATAATTAATCAGAATTATCCAAAGGAGAAGCTGGAAGTGTTAGTAGTAGATGGAATGTCAGAGGATAAAACCAGAGAAATTATAAAAGATTATGAAAGGAAATACTCTTTTATCAGATTCTTGATGAATCAGAAGAAAGTTACACCGGCAGGAATGAATATTGGGATAAAACAAGCGAGAGGAGAGATTGTTATTAAGATGGATGCCCATAGCGTTTATCCTAAGGATTATATTTTTAAATGTGTTAAACATCTTATAGATTCAGGTGCTGATAATGTAGGAGGAGTGCTCAGAACTATTCCTAGCAAAAATACTTTTTTCTCCAAAGCAATTGCTATCTCTTTATCGCATTTTTTTGGAAGCGCTACTTCTTATTTTCGGATAGGTGCGAAAAAACCGTTAGAAGTGGATACGGTAGCCTTCGGATGTTATTGGAAAAAGATGTTTGAAAAAATAGGTCTCTATAACGAAAAAATGGCAAAGATTGAAGATTTTGAGTTAAATTGGAGGATAAGGAAACAAGGAGGAAGAATTATGCTTTTTCCTGATATTGTAATTTATTATTATCCTTCTTCTGAAAATTTAAGGGATTTCTTTTGGCATAATTTTACTGACGGAATATGGAGTACGTATCCAATGAAATTTGGTTTTTTTTCTTTGTCTTTTCGTCATTTAGTTCCTCTTTTTTTTGTTCTGGCGATTATATTTTCGTTATTATTTAATCTCTACTTGTTTATATTTATAATTTTTTCTTATTTTATAATTAGTTTTTATTTTTCTTTGGAGATTGCCAGAAAAGAAAAAAATATTAAGTTCTTCTTCATTATGCCAGTGGTATTTTTCTGTCGTCATTTTGGTTATGGCTTCGGTTCGCTATGGGGTATAATAAAGATATTTCTAGATAATGGAAGATAGGAAACAAAAAGAAATTGAATATTATAATGAAAAAGCGGAAGAGATAATCAGAGAATTTCCTGAGAATATTGAAGGAGATTTCGAAGGATTTAGATTTAACAATTTAGAGAGTTGGTGTTTTTGCTACGGTTTACTGAAAAAATATTGTAGAAACAAAAAAGTTTTAGATTATGGATGTGGTAATGGTGTCCATTCTGTTTTTCTGGCACGGTATGCAAGAGAAGTAGTGGCTATTGATTTATCAGAGAAATCCTTGGAGGTTGCTCGAAGGTTAGCTCAAAAAAACGGATTGCGTCGAAAAATAAAGTTCTTGAAAATGGACTGCGAGAAAATGGATTTTGAAGATGATTCTTTTGACGTTGTTTTTGATGGAGGAACTTTCTCTTCTCTTGATATTAAAAAAGCTATCCCAGAGATAGTAAGAATTCTTAAAAAAGACGGTCTTTTGATTGGGATAGAAACTTTTGGCCATAATCCCTTAGCAAATTTAAAAAGGAAGATCAACAAAATTACAGGCAAAAGAACTGCTTGGGCAGTTGATCATATTATTCAAAGGAAAGATATCGAATTTATTAAAAGATATTTTACCAAAATTAAAGTTTGGTACTTTCATCTTTTCTCCTGGATATTTTTTCCTTTTTCTGGCTTGAGGATTTTTAAGAAATTTTTTAAGATGATTGAAGCCCTTGATAAAAAGATTTTAAGGATTAATTTCTTTAAGAAATACACCTTCAAAATCGTATTTATTTTCTCTCAGCCTCAAAAATGATGAAAAGATTATTTGACATTGCATTTTCTTTCCTTGGACTTGTCTTGTTATTTCCTGTTTTTATTATCATTGGTTTAATGGTAAAATTAGATTCAAAAGGCCCTGTTTTTTATAAAGGCGTAAGGATAGGCCGTCACGGAAAGCCTTTCCGGATCTATAAATTTCGCACGATGGTACCAAATGCAGACAAAATAGGGGGTCCATCTACTGCTGCCGACGACCCCCGTCTTACAAGAATAGGAAAGATTTTAAAGAAGTATCAGTTAGACGAACTTCCTCAACTGATTAATGTATTAAAAGGAGAAATGAGTCTTGTGGGTCCAAGACCAGAGGTTCCTCAATACATAGATCTTCTTTCAGAAGAAGAGAAGAAAAAAATTTTGTCGGTCAGGCCAGGAATGACAGATTATGCTTCATTGTGGAATTTCCATGAAGGAGAAATTTTGAAAGGTAGCAAGGATCCAGAGAAAACTTATCTAGAGAAGATAAGACCCAAAAAAATTGAACTTCAGCTCAAATACATAAAAGAGCAATCACTTCTATTGGATATTAAATTAATTTTAAAAACAATACTAAAAATTTTCAAAAATGAATGAGATAGCCAAAAAAATCAGAAGAAAAGTAATAGATTTGCTTTACAGACATAAGGCGGCACATTTGGGCTCATGTATGTCCTGTATTGAGATTTTGGTAGTTCTTTATTTTAATATTATGAGAGAGGAAGATAAATTTTTATTAAGCAAAGGGTGGGCGGCAGCAGCTTTGTATTCTGTGCTTTCAGAGAAGGGGATTATTGATTGGGACGATTTATATAAGAATTATTATGAGGTTGATTCAAAGTATTGGGGACTTGTGCATCATAGTGTTCCTGGAGTTGAACACTCATTGGGTTCAGCCGGTCACGGACTACCTGTTGCAATTGGTATGGCTTTAGCAGATAAAAGAAGAAGGATTTTCGTCTTACTCTCCGATGGCGAAATGGATTGTGGGACTACTTGGGAGAGCGCGCTTTTTGCTTCCCATCATAAATTAGATAATCTGATGGTACTTGTCGATTATAATAAACTTCAGGCATTCGGAAGAACCAATGAGGTTCTTAATCTTGAACCGCTGAAAGACAAGTGGAATTCGTTTGGATGGGATGTAAAAGAAGTAGACGGTCATAATACAGAAGAGTTGAGGGAAACTATTCTGGAATCTATAGAGGTAAAAGGCAGGCCTCATATAATTATATGTCATACCATAAAAGGCAAAGGTATTTCTTTTGCCGAAAATAAAGTCGAATGGCATTATTATAATCTAACCCCAGAACTCTATGAGAGAGCTAAGAGAGATCTTCGTTAAAGAATTAATAAAGATAGCTGATAACGATAAAGACATAGTGTTGCTTAATGACGACACAGGTTTTAATTTGTTTGAAGAATTTGAGAGAAAATTTCCCAAACAGTACTTTAACTGTGGAATTACAGAACAAACTTATATGGGAGTTGCCGCAGGTTTGGCAAAAATGGGGAAAAAGCCTTATGTTTACGGCATTATTCCCTTTGCCATTATGAGATGTTTTGAGCAATTAAGAGACGATGTTTGCTATCATAATGCAAACGTAAAGATTATAGCGGTTGGTGGTTACCAGTATTATAAATTTCTGGGATTTACTCACAATATTGAAGATGATGAGGATGTTCAGATTCTTAAACCTTTGCCCAATATTAAAATATATACCCCAAGAAATATAGAGGAGGTCAAAAAGATTATTCAGCAAGAATATAAAAGAGAAGGTCCAGCTTATATAAGATTATAGAAATTATGAAGTATAAGGTTCCATTTATAAACTACTCCCTTCAGTATCAGAAGATTAAAAAGGAGATTGACGATGCTTTTCATAGAATTATGGAGTCAGGAGATTTAATTTATCGTGAGGATATGGTTAAGTTTGAAAAAGATATTGCTAGTTTTGTGGGAAAAAATTACGGTATTGGAACAGGTAGTTGCACCGGGGCTTTATTTCTTTCACTTTATGCCAATGGAATAGGTCCAGGAGATGAAGTAATCACAGTTGATCATACCTATATTGCTACCATCGATGTGATAATAAGAACCGGAGCAAGTCCAGTGCTAATAGATATACGCGATGATTTTAATATGGATCCAGATCTAATAGAGGAGGCAATAACAGATAAGACAAAAGCTATTATTCCTGTACATTTGAATGGGCGATGCTGTGAGATGGACAAAATTATGGAAATTGCTCAGAAATATAACCTGCTGGTCATTGAAGACGCTGCTCAAGCATTGGGAGCAAAATACAATGGAGCTCCTGCTGGGTCTTTTGGAAAAACAAGTTGCTTTAGCTTTTATCCTGCAAAACTTCTTGGCTCTTATGGTGAGGGAGGAATGGTTTGTACAGACGACGAACAGCTTGCTGAAAGATTATATTTGCTTCGTGATCATGGAGAGAAACCTTCCTATTTGAAAACAGAAGAAGAAAAGCAAAGCAAAGATAGCAAGATTCATTGTTGGGGTTTTAATACTATATTAGATAATCTCCAAGCTGCTTTCTTAAATGTGAAATTAAAATATTTTCCTGAATGGATCAAAAGAAGAAGAGAGATTGCTTCTTTTTACAATGAAAGACTTTCTGGGGTAGGGGATTTAATTCTTCCTCCAGCTCCTGAAGAGGAAGGTCGTTTTTTTGATGTTTTTCAGAATTATGTTATAAGATCAAAACAAAGAGATTCTCTAGCTCAATATCTTCAAAAAGAAGGGATAGAGACATTGATAAAATGGAAAACCCCAAATTATCGTCAAGAAAATTTGAAAGAACTTCACTATTTTAATCTTCCCAAAACAGATCAAATTTCGCGCGAGGTCCTTTCTTTACCGATTTATCCAGAATTGGAAGATAAACAAATAGAATATGTAGTTGATTGTGTGCGGAAATTTTTTAGTAGATAAAATATGTTCAGAATTATAAATAAATATATCAAGAGAACTCCTTTTACGAGAACGGTATTTTTCGTAACATCTGATATTTTTTTAATTTCATTTTCTGTATATCTTTCTTTCTTTCTGAGATTTGAGGGTGAAATACCTTCTCAGTATAGTGGTGATATAATATTGATGACTTTGGTTTCTTTGGCTTTGGCGCTTCCTATATTTTATTTTAATAAACTTTATTCTTTTTCTTGGTCCTATGTAAGTGCAGAAGAATTGATTTCGCTTGTAAGAGCAACTACTTTAGTGTTTGCTTTCTTGGGAGTGTTTTTATTTCTTTTAAAAGACAGCCCTGTGCTGACTGGTTTTCCTCGGTCTACCTTCTTTATCAGTTATTTCTTAATTATTCTTTTTTCGGGAGGAATTCGTTTTGCTAAAAGAGTATATCTAGCTCTTTTCAGAAAAAAAGCAGAATATAAAAAGGAAAGGACACTTATTGTGGGAGCCGGGGATGCAGGAGAGCAGATTCTAAGAAGTATTCTTTCTTCGCGGTCAAATATTTTTGAACCTGTTGCTTTTGTTGATGATAGTGCAGTGAAACAAGGAGTTCTTATTCATGGAGTTAAGGTTGTAGGAAAGATTGATGATATTCCAAAGATAAAAAAAGAAGAAAAGATTGAAAGTATGATTGTTGCTCTTCCTTCAGCAGGTTCAAATGTTATCAGAAGAGCAGTAGAACAAGGAAGGAGAGCAGGTATAAAGAATATTAAAGTAGTTCCTAGTTTAACAGAAATTGTAGATGGGGAAGTTTCCGTTGCTGATCTTAAAGATTTAAGAATAGAGGATCTTTTAGGAAGAGAGCCTATTTCTTTTGACTTTGATGCAATTAAAAAATTTATCAAGAACAAAAAGATTTTGGTTACAGGAGCAGCCGGTTCGATTGGATCTGAACTTTGTCGGCAGATTGCTAAATTCAAACCTGCTTTGTTAATAGCGCTAGATCAAGACGAGACAGGTATTTTTAATATTAACCAGGAAATTAGGGCTAGATTTCCCGATCTTGAGTTCAAAGAAGTAGTTGGTGATATTCTGGATAAAGAAAAAATGAGATATACTTTTGAAGAATTTAGACCTCAGATTGTATTCCATGCTGCTGCCTATAAACACGTTCCTTTAATGGAAGCTTATCCTGAGGAAGCAGTAAAGAATAATATTTTTGGCACAAAAACAATAGCTGATCTTGCCGTGGAGTATAATGTAGAGAAATTTATATTTATTTCTACAGACAAAGCAGTTAATCCTGTTTCGGTAATGGGTGCCACTAAAAGGATAGGAGAGATGATTTGTCAAGCTCTTAATAAGAGTAGTTCTTGTAGATTTATTGCTGTAAGATTTGGGAATGTATTAGATAGTCGAGGAAGTGTTATTCCTATATTTAAAGAGCAAATCAAGAAAGGAGGGCCAGTGGAGGTAACTCATCCTGAAATGAAGAGGTATTTTATGATGATACCTGAGGCATGTCTATTGGTAATGCAGGCAGCAGAGATGGGTCATGGCGGAGAAATTTTTGTTCTAGATATGGGAAAACCTATCAAAATTATTGATTTAGCTCGCGAACTTATCCGTCTTAGTGGTCTTGAACCAGACAAGGATATTCCTATTGTTTTTTCTGGACCTCGACCAGGGGAAAAATTTTTTGAAAATATCTTAACAGCAGAAGAAGGAACTCAAGCTACTCAAAGAGAAAGAATTTTTATTGCTAAACTTCCGGAAGTAAATAAAGAAAAGCTTGATTCTTGTCTCGCCGAACTTAAAGAAACTATCTCAAAGAACAATAAAAAAGAAATTATAAAAATCTTAAAAGAAATAGTTCCTTCTTTTTCTCATAAGGAATAAAAAATAAAATATTTGTTTTTTTAAAAATAAATAGCTATAATTAAAAAATATTTTTTATTACTGTTCATAAAATATGTCAAACCATATTTTTAGTTTAAGCAAGAAAATAGAACATCTTCTTCTTGTGATCTTTAAGTTTTCTGTTTATTCGCTTTTGCTTACTCCTCTTATAATAAGCAGGAATTTCTTTTTTCCTTTTGTTGCTCCAAAAACTCTTTATTTTTTTGGAGTAGCAGAAGTGATAATTTTTGTCTATTTGATTTTGGCAGTTTCTTTTTCTAAATATAGACCTAAATTAAACATCCTTTTAGTTGGACTTTCTCTTTTTCTTGTGTCTATGATAATCTCCACAGTGTTTGGGGTTTGTCCGGCTGAGAGTTTTTGGTCAAAATATGAAAGAATGACAGGATTGTTAATGTGGTTTCATCTTTTTGGGTTATTTGTAGCTACATCTTCGGTTTTTAAAAAAGAAGATTGGATAAAAGTCTTTGAGGTATCAATAATAATTGCAGCAATTGTAGGTTCTCTGGCTATCTTAACCGCCAAACATATTGGACCTCTTGCTAAAGCAGGTTTGGAGACTCGGGGAGGAGGGACGTTAGGGAATAGTTCATTCCTAGCTTCTTATTTATTATTTAATGCTTTTCTTGGAATTTACCTTTTCTTTGAGCTTTTTGAGCAAGAATTGAGGATATTGTTTGGGATTTTTTCTGCTATTGTTATAATTTCTCTTTTTCTTAGCACAGGCAGAGCAGCAGCTATTTCATTTGTTGGCGGGCTTGTTTTGTTGTTTTTGCTTTGGTGTATTTATCATCGAGATAAAAAACTGAAGATAGCTGGTATTTCTCTCTTGATAATCTTCTCATGTGCTCTGGTTTTGGCAATTTATTCCTCTCTTTCATATGCTTATTTTGGACAGAAAAATATAATTCAGCGTGAAATACTTGATAAAGTTTCTTTATCAATTTCAAAAGATCGTGCTCTTGTCTGGAATATAGGTATAAGAGCTTTGAAAGAAAGGCCTCTTTTTGGATGGGGGCCTGAGAATTTCAATATCGCTTTTACGAAATATTTTGACCCCCGCCTTTTTATCAGAGAGGAATATGGAAATGACATCTGGTTTGACCGGGCTCATAATATTATAGTAGATACATTAGTTGCAATGGGAATGGTTGGATTTTTGGTTTATCTTTTATTTTTTCTTTCTGTATTTTGGATACTTTGGAAAAAATATTATCGTCAAGAATTAGATTTCTTAACCGTTTCTCTCTTTTCAGTTACTCTACTTGCTTACTTTATTCAAAATTTAACTGTATTCGATATGGTAGCAAGTTATATGATGTTTTTTGTCGTCTTGGGGTTTGTGGGAAGTATAGCTTCTCAAAAAGAAAATATTAAGATCGAAGAGGGAGATCTTTCATTTAATCGAATTGGTTTTATGGTTGGTTTTGTGGTCTTTTCGTTAGCTTTAGGTTTCTCTCTGTTTTATTTTGTAATTCAACCGGCACGTTCCAATATGACTCTTATAAAAGCTGTTCATACCGAAGACTCAAAAGAAAGAATTGATTTGTATAAAGAGAGCTTGTCGATTTCTCCTATGGGGAAATTTCAGATGAGAGAAAACATTGCTAGTCAAGAGATGGCTAAATATAAAATTCGTCCTATCGTGGAAGCAATTCCTCTGGAAGATCAAAAGAGAGAACTTACCTTTCTTGCTCAAGGATTAGAAGAAAATATAAAAGAATCTCCTTTGCTTTTTTCTTCTTATCTCTTGCTAGGAAGTGTATATAATATCTACTCGAGGATAGATTATTCTGCTTTAAAAAAAGCAGAAGAGGTTTTGAATAAAGCTATTGAGATTAGTCCCGGAAATCAGCAGGCTTATTGGGCTCTTGCTCAAACCAAAATGTTTGAAGGAAAGTTTGATGAAGCTTTTCTTGTTGCTCGAAAATCAGTGTTGCTTGCTCCTCGTGCTGAGCAGTCAAATATGATAATGGTGGATGTCGGAATAGTGATAGCGAAAGCAACAGGTAACCAGGAGTATATGAAACGGGCAATTAAAACAGCTCTAGATATTAATCCTAAGTGGGCCAACGACATTCAAAATCTTTTAAATCAAAGAGGTCTCGGAGTTTCTAAAGAAGAACTTAGTCAATGATAAGCTCTTGACAAGCTTTGATTATATTGTTAATATTAAAACGGTGAGTGCGACTCCGAGTATATCGGAGACTCCATTCTAAAGTCGGTGTCGGACCTTACATCAGTGAGGTCCGACACTTTTTTCTTGCTTCAAGAGAAAAATAAATGTATAATGATAATCGGACCGGAGGCTAGCACTCACCAAAAGACTTAGAATTGGAGTCAACTCCTCCGGTCCTTTTTTATAAATATCTATATCTAAAAGATGTCTTCAATAGAAAACAGGTTGAATGGCATTAAAAAAAATATTTTACTTTCTTCTTATACTACTTTAGGAATCGGAGGACAAGCAAAATATTTTTTTGTTGCAAAAGATACAGAATCAATAATTAAAGCTGTTCAGGTAGCGAAAGAATATAAACTTGATTTTTTTATTTTAGGAGGAGGGAGCAATCTTTTAATTTCTGATAAAGGCTTTGATGGATTAGTGATAAAAACAGAGAATAGAAGAATTGAGCAGAATAAGCTTGAAATATTAGCTGGGGCAGGTGTATTACTAAGCCAATTAGTTCGCCTATCAGAAAGAGCTGAGCTTACTGGCTTGGAATGGGCGGCAGGAATTCCTGGGACTGTGGGAGGAGCAATAAGAGGAAACAGCGGTGCTTTTGGTAGATCAATTTCAACAGTCATTCAAGAAATAAAAGTTCTAGAACTAGATTCCGAAATAATAATTAGGAAGTATTTAAGAGATCAATGCCTTTTTGATTACAGAGATAGTATTTTTAAACAAAATAAAAATTTGGTAATTTTAGAAGCGAGACTTACTCTGGAAAAAGGAAATAGGGAAGAGATAAAAAAAAGGATAGAGAGAAATTTGAATTATAGGAAAGAAAAACAACCAATAGGTTTACGGTCAGCAGGCTCTATTTTTAAAAATCCAGAAGGTTTTTCGGCAGGAAAGTTAATTGAAATGTGTAATCTGAAAGGAGCAAAAAAAGGAGGGGCAGAGATTTCAAAGAAGCATGGTAATTTTATTGTAAACCTAGGAGATGCTAGCAGTGAAGATGTTTTATATTTAATTAATTTAGCAAAAGAAAAAGTAAAACAAAAATTCAATATTGTACTGAAAGAAGAAATTGAATATCTTGGTTTTTGAATCGCTTTTGTAGTTATCCACCTTGACACTCTTTTTAGAAATGAGAAAATAAAATAATAAATTTATATTGCAAATAGGCTGGTCGACTATTTGCATTCAAAAAACAAAAATACCAGGTTTTTGAAATACCTGGAGGGGTATATAAATGGCCAAGAAGAAAAAAACCACAAAAAAGAAGAGTACAAAGAAGAAAAAAACCACAAAGAAGAAAAAGACTACCAAAAGAAGAAAGAAAAAATAGTTTTGTGGGACGCCCCCTTAAATAGAATCTGAATTTTTATCAAATTTGGGACTCAAAGGGGGCGGTATTGTTTCTGTAAAATAGCTTTTATAACTCAGAATTATTATGCGATTTAAACTTGAAATTAAGGGTACAAATATTAAAATTTCTCCTTCTCTTAGAAGCGCTGTAAAAGAAAAGATCGGAGGATTAGAGAAGCTTATAAAAGATATAGGTGAGGATTTCAAACAATCCCATAAAGTAAAACCAGCTGTGGAAGGATGGGTAGAGCTAGAAAAAAGACTACATCATCGAAAAGGAGATGTCTTTCGAGTAGAATGTCAAATAAAATTGCCCGGTAAGAGTGTAAGAGCTGAGTCAGTGAAAAATGATATTTTCTTGGCAATAACCGAAGTTAAAGATGAACTTCAAAGGATACTTAAACAGTATAAAGAAAAACAGATCTCAAAAGTACGGAGGTCGAGTAGGAAGTTTAAAGAAATAATTTCTTCATCATCAGTTAGTCAGGAAAGAAAAAAAAGATAATCCAAAAGTAACAAATAGATTGTAAATCTGAGAAGGTAGAGAGGAACTGCCTTTTTTTCTTGCAAACAAAGAGATATTTTTATATAATAAAGCACTTCTTTTGATTAGCCTCTAAATATTTACATATGGGAATTTTAAATAAAATATTTGGCGATGCCAACGAAAAGTATCTTAGAAGTATTTATCCTTATGTTGAGAAGATTAACAGTTTAGAGAAAAACTTTGAGCGTTTGTCACAAGAAGAACTAAGAAAAAAGACACTTGAGTTTAAAGAAAGGATTAAAAAAGGCCAATCTCTTGATAATGTTCTACCTGAAGCATTTGCTGTAGTAAGAGAAGCAGCGAAAAGGACTTTAGGTCAGAGACATTTTGATTGTCAACTCATCGGAGGTATAGTTCTTCATCAGGGAAAGATTGCCGAAATGAAAACAGGTGAAGGTAAAACCCTTGCTGCTACATTACCTTTATATTTGAATGCTCTCACAGGTAGGGGTGTTCACCTTGTTACAGTAAATGATTATTTAGCAAGAAGAGATACTGTATGGATGGGACAGATTTATCATTATTTAGGGCTATCTGTTGGTTGTCTTAATCATGAGCAGTCTTTTATTTATGATCCGGAGTATAAAAAGCCAGATGAGGAGAAAGATAAAATCCGAGACGAACTAGGTTCTTTTAAAGTAGTAGAAGATTTTCTCCGTCCTTGTACCAGAAAAGAAGCTTATCAAGCAGATATTACCTACGGTACAAACAATGAGTTTGGTTTTGATTATCTTCGGGATAACATGGTTTATAGTTCAGAGGAAGAGGTCCAGAGAGGCTTTTTTTATGCGATAATTGATGAGATAGATTCTATTTTGATTGATGAAGCAAGAACACCTTTAATTATTTCTTCGCCTGCTGAGAAATCTACAGAGAAGTATTATCGGTTTGCTAGATTGATAAGTCAGTTTAAAGAAAATCAGGATTATGTAATGGATGCGAAGATGCGTATTCCTACTTTTACCGAAAAAGGGCAAGAAAGAATTATTAGGGAGCTTGGCTTTGATCCTTGGGCTAAGAGTGATATTATTACTATTCATCAATTAGAGGCTGCTCTTAAAGCTCGCGTTTTGTTTAAAAGAGACAGGGATTATATTGTAAAGAATGGGGAAGTAATTATAGTTGATGAATTTACAGGGAGATTAATGCCTGGAAGAAGGTGGTCAGGTGGTCTTCATCAAGCAGTGGAAGCAAAAGAGGGTCTTGAAGTAAAGCCTGAATCTCGGACACTTGCATCCATTACTTTTCAGAATTATTTCCGGATGTATGAAAAGTTAGCGGGTATGACAGGAACAGCGGCTACATCTGCTGAAGAGTTTGATAAGGTTTACAATCTAGAAGTGATTTCTGTTCCTACAAATAAACCAATGATAAGAAAGGATTTGCCTGATCGGGTGTATAGAACAAAGAAAGGAAAATTGAAAGCTATAGTAGAAGAGGTAAAAAAACGTCATGCGCTAGGTCAACCAATTTTGATAGGAACAGGTGTGTTCGCTGCTAGAGAGCATACAGAAGGGGCGATTGAAAAAAACAGGATAATTAAAAGACTATTGGAGAGAGAAGGGATTGCTTGCCAGGTCTTAGATGCCACAAACCATGAAAGAGAAGGAGAGATTATTGCTCAAGCGGGGAGATTGGGACAGGTAACTGTAGCTACTAATATGGCAGGAAGGGGAGTGGATATTATTTTAGGAGGAAATCCTCCAGATCCTGAAGAAGCAAAGAAAGTGAGAGCTTTGGGAGGGCTTCATGTTATAGGAACAGAAAGACATGAAGCGCGGCGAATCGATAATCAATTAAGAGGTAGAGCAGGAAGACAAGGAGATCCTGGTTCTTCTCAGTTTTTTGTTTCTCTCGAGGATGACCTTATGCAGATATTTGGAGGAGAAAAGTTAAAAGTATTAATGGAGAAACTAAATATTCCCGAGGATCAACCTATAGAAGCAAAGATGGTCTCAAATGCAATTGAAGCGGCTCAGTCAAAGCTTGAGGGAATGAATTTTGATGCAAGAAAGCATCTATTAGAATATGATGACGTGCTTAATAAACATCGAGAAACATTTTATCGTAAACGGAAAGAGATTTTAAGAGCTACTCCTGACGATTTGCGACAGAAAGTAATTGAAATGATAGAAAGACATGGCTATTCAAAAGATGAATATCAAAAAAAGGAAGAGCTGATAGGAAAGGAAAATATGTTAAAGATAATGAGGTTTGTTGCCTTGCGTACAATGGATATGTTATGGATAGATCATTTATATATGATGGAACATCATCTGAAGGATTCTGTTCGTTTAAGAGCTTACGGAGCTCAGGATCCTTTGGTAGAATATAAAACAGAGGGTCACCGTTTGTTTAGGCAGTTTTTGGATACGATAGAGAAAGCTATTGTTCACTCCATTTTAAATATAGAAATAAACAAAAAAGAGTCTCCACAGCCACCTCAATATTTTCGAAGAACAGTTGTAAATCATCGTCAGGTAAGACAAACTCCTGGTCGCAATGATCCTTGTCCTTGCGGTTCAGGAAAAAAATACAAAAAATGTTGCTGGCCAAAATATGGATAGAAGAAGAATCATCATTTTCCTAAAAAGATATTTTTTGTATCTTTATTTAAGAACTCTTATTCCTTATATTCTGGGGGCAATAGTTATTTTTATTGTTGGTATTTTTCTGGGATACTATTTTGCTGAGTTTTATCCTGATCAAGCAAAAGAACTTATTTTGATAATTCGCCAGACGTATGAGCCTCTTTTACATCAAAACAAGATTCTTCAGACGCTTTCTATTTTTTTAAAAAATGGCCTTAGTTCTTTGTTTGTGATCTTGTCAGGTTTGCTATTTGGGATTTTTCCGTTAATTGCTTTATTGAATAACGGTGAGATTTTAGGTATTTTGGCTAATTTCTCTTTGAAGCAAGCCTCTTTTTCTTATTTCCTTACAGGTATTATTCCTCATGGAATTCTTGAGATTCCTTGTTTTTTGATTTTTTCTGCGATAGGATTAAAAATTGGATGGACAGTAATAAGAAAGATATTTAATAAGGAAGTTAGTATTGTAAAAGAACTTAATTTAGGGCTTACTTTATTTATCAGACTATTAATTATTTTATTTTTTTCAGCTTTGATTGAGGTGTTTATTACTTCTAATCTCCTTTTTTAGAAATCATTATGGTTTTTATTCCTTTAGGATGTCTTTTTTTGCTGCTTTTGTTTTTACTCTTTCCACTTTTGTTTTTTTTGACATTTTTTCATCTAGCAAGTTTTAGTTTTGAAAAACTTGGTTTTTCTCCAGAGGTTGCTTTCTTGACTCTTTTTTTAATTTTGATAGGATCTGTAGTAAATATTCCTTTAACAAAAAGAAAGGCAGTTTTGGTAAGAAGGAGTTATTTTTTTGGTTTACTCTCGAGAAACGAAATAGAATACGAAGGCGTATTTATAAATTTAGGGGGAGCAGTTATTCCAATTATTATTTCTTTGTATCTTTTGTTAAATGTGCCTTTAAAGCCAGCATTAATAGGTATAGGTTTAATGACAATAGTCTGTTATTTTCTTTCTCGGATTGTTCCTGGTCAAGGAATAATTCTTCCTGCTTTTGTTCCTCCTATTTTCTCTGCCCTTTTTGCTTATCTGTTAATGCCCTCTTTTGCTTCTCCTCTTGCTTTTATTTCCGGAGTTTTGGGAACACTTATTGGAGCTGATTTAATGAATTTGCCAAAAATAAGAAAAGCGTCTTTTGGGATGGTTTCTATCGGGGGAGCAGGGGTGTTTGACGGGATATTTTTAGTAGGTATTGTGTCGGTGCTTTTAACTTCTATTTAATATTATGAAGATAAAGAGTTATTTAATTTTGGTTGGAATTTTAGGGATAGTTGTTATCTGTGCGCTGTTTGATTTATCGATTCTCTTTCCTCGTTCTTTTAAGTTAGGTCTTGATCTTCAAGGAGGAAGCCACCTTGTTTATCAAGCGGATTTATCCAAAATCGATCAAAATGATTGGAGCTCAACTATGGAAGGATTGAGAGATGTAATAGAGAGAAGGGTCAATCTTTTTGGTGTTGGAGAACCGATAGTTCAAACGGAAAAAATTGCTAACAATTGGCGTTTGATAGTAGAATTGCCCGGGGTAAAGAATATTGATGAAGCTATAAAAATGATTGGTCAGACACCATATCTTGAGTTTAGAGAACCTAAACCAAATTATGACGAACTTATCGAGCAGAATCAGGATAAAATCGAGTCCGGAGAGATGAAGATTGATGAGCTTTTTCAACCAACAGAACTTAATGGTCGTTATTTAAAAAGAGCAGAGGTCAAGATCAATCCTACTACTCATGAACCAGTGGTTTCTTTGCAATTTGATAAGGAAGGATCAAAAATTTTTGAAGATCTTACCTCAAGAAATATAAATAAACCCTTAGCAATATATATTGATAATGTATTAATTTCTGCTCCTGTGGTAAGAGAAAAGATTTCTGGAGGCAAAGCTCAAATTAGTGGTCATTTCAAACTTCAGGAAGCTCAGAAACTTGCTCGTAATTTAAGTGCCGGAGCTCTTCCTGTGCCTATAAAGTTGATTTCGCGAGAAACTGTTGGTCCTACACTAGGCGCTATTTCTTTACAGGAAAGCTTGAAGGCAGGAATTATAGGTTTCTTGGCAATAATAATCTTTATGATTATTTTCTATAGACTTCCTGGAGTGTTGGCTTCTCTTTCTTTGATCATTTATGTAATCTTTGCTTTGGCAATTTTTAAATTTATTCCTGTCACTCTTACACTAGCAGGTGTTGCTGGTTTTATTTTATCCATAGGTATGGCAATTGATGCAAATGTTTTAATTTTTTCCCGGATGAGAGAAGAAAGGAAAAGTGAGAAACCGTTTGAGAGAGTAATTGAAGATGGATTCTCCCGTGCCTGGCCCTCGATCAGAGACAGTAATGTTACCACTCTGATTGTAGCTTTAATTTTATTTGGGCTTGGTAGCAGCTTTGTAAAGGGTTTTGCTCTTACTCTCGGATTGGGTATTTTGATAAGTTTATTCTCTGCTATTTTTATTACGAAGAATTTCTTAAGATGTTTTGTTAATACTCGTTTTGAGAAATGGGAAATACTATGGAAATAAACTTTGTAAAACACAAAAAATTATTTTTTAGCCTTTCGGGAATATTGGTTCTGGCTAGCATAATTGCCTTGATCTTATTTGGCCTGAGATGGGGAATTGATTTTGTTGGAGGTAGCATTATTGAGGTAGACTATAAAGATATTAACCCGAATGTTCAAGAGATTAGATCAGATCTTTCCAGGTTAGATCTTCAAGAATTTTCTGTTCAGCCAAAAGGTGATAAGGGAATCATCTTGAGAACCCAGGCGATATCAGAAGAAATGCATCAGAAGATTTTGGATATCCTGAAACAGAAAGGAGATTTAGAAGAAGCAAGGTTTGAACTTGTTGGACCTATAGTAGGAGAGGAGGTAAGAAAAAAGACTGTAATAGTTCTTATTTTAGCTTTGCTTTCGATTATGTTTTATGTGACTTTTGCTTTTCGCAAAGTTTCTTATCCTGTAAGTTCTTGGCAATATGGCGTGGCTACTCTTATTGCTTTGTTTCATGATGTATTAATTCCTATTGGAGTCTTTGCTCTCCTTGGTAAATTTTATGGAGTAGAGATTACCGTTCCTATTGTTACTGCGTTGTTAACCGTTTTTGGTTATTCCGTGAATGATACAGTGGTAATTTTTGATAGAATAAGAGAAAATCTTATTAGAACTAACCTTCCTTTTCAAGATGTAATTAACAAAAGCCTTAATGAAACACTCTCACGTTCATTAAGTACTTCACTTACTACTTTATTTGTTCTTTTTGCACTTTTCTTCTTAGGAAGTTCTGCTTTAAAGTATTTTAGTCTTGCTTTGATTTTAGGTATTACATTGGGTACTTATTCCTCTATATGTCTTGCCTCTTTGCTCTTGCTGAGTTGGGTAAAGAAATCTTGACTTCTTTTAGTAAATGTGTTTATATAAAGAAATATCTTCAAAAGTTAACGTAAAATCTTAAAATGGATATTCCTTTTCAGCATCTTCATCGCAATCTTCTTAATAACTTGCCGGAGAGAATAAGAAATGTAATAGAGAGAAGATTTGGGTTAGAAGAAAAGACAAGAGAAACTTTAGAGTCTATCGGAAAAAGTTATGGAGTGTGTCGGGAAAGAATTCGTCAGATTGAGAAAGCAGGACTTAGTTTCATAAAAAAAGAAATTCAGAAACCTGCTTATAAGAAAATATTTCGTTATTTTGTTCAGCATTTTAGAAAGCATGGTAATTTGAAAAGAGAAGATTTATTGTTATCGCAATTTCCTTCTCCGCAACTTCAAAATCAAGCTCTTTTCTGGCTTGCTTTAGGTGAGCCTTTTTTAAGGTTTCCTGAAACCGATGATTTGTATCCCTTATGGACTATTGATGCAAAATCAGTAGATCTGGCAAAAGAGATTATAGGTAGCTTTATAACGAAGCTTGAAGAAGAAAGAAGACCTCTTTCTTCAAAAGAGATCTCGCAAATTTTTAAGAAAGACTTCGGAAATCTAAAAACAATATCTTCCGCTGCCCTTCTTTCTTATTTAGAGATATCTAAAGAAATAGAACAAAATTATGAGGGATTGTTTGGATTAAAAAAATGGCCTGAAATATATCCCAAAGGCATAAAAGATAAAGCTTATATAGTTTTGAAAAAGACTGGTCGTCCTCTTCATTTTACAGTGGTAGCAGAAAAAATTAATGAGCTTAATCTTAATTCTCGAAAACCTGCTCTTCCTCAAACGGTACATAATGAACTTATAAGAGATTCTCGTTTTGTTTTAGTTGGTCGAGGGATTTATGCTCTTCGGGAATGGGGATATATTCCGGGCCAAGTCAAAGATATTATTGTAGAAATTCTCAAGCAAGAGAAACGTCCTCTTTCAAAGAATGAGATAGTAGAAAAAGTTCTTTCCCAACGTTTAGTAAAAGAAAATACTATTTTATTAAATTTACAGAATAAGGAGTATTTTCTTAAAGACTCTCAAGGAAGATATATTCTCAGAGAGGCATAAAAGAAGTGAAGATGGACTTTTATTTTTTCTTAAACAATTTCTGGTTAGTTGTTAAAAACTGGTGGTGGTTGCCTTTGCCATTTTTGCTTTACCGCCACTTTCTTTTTTTCTGGAAATTTTACAAAAGTGAGCAGTATGATTCAGGGGTAAAAAAGATAGTTTTGGAGGTGAGGATCCCCAGAGAAGTAACAAAGCCTATCAAGGCAATGGAGCAAGTGATAGCAGGGTTTCATGGAGTGCATGATGTCTTTTCTTGGAAAGAAGTGTGGTTACAAGGAGAGTTTCAATATTCTATTGCTTTAGAGATAGCAAGTCTTGAGGGAGAAGTTCGCTTTTTTATCAGAGCTCCTGAATCATTTCGAAGTGTAATAGAATCAAATATTTATTCTCAATATCCTGATGCTGAGATTGTCAAGGTTGAGGATTACACCAATCTTGTTCCTTACAACATCCCTAATGATGAATGGGATGTTTTTGGTTTTGATTTTGTTACCACCAAACCTGATCCTTATCCTATAAAAACATATAGATATTTTGAGGATGAAAAAGAGACTAAAGAAGAAAAGAGACTTGACCCTCTTTCTAATCTCTTGGAAAGCATGGCAAGTATCGGAGAAAATGAGTATATGTGGCTTCAGATTATAATAAAACCAATAAGGGAAGAGGTGCCGTGGCAAAAGGAGGGAAAAGAGCTAGTAGATAAATTAGTTCACCGTGAGAAGAAAGTAGAGCCAGTACCTTCTATTTTTAGAGAAGCAGCAGAAGTGTTGATTAGCGGAAAAGTTCCAGGCAAAAAACCAGAAGAGAAAAAGCAAGAGCTTATTCCTCCGGAAATGAAGCTTACGCCTGGAGAGAGAGAAGCGGTAAAAGCAATCGAAGAAAAGATTGGTAAGTTTGGATATGTAACAAATATCAGGTGTTTATACATAGCCAAAAAGGATGTATTTTTTAAACCGAAATCACGTATGTTTTATGGATTTTTCAAGAATGTATCTACTGAAAATCTTAATGGATTGAAGCCGTGGACGAAAACGCTTCCAAAAGTTCAGTGGTTTATGAAAGAAAGCAGAACTTATGCAAAAAAGCGAGCAATATTTTTGAGGTACAAAAGGAGATTTTCTCCTCTCTTTCCTAAACCAGGAGGGACATTTGTATTAAACACCGAAGAGCTTGCAACTCTTTATCATTTTCCTGGAAGAACTGTTGCTCCAGCTCCTACTGTTCCTAGAGTAGAAGCAAAGAAAAAAGAAGCTCCTCCGGGGTTACCTGTAGAATAGTGTATATTATAATAAAAGAAACATGTCAGAAGAAGTTAACTTTTTTGCCAGAACTACATTTCGTAATATTAAAAAGAAGTTCGGAATTAAAACCGATGATAGAAGGAGACATATGTATATTATTGGAAAGACTGGGATGGGGAAAACTGCATTGATGGAGAATATGGCTATTCAGGATATTCAAAGCGGAAAAGGGGTAGCTTTTGTAGACCCCCATGGAGAGGCTGCAGAAAGGCTTCTTGATTTTGTTCCTCCAGAAAGGATCAACGATGTGATTTATTTCAATCCTGCTGATTTGGAATATCCAATTGCTTTTAATGTAATGGAAAAAGTAGATTTGGCGCATCGCCATCTTGTGGCAGGAGGATTGATGGGAGTTTTTAAAAAAATATGGCCCGATGTCTGGTCAGCTCGAATGGAATATATTTTAAACAATTGTATTTTAGCTTTGTTGGAATATCCTGGTTCTACTCTTCTGGGGATTAACCGGATGTTAGCTGATCCTGCTTATAGAGAGAAAATAGTTTCTAGGATTACTGATCCCGTAGTAAAGGCTTTTTGGGTGCAAGAATTTGCTCGTTATACTCAAAGATATGAGATCGAAGCTACAGCTGCAATTCAAAATAAAGTAGGTCAGTTTATTTCAGCTCCTTTAATCAGAAATATTATTGGTCAAGTGAAGTCAACAATAGATATGAGTGAAGTGATGAATACGGAAAAGATCTTAATTTTAAATCTTTCTAAAGGAATGATAGGAGAGGATGCTTCTCGTCTTCTTGGAGCACTTCTTATTACTAAGTTACAGTTAGCAGCTATGCAGCGTGTTACAATTCCTGAGGAAGAAAGAAAAGATTTCTATCTTTATGTTGATGAATTTCAGAATTTTGCTACTGAGAGTTTTGTAAGCATCTTGTCTGAAGCAAGAAAATATAGATTATGTCTTATTATTGGACATCAGTATATTGCTCAAATGGAAGAAAAAGTGCGCGATGCAGTATTTGGTAATATAGGAACTTTAATTTCTTTTAGAGTTGGTGCCGAGGATGCTGAGTTTTTGGAGAAAGAATTTGCTCCTGAGTTTTCAGCTCAAGATTTAGTAAATCTGGCAAAATACAATATTTACGTTAAATTAATGATAGATGGAGTAGCAGGAAGACCATTTTCTGCCGAAACCCTTCCTCCTTTTGAGAAGCCCGCCCATTCTAGTAAAGACAAAATTATTAAGATTTCTCGTCAAAGATATGGAACTCCTCGCAGGATTGTTGAGGAGAAAATCGCACGTTGGTCAGAGAATCTTATTTCGCCAACAACTTCAACTTCTTCTGTAACACTCCCTGTGCTTTATGATGCTCAATGTTTTGCTTGCAAAAAGAATATAAAAGTTCCTTTTCAGCCTGATCCCAAGCGTCCAGTTTATTGTAAATCTTGTCTTAAAAAGATCGAGAAGGGAGAAATTACTCCAGAAGGATTGCCAGCAAAATCTTTACAAGATAAATCTTCGATGTCGCGTCCATTAGTACAAAAAACAATACCTCGGCCTCGAAAAGAGGTGAGCCTGGAAGAATTAAGAAAAATTCTTGAAGAGTCACTTAAACATTCTTCTTCTCAACAATCTCCACAAGATAAAACACAAGAAGATTCAAATAAAACTACTTCGGAAAATTAATGAATAATATAGAGGGAATAAAAATTAAAGATAAGAAATTATTAGTAAGAGTAGATCTTAATGTTCCTTTAGATAAGGAAGGGAAAGTGCTTGATGATTTCAGAATAAAAAGCATTCTGCCATCTATTAGATATTTTAAAAGAAAGCAAGCTAAAGTAATCTTAATTAGTCACTTAGGAAGGCCTTCAGGAAAAGATAAGAAATATAGCCTTAGACCTATAGCTGCCGTTCTATCAAGAATACTTAAAAAGAAAGTTCGGTTTCTTCCTGATTGTATAGGCAGAAGAATAGAAAGGAAAGTTAATTCCCTTTTGGGTGGAGAGATAGTTCTTTTGGAAAACCTCCGATTTTATAAAGGAGAAACAAAAAATGATTTTGAGTTTGCAAAAGCGCTTTCACGATTAGGGGAGATATATGTAAACGATGCCTTTTCTGTATCTCATCGCGAACATGCTTCAATTGTAGGTATTCCCAGAATTCTTCCTTCTTTTGCAGGATTTTTATTACGTAAGGAAATAGAGAATCTTTCCAAGATAAAAAATAAACCCAGAAGGCCATTGGTAATCATTATCGGAGGGAAGAAGTTGTCAAAGATAAAATTTCTTCCGCGCCTTTTAGAAATGTCTGATTCTGTTTTATTGAATGGTTTTCTTTCCGAAATTATTCTGATTGCTAAAGATATTCTTATTGGTAGACCTTATCCAGATAGTAAGCTTCTTGATTCTATAAAGAAATTTGATTTAACAGATACTTCTCTTCACTTACCAAAAGATGTACTTTTATCGCTGGAAGACGACTGGCTTTATCAAAGAGCAGCAGCTCTCGGAACTATTAGAAAAGAAGAAAAGGTCTATGATATAGGACCAGATACTATAGAGCTTTATTCGGAGATTGTGAGAAAGGCAAAAACTATTCTTTGGGCAGGTCCTCTTGGAGCATTTGAGGAGAAGAGATTTCAGAAAGGCACAAAAGAAATAGGAGAGCGGATTGTAAGAAACTATAAAGCTTTTAAAGTTGCAGGAGGAGGGGATACAATATCAGCTATCAGAAAATTTAAATGGCTGGATAAATTTGATTATATCTCCACTGGCGGCAGTGCCATGCTTGAGTTTCTGTGTGCTCGAGAAGATCTTCCCGGAATAAAAGCTTTAAGAGAATCACGGATTGCTTTTTAGACAAAACGTTTATAAATTCCATTTAGGAGTACGTTTCGGTACTTTTTTGTTTAAAGAAAGATCGTCATAATTTCTTTTTTTTGGTAAAATAAGATATATGCAAGAAATCAAAAACCTTAGAAAAGCAGCCAAGCGGATTCAGGATGCAATAAAAAATAAGGAAAAGATTATTCTTTACGGCGACGCTGATCTGGACGGTGCCTCTTCGGTAATTTTATTAGAAGAAGCAATAAAAAATCTAGGCGGAGAAATTGCAGCAGTTTACTTTCCTGACAGAGAAAAAGAAGGGTATGGATTGAATAAAAAAGCGCTCGGATATCTTAAACAATTCACTCCAGCTTTATTGATAACACTTGACTGCGGAATAGGAAATTTCGAAGAGATTAAAATTGCCCAAAGAGAAGGTTTTGAAGTGATTGTTGTTGATCACCATGAGATTATTGGTCATTTACCTCCTGCCTCGATTATTGTAGATCCAAAACAAAAAGACGATCCTTACCCCTTCAAGCAGTTCGCGAATGCCGGCATAGTTTATAAACTATGCCAAGTTCTCCTTGGTAAGAAACTCAAAGGACTTTTAAAAGATAGCTTTTTGGAATTAGTGGCGCTAGCTACTATAGCTGATATGATGCCCCAAGATGGTGAAAACAAAGTATTGATTCTTGAAGGATTAGAAGCACTTGAGAGAACATTGCGGCCGGGTTTGAAAGTTTTTTGGCAATTCAGTGAACCTAATTCCTCTATAAGAACAATTGCTTCTCGTATTATCTCTGCTCTCAACTCTGCTGTTTCACAAGAGCATCTAACAGAGTCATATTTACTTTTAAAAGCTTCTGATCAGAGTATTGCTAGAAAGATAGCAGAAAGACTTATTAAAAGAAACGAAGAAAAACATCTTCGTATTCAACAAATCCTTCAAGAAGTTCAAAAAAGAATTTTAAATGATTTAGAGTCTCCTATTATCTTTGAAGGAGATAGAGATTGGCCTTTGTCTTTTGCTGGTTCAGTGGCTTCGCTTCTTTGTCGTGATTTCCAAAAGCCTATTTTCATATTTAAAATCGGAGACAAAATTAGCAGGGGAGCTGTAAGAACTCCAAAAGATATTAATTCTATAAAAGCAATGGAGAGCTGTTCTCATCTGCTTGAGACTTTTGGAGGTCATCCAGTGGCTTCGGGTTTTACGATCAGAACTGAAAACCTAGAAGAGTTTAAAGAATGCTTGATAAAATATTTTCTTAAGAAAATCTAACTCTTTTACAAAATGGATTATGGAAAAAATAATTGTCTATACTGACGGAGGTGCTCGTAATAATCCGGGACCCGCTGCGGCGGGGATTGTAATATTAAATAAAGAACATAAGCTTCTTAAAAAGTACTCTCAATATTTGGGAGATGATCTGACGAATAATCAGGCAGAATATATGGCTGTTATTTTTGCCCTAAAGAAAATCAAAGCTTTGTTCGGAAAGAAAAAAGCCAAAAATCTTTCTGTTGAAATCAGGACTGATTCTGATCTCTTGGCTAAGCAATTAAACGGTAAATATAAAATTTTAGATCCCAAAATTCAACCTCTTTTTTTAGATATTTGGAATCTGAAGTTTGATTTCAGAGAAGTTAAATTTAGCTCTATTCCACGAGAAAAAAACAAAGAAGCAGATAGGTTGGTTAATGAAGCTATAGAGAGAAAGAAATCTAACCTTTCGCTTTTTTGAATTCTCCTTGACTTACCTGAGTATACAGAGGATAATATATAAAAAGATTAAAATTTTTTTCAATAAATACTTTTTTTAAATGCTTAAAAATTTATTTTCTTCAAATAACTTTAAAAAAGCTTTTACCTTAATTGAGATACTTGTTGTTGTGTTTATTATTGTTATTCTTGGATACTATATAGCTTATGTTCAAGTAGAACAGAGAGGTTCTGCGCTTGCCAGGGATACAAAAAGAGCGTCAGAACTTAATGCTCTACGAGATGCTCTTCAGCTTTATTACATGGATCATGGAAGGTTTCCTACTTCTACAGATTTAGCAGGAGAATGTAATATTGCTCCCTCAACAGATCCAAACCACTGTCCTTATTTGGAACAAGAACTTGTCCCAACATATATTAGAGGATTACCTCTTGATCCTAAGTATCCCCAGTATGTTTATAAATATACAGCCGTCTCTTCGGGACAAAATTATACTCTCAAAAGCGATCTCGAAACAAGAAAGCCTTTAATTATCTCTTCCGGAGGATTCGCCATTAGTCCTCCTTCTCCTCCTGGAAATGTTTGCGGAAACGGTATAAGAGAATTTCCTGAAGTTTGTGATGATGGGAATACCCAGGATTGTAATCCTTATCCTGGATGTAGTGCTGATTGTAGTAGATACCAGGAATGTGGAAATGGTGTAGTAGAATGCGGAGAGGAATGTGATGATGGAAATACTACCTCAGGAGATGGATGTGATTCTACCTGTCATTTCGAACATACGACAGTAAATTGCTTTGATTGCGGTAGCTGCAATAATGCAATAAACGCCGCTCACCCAGGCGATACTATTATTTTAACAGCAGATATTGTCAATCACAACGGTACCTGTATTAAGTTTAGTGGGGAAAATAATATTACTTTTGATTGTCAAGGTCATAAGATTGATGGGATAGATAGTTCTAGTGGTTTTTGGAGCGGTATATATGTATCTCATTCTAACAATATAAAGATAAAGAATTGTAATATTACTGATTTTGAAGATGGAATTTCTGTTGAATTTTCTAGTTATGTAAAACTTGAGAATGTTTCCTCAGAAAGTAATACAGGTTCGGGAATTTCTATTTTTGGCACAGATAATGTTAGTGTTATTAACTCTATATTAGCTGAAAATAGATATTTAGATGTGTATTTTGATCCGTTAAATATATCGGACTGTAGTAATACATTTTCTAACGTCCGAGGGTCAGGAGGACGAGATATAGGATATTTCCATGATACAGCCGTCCATCTTTCAAATAGAACTTTTTCTGAATTAATTCTTTGTAATGCTGACGGATCTACACTAAATAATATTACAATTAGAGGATCTAATTTTATTAAGAACAATACATTACAACTTAATTTTACTGACAATTCAGTTCTTAATCATATAATATCAAATAATAATTATAAGGGGCTTCGAATAATAGATTCCGATTCCAACAGCCTTACTTCTCTAACTCTCTCTAACAATGATTATTCAGGTTTAGATATGCTTTATAGCGCTTCAAATGTGGTCAACAATTCTTCTATTGTAGAGAATAGACATTTTGATGTTTTGTTTTCTCCGGGTAATATTTCTGACTGCAACAATACTTTTCTTAATATTTCAAGCACCGGTGGTCGATCTATCAAATATTATCATGACATTTCTCATCTTTCCTTATCTAATCAGACATTTTCAGAATTAATACTATGCAATGTTGATGATTCAACTTTCAATAATATAACTATTAGAGGATCTAATATTTATATTAACAATGGACTATTTCTCTATTACGTGGATAACGGTAATTTTACTAATATTGATTCCTCAGGTAATTACTACGGTTTTTTTGGTTCAAGCAGTGATTATAATAAAATAATAGGGCTAGTTGCAGATAGAAACGAGATAGGTGTTGGTCTTGTAAACAGTGACTTCAATGATATAGAAAATGCTCATTTTGCTCAGAATTGGAGAGGAGTAGTTATTCATGGTTCAGACAATTTGGTTCGTCATTCTCAGATAATAAACAGTAGTCATATTTCTGATGGTTGTGGTATATATGTTGGAGGAAGAAGGAATTATTATTTCGATAATATAATTTCTAATATTGTGAATACAATAGTTATAGGGAGTGATAATTGGAATACCTCAACTTCTCCTGGGCCAAATATTATAGGGGGCCCATTGTTAGGAGGAAATTATTGGAGCAATCCATCTCATAATGGTTATTCCGATATTTGTATCGATGTTGATCATAATGGATTTTGCGATCAACCTTATGATGTAGAACACGGAGATTCTGATTGTTCGGATACTTCTAATTGCGATCATTATCCATTAGCACCATAAACTTGACAATTATTTGTCTTTTGGTTATTATAAGATAAAGCCCAACTAGGTGAGGTAATCGTTCCGGTTTTCTTTCAGGAAAACCGGAAAGGAAAGTCCGAACACCCTCCTTTCCTTTCGGAAAGGAAAAAAGATAGCGGCTAACAGCCGTCGGTCGCAAGGCCAGAGGTGCGAACAGAGACGCGCGAGACCGAAAGGTCGAGCGGTCCCGTCAAATGGCGGGATAGTCCTACAGTAATGTAGGAGTGAAACGGCTAAATCCTTATCGGGTGCAAGAACAAGCTTTCGGCAATCTCCGGATTTGTCGAAAGAAAGGTAGTTCGCATGAACCAGAGAGTAATCTCTGGTCCAGAGAAATGATTACCACTTTTTCGGTAGAAATGCCGAAAAAGTACAGAATTCGGCTTACAACCTAGTTGGGCTTTTGTTTTTTTAAAAAAACCTGTAAAATACAATTAGTTATGATAAGACGCTTTTTTAATTCTCAGACAAAAACAGTTACCTTTGCCGCAGGTCTTTTAAGTATATCTGCTTTGGCAAGTCGAGCTTTAGGATTAATAAGAGATGGTCTTCTGGCTGGATATTTTGGGGCAAGTATTGAAACTGATATATATTTTGCTGCTTTTAGAGTTCCTGATTTTGTATACAATTTTTTGATTGTAGGAGGTATAAGTATAGCATTTCTTCCTTTGTTTTCAGAATATTATTCTCGTAACAAGAAAGAGGCATGGTTGATGGCGAGCAACATTCTAAATATTTTTCTAATTTCTCTTATAGCGCTTTGTTCTTTATTTTTTTTACTCACTCCTCAGTTAATAAAATTTATTGCTCCAGGTTTTAGAGAAGAAGAAAGAACTCTTGCTATAAGTTTGACACGGTTGCTTTTTCTTAGCCCTATTATCTTTGGTATATCCAATATTTTTTCAAGTATTCTTCATTATTTTAATCGTTTTTTGGTTTATTCTACTGCTCCTATCCTCTATAATCTTGGAATTATATTCGGGATTATTTTTTTATCTCCTCGCTTCGGCATTCTGGGGGTAGGAATGGGGGTTATTCTTGGTGCTTTTTTGCATCTAGTTATTCAGATACCTTCTGCGTTTACTTGCGGTTTTAGATATTATTTTCGGATTAATTTCAAACATCCTGCTTTGGTGAGCATTATTCGTTTAATGATTCCGCGTTCTTTTGCTGTCGGGGCCCAGCAGATAAATTTAGTAGTAATTACAGCAATTGCTTCTACGTTAGGAGAAGGGAGTATTGCAGTGTTTAACTTTGCTAATAATCTTTATTATATCCCTATTGGGCTTTTTGGAATATCTTTTGCTTTAGCTTCTTTTCCTTATTTTTCTCGATTATGGGCAGAACAAAAGAAAAGTGAATTTCTGGAGAAGTTTTATGAGACGGCAAAGCAGATTGTTTTCTTAGTTGCTCCATTAGCAATAATGATGTTTTTGCTGAGAGCCCAATTAGTTAGAATTGTTCTTGGAAGCATAGGGCCAGGAAGGTTCGGGTGGCAAGATACTCGTTTAACTGCTGCTTGTTTGGGAGCATTTAGTATAAGTATTGTTGCCTCGGCTATTATTCCTTTTATTTGTCGAGCTTATTTCTCTCTAAAAGATACAAAAACTCCTACCATTGTTGCGGTAGGAAGTGTGGTTTTAAATATTTTGTTAAGTTTTGTATTAACTAAAACTTTATCATTCTCTAATTTGTTTACCAATACCATTGCTGGCCTTCTTGACCTTGAAGATATAAAAGATATTTCAGTTGTAGGTTTGGCACTTGCTTTTTCTTTTTCAATGATAATTCAATTTGTTTTACTTACAATTTTCTTTAGTAGAAAGATAAATGGGTTTAATTTTAAAGAGATTTTTTCTTCGGTAGAAAAAATTATTATCGCATGTATTTTTTTGTGCATATCTGTTTTTGCTACTCTTTATCTAATGGCAAATCTTGTGGATATGCATACATTCTGGGGAGTTTTTGTTCAGACTTTTGTAGCTGCTGGATTAGGGGGAGGCGTCTATCTATTGATAAATTACTTTTTAAGAACCCCAGAATTAAAAATAATTAAATCAGCTATAT
>JAGGXC010000026.1 GCA_021163265.1 bacterium | reverse complement strand
TTTCATGAAATTATTCATTGTTATTTCAGTAAAGTTCATTTGCTTTCTTTAATCAAAAGAGAATTGAAAGATAAAAGTAAGATATGGAAGATTGAAGAGATAATAAATAGATCTTTTTTTCCCTTAGGAATTCTTGGAAAGAGATTTTTTAATATGCAAATTCCCAATACCTTGAGCCGGGGATCTATCAAAAATATAACTCCAGCACAGACAAGAAAAATACTAAATTTATCAGAAAAACATATTCTGAGAAAAAACAAAATAGATAGAGAATATATTAGAACAATGAAGGAAGTATTAAAATTATGAATTTCTTATAAATTCTTATAAAAAAGAGCCTCTTTAAATAAAAGAGGCTTTCTATTTAAATTTCTTATTAGTCTCCGTCGTCAGGCCAACTCCATGTGCCGTTTGACCATTGAAGATTTTTCTTTGTTATCTCTGTTCTTAGTTCTTCTAGAGACAAAGAGTTGTCAGGAGATTCTTTTAAACGCTCAATAGCTCCTTGTATTGCAACAAATCCTTTCATTTTTTCGTCTCCTTTAAGGTTCTACTTTATTTTTTAACAAGGCTAAAACCATTATTAGTCCTTTGTTGGGGAAAATTAGATCTAGAGAAGTAATACGTCTATAGAGAAACCTTCGCAATTTAAAAAGACAAAATCTGGACAAAATCCGACTGCAAAGGCTCAACCTTCTATATTGAGCTACCGGTGAAGCAAGTTTGACATTTGGTTGAAATAGAAATATAATTTTAAAATATGGGGAGAGTTTCACAAAAAGATAAAGTGAGCCTCGAGAGAGAGTATGTAGAAGAATTAAAAAGAAAAGCCCTTCTGTTGGAGGAGATTTTGTCTTTTGTTGAGGATCAGTATCTTGGATATTTAATGAAAAAAGCTGAGAAAGAAAAAAACATTTCTATCTCAAAAGCTAAGAAAAGATTAAGATAATGGAGATATTATTTAAAAGTAGTTTTATTAAAGATTTTAAAAGATTACCAAAAAGTATCAAGAAGCAAGTAAAAGAGATTTGTCTTACAACCTTTCCAAGAATCCAAACTATTAGAGAGTTTAAAAGCCACCCTCTTAGAAAATTAAGAGGGTTTAAAAATTATTATCGAATAAGAGTAAAGAATTTTAGAATTGGTTTCAAGAAAGAAGACAATAAAATAATCTTTATGAGAGTGCTTCACCGAAAAGATATTTATAGATTTCTTTCTTGAAGTATGGGGTTTGGAGAAGAACCCCCCAGAGTATATTTATGCTTAGCCAGCGAATACTCAAAGGCAAAATCTGGGCCGAATCTCCCGGCAAAGGCAAAGACTCCACTTTCTATATTGAGATACCGGTGGGATAGTTTGATAATATTCTCTTATTCGCTGTGATAGGATAGCTTTTTGTGTTTAAAATTGATAATATTAAAATTATTCCAAAATTAATATGAAGCAAAAGACCTCTTTTAAGATTCTCCCTATTGATGATAGAGAAAGAGAGTGGGTTAGACGGTTTATTACCAAAGAATGGGGATCAGAGAAAATTGTTGCCCGAGGAAAAATTTATTATCCTCATAAATTAGGTGGTTTTTTAGCTAAACAAGGTAGAAAATATTTAGGTTTAGTTACTTACGATATTGATAAAGGAGATTGTCATATAACGACAATAAACTCTATTATCCCTCGAAAGGGGATTGGCACAGCTTTAATAGAAGCAGTGAAAGATGTAGCTGTAAAAAAAAGGGTGCAAAAGAATATGGCTAGTAACTACTAATGATAATCTAGATGCCCTTCGTTTTTATCAAAGAAGAGGTTTTGTCATAAAAAAAGTTTATCCAAACGCTGTTGCTTTGTCGAGAAAGCTTAAGCCGGAAATTCCTGCGATTGGACAGTATGGAATTCCAATAAGAGATGAAATAGAGCTAGAACAAATGTTAGATGAGAAATAAAATTATTCTATAAGATATGTCTGACCAAAATAATCTTTTTCAAAAATTGTGCCCTTGCGGGTGTTTTAATTCATTTGAGGATCAAGAGATTAATTTTATCAAAGACTTTAAGTATTGGTTTCTTATTCTTAATCACAAGCAAGGATTTTTAGGAAGATGCTTACTCATTCTTAAAACCCATAAGATAGATGAATTAGAGTTGACTGAGAAAGAAGTAATGGAGAAACACAAGATTTATTGTTGTTGGAGGAGAGCGGTAGCCAAAGCTTTTTCTCCTGACAAAATAAATCAAGCACAATTAGGCAATGATGAAGATGTCCATAAAGGACATCTTCATTGGCATTTTGTCCCTCGTTATAGGAGACCGGTATATTTTGCTGGTATAGAATTTCAGAGTGATACTCCGGAAACTCAAAGGCTTAGTTTTAGCTTAGTGTCTAAAAAATTTATTCATCCACCAGAACTAAGAAAAAAGATCAAGCAAGAAATACTAAAATATCTATAGCTCTTTATATTTTACCTCTTCTGGAAAAAGCAATTGGAATGGATATCCGACGCGATTCATTTTTATTTTTCCGCAGTTTATCTTCTTTAGAAAATTTATCATTTCTTTGATAATTTCCTGAGGCTTTCGTTTTTTATTCTTTCCAATGTATTCAATCTCTACAAATTCCCCAATGTCTTTTACAGAATCTATGCTAATCTTATAATCTTTCCACATCCAGGTTTGTCTTTTCTTATCAACAACAACAAGTGGTTTGAAATCAAGAACTTTTAGTATCTTTTTTAGTTTAGCTAAACTTCCTACTTGAGTTTCATATTCATCGCAGTAATAGCCTTCTCCATTTTTGATATAATGCCAGCGCTTATAGGTTATATAGTATTTATTATTGGAGTTTCTTAATCTTAACCATTCTTCAACTGGACGTTTCTTCAAAAAGTCGCGGTGCGGAGGAGAAAAATATTCATCTATCTGATGAACTTTTGATTTTAATTTAGCGTTTTCTTTAAAGAATCTGACCAGAGAATCAATGTTTTCTACATTGACTTGTATTTCAATCTCTCTGTTTTTCATTATGAGTTATTGTTAGATTATTCTTATATCTTATTATACAGGATTGTAAAGTCTAGAGAAGTAGGTTCTGGTGATTCTTAGATTTAACGGTTCTTCATGAATCAGATTCTTTTAAACTAGCGGTGAGGTGAGTTCGGCAGAGTATTTTATTTCTGCTGTAGAAATAATAGCTTTACTCCTCCAGTGTCGGGGAGCGAGGTCGATGTATTAAAAAAGTTTCCTAGAAAAGAAGCTCTTGTATATTTTTTTAGCCTTGACAGCTTTCTTGTACAGTTTATATTAAAGTTAGAAATCGAAAAGCGTTAATTAGCTTTATGGAAATAAACGAAGAAAATTTAAAAGAAATTTTAGAGCGTCAGCGAAAAGAATACCAAGATTACTTGGGTGTTATTTTTGAAGATTTTAAATCAAAAACAGGACTTTTAGCTGAATCCACTGAGGGTATCCAAAGGCAATTGATTTCTATTCGCGATATGGTAGCCAAGAATACAGAAGATATTGAGATTATTAAAGCGGACATTCAATTTATAAAGCAGGAATTAAAGCGCACCGTGGATCAAGATGAGTTTAATGCTCTTGAGAAACGAGTAATGCTCTTGGAAAAGAAATTTTCTGATTTTAAATAATAGCTTTACTCCTTCAGTGTCGGGGGGCAAAGTTGAGGCTTTTTCAAAATAAAACAATCTTAGACTATATTAAAAGGTCCCAAAAGAGACCCTTTTCACGTTTTTTGAATAGTGATAATATTATTATAGAATATGATATATCTTCTTATTCTTGCTTTTCCAATAATGATTCTTTTGAACAAAATTATAGCTGATAATTCAGTGAAAGCTTTTTCAGTATTTTTTTGGATATTTGTTGCACTTGGAATAGGAAGTCTGCTTTTGATACCAATAGTTGCATGGGGGAAATGGCCCTTATGGATGACTTCTTTGATTACTTTTGGGGGATTGATTTTCTATGTTTGGCTTCTTATTCCAAATCAATAAATAAAATTTCCTTTTATTTAGCGAATACAAGTGTCGAGGCCGGCACTTTTTTATTTGTTTTATAAATGAAAAATAGTAAAATAAAGAAAAGTTTTGAATATGGGAATTCCCCGAGTTATTTTTAAATATTCATTTATTTATGACGAAACCCTGAGAGCTTTAAAGAAAGAGAAGAAAAGAAAAAAGAGAATCTCAAGAAAAGAAATAATTTCCTATATTAGAGAGCTAGATAAACTTTGGAGAAAAGATGAGAAGAAGGTTTTCGAGGAGATTGCTAAGATATTAAAGTTGAGATGGGAAGAGAAAGTTATTCCTTGTTATATTGTGGCAGAAGCAGAGTTTTCTTTTTCGGACCCGTTGACGATTCTTAAGCATAAAAGACAGGATCTTTTTATAGATATACTAGTTCATGAATTAATTCATCGGATTCTCTCTTCTTTGGGAAACTTTCATAGGTGCAGGAAAGCGTGGGAATATATTGATGAGAAATACAAAAACAGAAGTAAAAAAACAAAAACTCATATCATAGTGCATGCCGTCCATAGTCATATTTACCTTAAATTATTTGATGAAAAGAGACTAAGAAGGAATATCAAACACGATAGAAAGTTCAGAGATTATAAAGAAGCGTGGGAGATAGTTCAAAAAGAAGGTTATCAAAATGTTATCAGCGAGTTTGTTAAAAGAATAAAATGAAAAAGAAAAAAGAGAAAATTTTTATTGGAGTGGCTTGGCCTTATGTTAATGGAGAGATGCATATCGGACATTTAGCGGGTTATTTACTTCCTGCAGATATTCTGGCGCGTTTTTTTAGATTGAAAGGACACAAAGTTCTAATGGTTTCAGGCTCTGATTGTTTTGGAACTCCAGTACTTTTTGAGGCAATGAGAAAAAAAACAAACCCTGCTCAGTTGGCTGGTTTTTATCACAGAAAACTAAAAGATTTATTTAAATTTCTTGGCATTAGTTTTGATATCTATACAAAAACAAATAATCCGTTGCACAAAAAGATTGTTCAGGATTTCTTTTTGAGGATTTACAAAAAGGGATTTATCAAGAGAAAGAAGGTTAGGCAATATTACTCCCCTAAAGACAAAATATTTTTACCAGACAGATTCGTAGAGGGGATATGTAAATATTGCGGGTATTCTCAAGCGCGAAGCGATCAATGTGATAATTGCGGGAGAATACTTGAACCAGGAGAACTTGAAAATCCTCGCAATCGTTTAACTAATTCGGAAGTGGTTTTAAAAGAAACAGAGCATTATTTTCTGGATTGGCCAAGACTGGGAAGTTTTTTTAAAAAATATGTAAAGTCAAAGAGCAAATATTGGAGAAAATGGGTAAAAGCTGAAACTCAAGGATGGCTTAAGAAGGGGCTTTTGGAGCGAGCTATTACTCGTGATATTCGGTGGGGAGTAAAAATACCTATCGATAAGCTTTCTAAAAAAGAGAGGATAGAGAATTATCATAAAAAATCAATATATGTATGGTTTGATGCAGTGATTGGTTATTTTTCTGCTTCTGTTCAGTATTTCAAGCAAAAGAGCGGATGGAGAGATTTTTGGCAGAAAAATGATGTACGGCATTATTACTTTATGGGGAAGGACAACCTTTTGTTTCATACTTTATTTTGGCCTGGTCAGCTTCACTTATACGATCCAAAACTTCATTTGCCTGACGTTGTTTGTGTTAATCAATATTTGAATTTTGAAGGAAAGAAATTTTCCAAGAGTAGGGGAGTGATAATTAATTGTGATTATCTTGCCAGAAAATATGGATTAGATGAAACGCGTTTTTATCTTTGCTGGATTATGCCTGAGACTAAAGATTCAAGTTTTTCATGGGAAGATTTTGCTGAACAAGTGAATGGTATTTTAGTAGGTAAGATTGGCAACTTAGCTCATCGAACTATTGTTTTGGCAAAAAAGAAAGATTACAAAGTTCCTCTAAAGCCAGAAATAGATAAAAAAATTATCCAGAAAGTTAAAAAGACATTTCAGTTAGTTGAAAAAAATATCTCAGAATGTAAATTCAGAGATTATCTTAAAAAAGTGGTGGATTTGGCTGAATATGCCAATAAGTATTTCGATAAGAAAAAACTCTGGGCAGTTGAAAACAAAGATGAATTTAATAAAATAACAAGCGAGCTTCTTTATATTATTGGAGCAATAAGAATTTTTCTTTTACCTCTCTTACCTAATGCTTCGGAGAGATTAAGGAAAACTCTTGGTGTTGAGAAAGTGGTAGAAATAGATAGCTTTGTTGATCTTCATAATTATCTTTTAGAGAGTTTCAAGGAAATAAAAATTAAAAAACCCTCTCCTTTATTTAAGAAAATTACAAAAGAACAAATCAAAGCAGAAAAAAATGGAAAAGCAATATAATCCAAAATTGGTGGAAGAGAGAATTTATAGGTTTTGGGAGAGAAAAAAATTTTTTTCTCCTGGCGTTTCTTCCTCAAAGAAAAAATATTCCATAGTGATTCCTCCTCCAAATATTACTGGTTCTTTGCATATGGGGCATGCTCTAAATGCTGTAATTCAGGATATTCTTATAAGACAAAAGAGAATGCAGGGATTCAAGACAGTGTGGGTTCCAGGAATTGATCATGCAGGTATTGCTACTCAGAATGTAGTAGAAAAGCAACTCAAGAAAGAAGGTAAAACAAGGTTTGATCTTGGGAGAAAGAAATTTATTGAAAGAGTATGGGAATGGAAGAAAAAAAGCGGGAATACTATTCTTGAGCAATTTAAAAAAATAGGAGTTTCCTGTGACTGGTCCCGAACAAGATTCACTATGGATAAAGAATACAGCAAGGCAGTAGTTTTAGCTTTTTCTCATTACTTTAAAAAAGGATGGATTTATCGAGATAAAAGAGTAGTGAATTGGTGTCCACGATGCAAAACTAGTTTGTCTGACTTGGAGGTAGAATATAAAGAAGAAAAAGGTAAACTTTGGTATATCCGTTATCGATTTGCTGAGGATACGAGAAAGTTTATTATTGTTGCCACTACTCGTCCAGAGACTCTTTTAGGAGACGCTGCGGTAGCAGTAAATCCAAGAGATAAAAGGTATAAAAACTTGATAGGAGAAAAAGTTATTTTACCGGTGGTGGAGAGAGAGATTCCTATTATTGGAGACCACTTAGTTGATCCTTCCTTTGGGACGGGAGCAGTGAAGGTTACTCCTGCTCATGATTTTCTGGATTATCAAATTGCAAAAAAACATAATTTGGAGCTCATTCAGATTATAGACGAGGACGGATTCTTGAATAAAGATGTACCAAAATCCTATCAGGAGCTTAATCCAAGAGAAGCCAGAGAAAAGATAGTTCAAGAGTTGCGAGAATCTGGTCTTCTTGAGAAAGAAGAAGACTATATTCATCAGGTTCCAGTCTGTTACAGGTGCGGTTCGTTGATTGAACCCCTACCTTCAGAACAGTGGTTTTTGCGAATGACAGATCTTGCTAAGATAGCACTTGAAGCAATCAAAAACAAGAAAGTAAAATTTTATCCTCAAAGATGGGCGAGAATTTCTTCCGATTGGTTGAAGAAAGTACGGGACTGGTGTATTTCACGCCAAATTTGGTGGGGTCATCAGTTACCTGTTTGGCAGTGTAAAAATAAAAATAAATTTTTCTTCTCCGATAAGAAACCTTCCAGATGTCCTATTTGTAAGAAGTGTAAGCCTTCTCGAGTGGAAGATGTTTTTGATACTTGGTTTTCTTCAGCACTTTGGCCTTTTGTTGCTTTTGGATGGCCAAAGAGAACAAAAGATTTTAAAGAATTTTATCCTACTGATGTCTTGAGCACAGCCAGAGATATTATATTTTTGTGGGTAATAAGAATGATATTTTCAGGCCTTGAGTTCACAAAGAAGATTCCTTTTAGGAAAGTGATTATTCATGCGACTGTTTTGACAAAGGAGGGAAAAAGAATGTCAAAATCACTTGGGACAGGAATAGACCCTTTGTTGCTTATTGAAAAATATGGAGCAGATGCTACAAGATTTGGTATTTGCTGGCAGATTAGCGGTCTGCAGGATATAAGATTTGATGAGACAAAACTACTAGCTGGGAAGAAATTCTGTAACAAGGTTTGGAATGCTTCAAGGTTTGTTTTGATGAACTTGGAGAAGAAAGAATTTAGTTTAAATAAACCAAAAGGAAGAACTGCCGCAGATAAGAAGATTTTAAAAGAATTAGAAAGAGTGATCGCAAAAGTAGATAGGAATATTTCCAAGTTTGAATTCGGAAAGGCTCTGCAGGAAATTTACCGTTTCTTCTGGAATAAGTTTTGCGACATTTATATAGAGAAAGCAAAGAAACAAATTAAAAACGCAAAAACAAAAAAAGAAGTCAAAGACACTCAAAGAATACTTATCTATGTGCTGGTTAATTCTTTAAAACTTCTTCATCCATTTATTCCTTTTATCACAGAGGAGATTTACCAAAAACTTCCTTTGAAGAACAAAAAAGCATTAATTATTGAAAAATGGCCAAAACAAAAATAATTTTTTTTGTAATGGATGGATTAGGGGATAAGCCTACAAATATTCTGGGCAAAAAGACTCCGCTTGAGGCGGCAGAAACCCCTAATCTGGATTGGCTTGCTAAAGAAGGAATTTGCGGATTAATGAAGCCAGTTTATCACACAGCTCTGCCTACTTCAGAAGAAGGACATCTTTCTTTGTTTGGTTATGATACAGAAAAGTATCCCGTAAAGAGAGGTTTTTTCACTGCTATGGGAGCTGGAATAAAGGCAAGAAGAGGAGATGTGTGTTTGCGGGGCAATTTTGCTACTGTAGATAAAAAAATGAATGTTGTTGATAGGCGTGCAGGAAGAATTGATAATACTCAGCCTCTTATTGATACGATAAACGGTATGAAGATAAAAGGTATAAGAATTTTGGTAGGAGGCGCAGGCGGTCATCGAGTGGGGATCGTAATGAGAGGGAAAGGGCTAAGTTCTCACATATCTGATGGAGACCCTCATTATAGTAAACTTCAAAAAGGTTTGCGCAAGATTGTTCCTTTAGATAAAACTAAAGAAGCAGCATTCACTGCAGAAGTATTAAACGAATTTTTGGAGAGAACTCATCAGATCTTAGACAGTCACCCTTTTAATAAAAAACGGAAAAAGAAAGGGTTGCTGATAGCAAATTATATCTTAACAAGAGGGGCTTCTTCTTATATTAAACTTCCGAGCTTCAAAAAAAGATATGGATTGAAGGCTTGTTGTGTTGCAGGAAAAACTCTCTACAAGCAGATAGCAAAATCTATTGGGATGAAATTAATTAGAGTAAAAGGAGCAGATGGGTCTGTTAATACTAATTTGAGAGGAAAATTTTTGGCTGTAAAAAGAAATCTCAAGAAATACGATTTTGTTTTTCTGCATATAAAAGCAACAGACAGCTTGGCTGAGGATGGTAACTGCCAAGGCAAAAAAGAATTTATTGAAAAGATCGATAAGCACATAAAACTTCTTTTTCCTCTCAGAAATATTTTGATGATAGTAACAGGAGATCATTCTACTTGTTGTAGTCTCAGAAGACATTGCACCGAACTGATTCCCATTTTGATTTACGGTAGAAAAAAAGATAGCGTTGTTTCTTTCTCTGAAAAAGCTTGCAGGAAAGGTTCGTTGGGTGTATTCAGTCAGCTTCAGTTGATGCCCAAAATTCTTACCCTTTACAAAAAGTAAAATTTATATTAGAATTAAGCCAGTTGTAAAAAATATAATTAATTTCATAAAGATATGAATTTTAAAGATTTTTTTTCTAATAAGCCTCCTTATGTAGTAGCGATAATTGCTATTGTGATTGGTTTAATTGCTGGAGGAACAGGTGTTTACTTGTACTTATCTCAAAATCAAGGTAGTAATACTTCTGCGCTTTCTCCTCAGGTAGCAGCTCAAAAGGCAATAGATTTTATTAACAAAAATATGCTTCGGGAAGGAGTAAAGGCTTCTTTAATAGATGTGGTTGAACAAAGCGGTTTATACAAGATAAAATTCAAGATTGAAAATCAAGAGTTTGAATCGTATGTAAGCCGAGATGGCCAGCTTTTATTTGTTCAAGGAGTAAAGATAGAAGAAGAACAACAAGCTTCTGCAGCTAATCAAAATTCTCAACCGGCTGAGAAAAGAGATACCCCTGACATAAAATTATTTGTTATGTCATATTGTCCTTTTGGATTACAGGCTGAAAAAGCATTCTTGCCGGTTTACGATTTGTTGAAAGGTAAGGCAAATATGGGAATTTACTTTGTTAATTATGCCATGCATGGGAAGAAAGAGATTGACGAGAATTTAAGACAATATTGCATTCAAAAAGAACAGAACGAAAAATATGCAAAGTATTTGGCCTGTTTTGTAAAAGAAGGAAATTATCAGGAATGTCTTTCTCAAGCAGGCGTTGATGTAGCTAAATTATCTACTTGTGTGTCTGCAGCAGATAATCAATATAAGATTACGGAGAAATATAATGATAAATCAACTTGGTTGAGTGGAAGATTTCCTCTTTTTGGTATCCATGACGATCTTAATGAGCAATATGGAGTACAAGGTTCTCCTACTCTTGTTATAAATGATAAGATTGTTTCAGTAGGTTCTCGTTCTCCGGAAGCTTTCAAGAAAGTAATTTGCGACGCATTTAACAATCCTCCTGAGGAATGTTCACAAACACTTTCAGATAAAGTAGCCTCTCCTGGATTTGGAGGAGGAGAGGGATCCTCAAGCGGAGGTGGATGTGGACAGTAATAACTTTTCTTGGTAAAACAAAAAGAAAAAGAGCTTTCTCGAAGCTCTTTTTCTTTTTGTGAGAGATTTGCTATCATTAATATGTATGAAGTATTTAATTGGTATAGATATTGGAAAGACTAAAATAGCTTTTGTTTTGCTTAGAAAGGGAAAAATTTTAAAAAAGCAGAAGATTTTTACTCCATCAAAAAAGGATAAAATAATTAAGGAAATAAAAGATAAACT
>JAGGXC010000012.1 GCA_021163265.1 bacterium | reverse complement strand
CTGCTGGCACGAGTTTAGAGACCCCTTATTCACCCGATAACGTCAGCTACAAGATAAATCTTGTAGCTTCTTCTCGGGTAAAAGCTCTTTACACCATAAGGCTTCTTCGAGCACGCGGCGTCGCTGGTTCAGGCTTGCGCCCATTGACCAAGATTCTCGACTGCTGCCTCCCGTAGGAGTAGGGCCCGTGTCTCAGTGCCCTTGTTGGGGGCCATGCTCTCACACCCCCTACCCGTCATCGCCTTGGTGAGCCATTACCTCACCAACTAGCTGATAGGCCGCAGCCCCATCCGGTACCGGCTTGCGCCTTTACCCTCCAGAAATAAAATTTCTAGAGGGACCATCGGGAATTAGCCCGGATTTCTCCGGGTTATGCCCGTGTACCGGGCAGGTAGCTACGTGTTACTAACCCGTTCGCCACTCCTTGTCCGAAGACAAGGCGTACGACTTGCATGCCTTATCCACGCCGCCAGCGTTCATCCTGAGCCAGGATCAAACTCTCAAAAAGAAAGTTTGGAGCAACTCAAAGATACTGAGTATTCCTCATTGTCTTCCTTATTAAAACTTTCCTTATTTAATTATCAATGAACATCTTTTCAAACAAAAGCAGGAAACATCTTCCTGTTCTTTGTGATGCTATCAATTTTGATTTCTTTGCTTTCTACATATCCTCCACCTTAATTTTTAATTTATTTTATTCTGACCTTCTCTCTTTGTCAAGACCTTACACATTCTAATTACTTATCTGACCTAAGCCACCTCGCGGACTCGAACCGCGAACCTACGGTTTACAAAACCGTTGCTCTACCATTGAGCTAAGGTGGCACCACTTAAAAATATTTCTTCTTTTTCTTTCTTAAAGAGCTTTTTTTTGCTTTTTTTAACTCTTCCCAATAATTATCACTTATTATTTCTTTCTTTCTCTTTGCTTCTTCTCTCAAAGCTTGAAGCTTAATATCAGTTTTTCTTTCTACAGCAAGAACTAAGATTTTAATCCGAGAGAGCAACTTCTGCAGAAAAATATTAAAATGGAGAGGAGTAAACTTGTTTCTAATTTTCCTAAACAAATCAATTATGCCAGAAAGAAAAATACTCTCTTCACACTCTTCTTCCGAAATCTCACATAAAACTGGAATCTTACGAACTATAATCACTCCTATGCCTGTTAAGCTGCCTCCTAGAATAATTATAGATATTAACTCATCCATAAGATGGTTTTATATTTCATAACGAACAAATCTCTTGACTACAATATTTTCTCCAAGCAGATTAATATATTCATTTATAAGATCTTTGATAGTTTTATTTTCATCTTTAATCCAGCTCTGAGAAAGAAGAGAAATTTCTTGTTTATATTTTCTTAATTTCCCTTCAATGATTTCATCAATTATTTTTTGAGGCTTACCGGAATCTCTTAACTGTTCTCTATAAATTTCCTTTTCTCCTTCAAGAAATTCTTCGGGAACATCTTCTTCACTTATGTACCGAGGACCCATCGCGGCTATCTGTAGACAGATCTCGTGAGCAAGTTTTTGAAACTGTTCATTGCGAGCCACAAAATCAGTTTCGCAATTTAATTGAACCATCACTCCTATCTTTTTATTAGGATGTACATAGCTGGCAATAATACCCTGACCCGCTTCTCTACCTACTTTTTTTGAAGCTACCTCTTTCCCCCACTTTCTTAAAATCTCTCGAGCTTTCTCCATATCTCCTCCTGCTTCTTCCAATGCTTTTTTACAATCTATTACTGAAACATTTGTTTCTTTTCTCAGTTGTTTTACTTGATCAATAGACACCATATTTTTTATTTTTTATATTTTTTAATTATTTCAGCTATCTGATTCATAATATATCTTATCGAAGATACCGCATCGTCATTTGCAGGTATAGGATAATCCACTAACGTAGGATCGCTATCAGTATCAACAATAGCAATAACTTTTACTCCTTTTTTGCGGGCTTCTTTTATAGCAACTTTTTCTTTGTTCGCATCGATAACAAAAATAGCATCAGGGATTCTCTCAAGATCTTTTATTCCTCCGAATTTCTCTTCAAATTCTTCTAACTCTTTTTCTATCTTCATTCTTTCTTTTTTTGTATAACCTTCAAAACGATTTTCTTTCTTTCTTTTTTCTAGCTCTTTAAAATAATCTATTCTTTTCTTAATTACATCAAAATTGGTAAATGTTCCCCCTATCCACTTCTCACTTACATAAGGAAGATTGTACTCGAGAGCTATTCTCTTCACTATTTCCTTAGCTGGAATCTTCGTTCCTACAATCATTAGAATTTTTTTATTTGAAACTAATTCCTTGATAAAATCTAAAGCTTCTTCTAATTTCTGAAGTGTTTTTTCTAAATTTATAATATGCACATTTCCTCTTATTCCAAACACATAAGGTCTCATTTTAGGATGACATCGAGAAACTTTATGACCAAAATGAAGACCTGCCTTCATCATTTCCTGAGTGAGGGACTTTACAGATTTTTTCTCTTCTATTTCTTCTTTAACTACTTCCATAATTACAGGATTTAATAATAAATAATAGCAAACAATAACTAATATATCAAGATTGCCTGAAGAAATCAAGTCTAAAATAAACCATTGACAAACTTATTTTCATCTAATAAAATGAGGAGGTTCTCTATAGAGAGAGAAAAGGCTAAATACCAGACATATTTAACAAGCTCCTCTCTCCTCACAAAATTAACGCCTTTTCTCTCTCTCTGATTTCTTAACGAATTAACAAATCTGTTCTTTGTATTTTGGGTGTAGTCAGATCTACACACGGTTTTTAAAACTTGATTTTTATTAATATCTTAGCTAAAATAATTAAATTACTATTACTATGCCAAAGAAAAATATCCACCCAAAATATTTTCCAAAAGCGAAAGTTCAATGTGCATGCGGAAATATTTTTGAAGTTGGATCAACAAAAGAGTTTGTTGAGATAGAAATCTGCTCTCACTGTCATCCTTTCTATACTGGAAAAGGAAAAATTGTAGATAAAATGGGAAGAGTAGAAAAATATAGAAAACGTCTGGAAAAGAAAGAAGCTTTAGAAAAGAAGACCTTGAAGAAAAAGAAATAAAAAAATGAGCACCTCACCGGAAAATAAGAAAAGCAATGCATTAATTGTTGAAATTCGAGCAGGCGCTGGCGGAGAAGAGGCAGCATTATTTGCTGCTGATTTGTTTAGAATGTATTCTAACTATGCAAAATCTCAAGGATGGAAACAAAAAATTTTAGATTCGCATCCTACTTCTCTTGGAGGATTAAAACAAATAGTCTTTGAACTTAAAGGTGAAAATGTATGGGAAAAAATGAAATATGAAGCAGGAGTACACCGAGTTCAAAGAATTCCTAAAACAGAGAAAGGAGGAAGAATCCATACCTCTACTGCAAGTGTTGCTATTCTATTAAAGCCTACGGAAACAGAAATAAAAATAAGACCGGAGGAATTGAAAATAGATTATTATCGCGCTTCTGGCCCTGGTGGACAATATGTTAACCGAAGAGAAACTGCTGTTAGAATTACTCATTTACCTACTGGATTGGTAGTAACTTCGCAGACAGAAAGAAACCAATTAGAAAATAAAGAAAATGCTTTGAGCATCCTAAAAGCACGTCTTCTGGAAATCGAAAAAAGAAAAACTCAAGAGCAAATAGCGGGTGCACGAAAAAGCCAAATAGGATCAGCAGATAGAGCAGAAAAAATTAGAACATATAATTTTCCTCAAGATAGAATAACTGACCACCGAATTCAAAAATCCTGGCATAATATTGACAAGATTTTAGACGGCAATCTTGATCCAATCATCAAAAAATTGTCAAAAATTTTGAAGTAAAAATAACACTAAAATAAAATAAAAAGACTTGCCTAAAAGTCTTTTTTTGTTTTGACATATCTAACAATACTATTTACTTTGTTTTTCTAATACCTCGATATCGGCTTGATATTTTTTAGCCAAAGAAATAACTGAATTTCCATAAAACTCTTCATATTTACTCCACGTAGCCCCGGAAAAGTATCGCATGGCTGCGGTCCACTCGTCTTTTGTCCCTCCTAATTCTTTCAAAAATATACCTGTAGCTAAAAAGGCATCTTTTATATTCCAAGGATCTGGATTTTTGCCTGTAATTGCCTTTACTTTATTCTTATATAATACCCATGTAGAAGGAATAAATTGGCCTGGTCCCATTGCTCCTCCCCATCCATAACTCATAGGACAAGAAACAAGTGTATGATAAGGATCTCTTCCTAACTCTTTACAAATTTTCAAAAAAGGTCCTACATCTCTTTTCGGATTCATCACTCTTTCCGTTTTTTTGCCACTTTTCACATAAATCCCTGAACCAGTTTTAGAATCCTGAAGATAACACTGTCCTACATTTCTTCCAATATTTGACTCTTGAGTCAAAATAGCCAAAAGAAAGGCAGGTCTTATCCCTGTCAGACCCTCTACATATTTTGCAATCTCTAACGCTTCTCCAAATGTAGGAGCCTTAGAGACTCCGATTAACTCAAATATCCTTGATCTTATTTCTGCTGCTTTCTTTTCAATTTCTTTTTTTTCTTTTAGCTGTCTCTGATACTCTGATTCTGTTAATTTGAGATAATACTCTTGCTGTTTTTTAGCCTCTGCACTTTCCTGTTTTTGAAGTGTTTGAACTTTCACTATACCTTCTAGCTCCTCTTTTTCTTCATCTAAGGCTTTCTTTTGATTCTGTAAGTTCTCTTTCAATTTCTTTATATCTTCCAAAAGCTCTTTGTTTTTTGAATTTAAAACTTCTAAAGCAACGAGATTATCAAAAAAATCAGAGAGTTTATCTTCTCCAAGTAGAATCTCAAGAGTCGAACGTTGATCTTGTTCATAAATTTCTCTCAAAATAGCAGAAAGTTTCTCCTTAGAATCCTTGATCTTAAGCGAAGTTTTCTCAATAGAAGCCTGCGTATCGTTAATCTGAAAACTGAGGTCTTTAATCATCAGATTGTTCTGGTAAATCTGGTAGTTTAATTTCTTTATTTTGTTTTGAAGGAGAGAGATTTGATTCTGTAGAGTTCTTTTCTCCTCTTTTGTGTGAGCTATATCTTTTTCAAGTTCAGCGCTTTTCTCCTGAAAATACTTATCGCATTTTTCTAGAATTTTTCTACACTCGTTAGGAGAAAGTTTATCACATTCACTTTCAATCCTCTCCATTTCACAGAATTCATCCATATCTTCGTTTGCAAAAACAGAAACTTTAGAATAAAGCAAAATCAACACCAAAAACCCAAAAAGAACTAACAAAGAGAAATATCTTTTAATCTTAAAAAAACGCATATATAATTTACTTACTTCTTTTTTTCTTCTTCTTTAGACTCTTCTTGAGCTTTTTCTTGAGACTCCTTTGAAGTTTCTTTTTGTACCTCTTCGGTCTTGCTCTCCTGGGAAACCTCTACTTCTTCCTCTTCTGGAGCAACAACAGAAGCTACAATTTCATCCTTTTCTCTAAGAATCTCAACCTTAGAAGGAACCTTGATGTCAGCAATCTTTATATGATCATCAAATGTCTTAATCTTACTAATATCTACCTCAATCTCGTGAGGAAGATCTTGAGGCAAAGCTTTTACCTCTACCTCTAAGATACTCTTCACCAAAGTCCCTCCTAAATTCTTTACTGCTTCAGATTCTCCTACAAACTTTAAAGGAATAACCGCTTCTGTCTTTTGAGTTAAAGAAGGATGATAGAAATCTACATGGATAAACTTTCCACTTATTGGATCTTTTTGAATATCATGGATTAAAACCTGATAGGTTTTCTTTTCGTCTTCTATCTTGAGAGAAATAAGAGAACTTTCCCCTACTTCTCTGAATATTTTTTCAAAATCTTTATAATCAACTTCTAATGGAACACTCTTAACCTTTCGTCCATATAATACAGCAGGAATTCTTCCTTTTTTTCTTAAAGAGTTTAATCCCCTTTTTAGCTTTTTTCTGATTTTTGCCGAAATAGTAAACATATCTTTTTAAGAAAAGATTAAATAGTCTTGCTTTTGTTAAATATCATTACTCCTGAATACGAATACATTGAACAGGACAAGAATCAGCTGCGTTCTTTGCACACCCTGCTTCCTCTATCTCTAATTCATAAATCTCTTTTTCTTTTTCTTGACCACCCTTCAAGGCTGATTTTCCGTCTTCTTTCATTTCAAAATAATTCGGGCATATATTGGCACATGCTCCACAACCTATGCATTTTGATCTTTCGTGAATAATCTTCATATATCGTGATTTTAGTTTATATTATTTTTTTCTAATAGTAAACCTTTTTTCTAATTTTTTAAGAGTATCCATTACTCCTGTATATTCAAGCTCTGTCATCGGAAGCATTGCCTGTCCAAAGAATCCCTGGCGTCTTATTTCTTCTGCTTTTCTAGCTACTTTCTCTCTTACATAATCCCAATAAGGATGATCAAATACATCTGCTGGTCCTGTTAATTTACCATTTTTTACCGAAAATGCTAGACAACTTATAACTGGTGGACCATCAAAATAAGATATAGTAGAGTTTCTCTTTACAGGCATTAATGGACCCGCATGCGATCCTCTCATAAAGCCAGAAACATAGTGACCAATAGTATACGGTGAAAGAATTTCACCAGTAGCTGGAAAATTCTTCTGAGTTCTTACTAACATTACAGGATCATCTTTTCCTACATACTTTCCTGCAATATTATGCAAACGAGTAGTGGAAGCAGAAACTACTTGTTCTCCTGTAGCTCTTGACCAAATACTTTCTACCACAAACCTTCCATTATCTCTTAAGAGCGCAGCGATATCATATATTTCTTCGGGAGCGTTAAGTTCAATAATTTTATCTGCTTTAGTATAAGCAACATCCATAATGACAAACCTAAACCCTTTTTTCAATACCGGAGAAAGAACAAAACCAGCCGTATACATTGGGTCACAGAAACTTAGATATAAAGGAAGATTAAAAGCTCCTGGTTCTGTTTTATCTGCAGCAAAAAATAAAAATGGTTCAGCAGGTCTTTCTTCTATTTCCATTTCTGCCACAGCAGGACCCATTCCTTTAACATTCCCCGAGAAAGAACTTTTTAAAAGATCTTGTCCCGCTCCATACAGTCCTTGTTTTTTGGCGATTTTTGTAGCGGCAAGAAACGCATCCCAACAAAGCTTATGAACCTGTGGATTTAAAACTCCTTTTCTATGAGTAGAAAGAATCGCAATATCATCACCTGTATGACCTACGTAGTAATCAATTAAAATATTTTTTCCTTTATTCTTGACATATTTTTTTACTTCCTGAATCATCTCTTCGCTCGGTTTAATGTGACCACCTACACTACCCACATCAGCTTTGATGATACTTAATGTAATTTTTGACATAATAATTTTGTTATATTTTTATCAATTAACGACCTTTTTTATTATAATCCAATTTTATCTTATAATCTAATTATATCATTTTTTTAATTCCGCCAATCTCAAAATAGTAGGAATAACAGTGTCAGGATTCAAAGACATACTTTGAATTCCCTCCTTCATTATAAACTCAGCGAACTCCGGAAAATCACTAGGAGCTTGACCGCAAATGCCACAGTATTTTTTCTTTTTATTACACAACCTAATAACTTTACTTATCATCTCTTTCACCGCCTCATTTCTTTCATCAGCAATATAAGCAATCCGCGCATTATCCCGATCCATACCTAAAGTCAATTGAGTTAAATCGTTGGAACCTATACTCATACCATCGAAAATCTTCAAGAATTCCTCAGCTAAAATAACATTTGAAGGAATCTCACACATTACAATCACTCTCAATCCATTTTTTCCTTGTTTTAACCCAAACTGACTCATAAGATTTATAACTTTTTTTCCCTCCTCCGGTGTACGACAGAAGGGAATCATAACAACTACATTTTTCAAACCAAATTCTTCTCTTGCTTTTTTTATAGCAAGACATTCCATCCCGAAAGCAGGTCTAAATTCCTTATCAAGATATCGAGAAGCTCCTCTAAAACCAAGCATAGGATTTGCTTCTTCTCCCTCAAAAAGATAACCTCCAATCAATCCTCTATATTCCTTAGTTTTAAAATCAGACATCCTCACAATTACCGGCTTAGGCCAAAAAGCAGCGGCAATCTGAGCAACTCCCTCGGCGAGTTTATCTATAAAATATTGTTTTTTATCTCTATACCCAATTGTAATTTGTTCAATTTCTTTCTTAAGATTACGGTCCTTTAAGTTATTGAAATGGTAAAGCGCTAAAGGATGAATTCTAATTTTCTCAGCAATGATAAATTCTTCCCGCGCCAGCCCCACACCGTCATTCGGAAGAAAGGAAGTTTTAAACGCAATCTCAGGAGCACCGATGTTGATCATTATCTTTGTTCTTAATTTAGGAATTTTTTCTAGATTGTATCTCTTAACTTTGAAGGGGACTTTTCCCAAAAATATTCTTCCTTCAAGTCCTTGAGTACAATCGACAGTAATTTCCTGTCCTTCTTTTATCACTTTTGTTGCTTTCTGAGTACCGACAATACAAGGAATACCTAATTCTCGAGCAACTATTGCCGCATGACAAGTCTTGCTTCCTTCATCAGTAACAATAGCAGAAGCTAACCTCATAATAGGAACCCAATCAGGGTCAGTCATCTTTGTCACAAGTATTTCACCTTTCTTAAACCGAGAGGCAACTCTGATAGAAGGAATGATTCTTGCTTTTCCTTGAGCAATTTTATTACCTATAGCTATACCTTCAAGAATTGGCTTTTTGGTGCTTTTTATTTTGTATTCTTCGAAAGTATTTTTGTGCTCAATAGCATGGACAGTTTCAGGTCTTGCTTGAACTATAAAAAGTTCTCCTGTCTTCCCATCTTTTGCCCACTCCATATCCTGAGGAACCCATCTTCCGGCCTTCTTGGAATAATGATCTTCTATAATCGTAGCCCATTTAGCAAGAGTAATAATTTCTTTATCTGTAAGAGAAAATACACATTGTTGCTTCTGAGGAACTCTTACTTCTTTCAGACCTCCTGATTTTTTATAAACATATTTCTTTTCTTTTCTTCCCAACTTTTTATAAATGATAGATTTATATCCCTTTTCAAGGGTAGGCTTAAAAACATAAAACTGATCGGGTGTAATTTTCCCCTGCACTATCATCTCTCCCACTCCATAAATACTATTTATCAGGACAACATTACGAAAACCTGTCTCTGTGTCTAAACTAAACATAATTCCTGCCGAAGCTAGATCAGACCTCACCATTTTTTGAACTCCCACAGACAAAGCTATTTTAAGATGATCAAAACCCTTTTGTTCTCTATAAGATATTGCTCTGTCAGTAAATAAGGAAGCTATACATTTCTTCATCGCTTTCAGTAATTGTTTTGATCCAGAAATATTAAGATATGTTTCTTGCTGACCAGCAAAAGAAGCTGATGGGAGATCTTCAGCAGTCGCAGAAGATCTCACTGCTACATCTACATTCTTTAATCGGTATTTCTTTGATAACTTTTTGTAATTTTCTATAATCTCTTCTTTTAGATCTTTTGGGAAATCTGAATTCAGAATCAGCTGACGAGCTCTTCTTCCTGTCTCCCTTAAGCTTGCCAAGCTCTTTGGATTGAATTCTCTAAAAACTCGTTTGAGCTCTTCATCGATTTTATTTGCTCGAAGATAATACCAATAAGCAACAGAGGTTAAAGCAAATCCATCAGGAACATTTACTCCCTTTCTGCTTAATTGAGAAAACATCTCTCCCAATGACGCATTTTTTCCTCCCACAAGAGGAACGTCTTTAACAGATATTTCACTAAACCAAAGGATATTCTTCCGAGTTTTTTCCATAAATTTTGTTTATATTTAATTTGTTTATATTTAATAAACTGTATATAAAAATTAACCTTTAAAATAAAATATCCTTGAATTGCCAAAGGTCTTTAGAGGTTACTAATATAAATAGTATAAGAAAGAAAATCATCCCTATCTTTTGAACTTTCTCTTCCAAATCAGCAGAAACTCTCTTACCGGTTATTGCTTCTGCTAATATAAAAACAAGTCTTCCCCCGTCTAAGGGAGGAATAGGAAGAAGATTGGCAATAGAAAGAGCTAAAGAAATAATTGCCACAAGGAAGATAATTTGGAGAATTCCTTCCTGCAGAGTAAGCTTTGTCAAAGCAAGTATTCCAACAGGACCCACCATAGACGAAGCCAAAGGTTCAATAGCTTTTTTTATAAAAGATGTTTTAATGTAATACCCTAATCCTATCAATGAATAATGAGCAAGGTTAAGAGAATGCAAAAATCCCGACACTGGTTTCTCCCACCATTTTCTATAGCTTATTTGAGCTACATCGTTAATAGCAATTCCTAAAGCACCTTCGCCTTTAGGAGGATTCTGGCGTGGAACAGCTCTTATTTCTCTTACTTTATTATCAGATAAATTCTTTACTAAAAACACAACTTCTTTACCTCTATGTTCATTAATAAACCGAATCAGCTCCTCTGAATTCCTGAATTTGATATTATTTCCGCTAATAACAATATCTTGAGGCAAAATACCCGACTTCTGAGCAGGGGAATTCGGAGCTATTCCTACTATCATAGGATAATCAACCTGTTTACCAAACGGAAACTGATAATCAAAAATTAAAGGAATTTGGACAGTGAAATGACTTAAACTAAGCAAGAAATAGAAAATCAGAGACGCAATAATAAAATTCATCGCTACTCCCGCTATAACAATCAATGCCCTCTTCAGCGGAGGTTTTGATACAAAACTTCGAGGATCTCCTATAAGTTTATTGCCTTCTTCTCCATAAAGCTTCACAAACCCTCCAATAGGAATAGCATTAATCGAATATACTGTTTCTCCTCTTTTTACTTTCCATAAAGCTGGGGGATATCCAATTCCAAACTCTTCTACCTTTACTCCCAGCTTTTTAGCAAGAATAAAATGCCCAAATTCATGGACAAAGACCAAAAAACCTAACACAAATAAAAAAACAATTATAGTTAAAAGCATAAATCTTTAGAGCATTATTTCTTTCTCTTTTTTTTCTACTTTCTCTTCAATTTTTTTATTATATTCATCAATCACTTCTTGAAGTTTATCTTTGCCTTTATACTTCTCATCTTCTGATATCTCGCCCTTTCTGAATTTCTCCTGGATTTCCTTCCAAGCCTCTTCTCTCCAATGTCTTACAGTTTTACGCGCATTTTCTTTCTTTTCTGAAAGAATCTTAGATAAATTTTTTCTATATTCTTCTGTTAAAGGTGGAAGAACAAGCCGAATAATTTTTTGATCAACTACAGGATTTACTCCGATATTTGACTTCTCAATTGCTTTCTGAATTGAATCAATATAAGAACTATCCCAAGGTTGAATTACGATCACTCTTGGCTCGGGTACAGAAATACTTGCTAGTTGTTTCAAAAGCATTTGCTGACCAAAACATTCAACTTTTATATCCTCTATCAAAGACACAGAAGCACCGGCTGTTCTAATCTTGGCCAATTCTCTTTCCAAAAAGCCTATAACTTTATCCAGCTCCGGTTTAATTTTTTCTATTATCTCCAAATAACCCATATATTAAAATATAACAAAGATTTCAAAATAGAGCAAATCAAGGCGAAAACAAAACTACAATTAAAGGAATTAAAAAAATATCAATTGCTATAGAAAAAGAGATCAAATCAGAAGCAAATTCTTTATCAAGTCCCGATATTGAAGAAAAAACAAGAGTATTGTATCCAGCAGGAGCAGAACAAGCAAGCAAAATAATCACTTTATTAATCCCTTCAAAACCAAAAATTTTCGTAAGCAAGAGCCCAAGAAAAAAACCAAAGAAAATTCTAATAGAACTAGCACAAAAAAGTAAAAATTTTTTGGGAAATCGAGGATCGAAATAAACCCCAAGCGAAAACAAGACCAACGGAACTGCTGAAAGTCCTATAAAATAAAATGTCCTTGTAATGATCAATGGCACCTCAAAAGAATTTAAATTAACCCATATCCCTATCAATAATGCCCAGAGAGGCGGAGATAATAAAAATTTTTTAATGTTTTCCCAAAACCCACTTTCTTTTTCGCCGTATTTGCGGGTAAGATAATAAACAAATCCAAAAGTCATTACAATATTACCAAAATCAAAAAGAACTAGTTTTGCCGTCCCTTCCTGTCCATACAACATAATTACAAACGGTAATATAAATCCTGTATTCATAATCATCGTTCCTGCAAGAAAAACCCCAAAAGAAGATCTCTCTAATTTCAATTTCTTCCCGATAATAAGAGAAACACAATAAGTTATCAAAATAACAATAAAAGCGGCAACAGGAAATACAGCCAATTTCCAAGAAAGCTCTATATGAGAGATAGAAAACAGAACCAAAGCAGGCAGAGAAATAAAGAATACTATCTTTAAAAATAGATCGGCTTCTTTTTTTCTAACAAACCTTGTGATTTTTAAAGAATAACCGAGAAAAAAAACGAAGCCTACAAAAGCTATTCGTAATAAAATATAGTCCATAAACTAAAATTCTAAAAGCAGAGTCTCTAAAGCAAGTTTTTTATTGACCTCAGTTTTGGAAAGCAAAAAGTGAATATCTTGAATAAGGTTGATAATTTTTCTCAATTTTTTTAAATATTTCTTTGTTGGCTGATTCCTTAAAGAAGAAATTAATTGATTTCTAAAATATCTTAACCATATCTCTAAAGTTATTTTCAACCTATCAAGATCTTGGCTTTCTGTCTTAGCATAACGGAATCTTTCTCCCAATGATGATTTCATTAACTCATCAAGTTCTTTCTGTTTTTTAAAAATTTTCTCTCTTTCTCCGGAGTGCTCAAGTAAATAAATCACCTCCCCCACTCTGCCCAAGGAGAAATCAACCAATCCTTTTAATAATTCTTGAGAAAAACCTTTTTTAACCAAAGAATCTAAAATTTCTTTTTGAGGTACAAGCGAAAATCTTATTTTCTCAACGCGAGAAATAATAGTAGGAAGCAAAAGCTCAGGGAAAGCAGTTATTAAAATGATAATACTCTTTTCTTTAGGTTCTTCTAAGGTTTTCAATAAAGCACTTTGAGCTTCTTTATTCATCAAATGAGCATCATCAATTAAAGCCACTTTATATCTGCCTGAATAAGGTTCTAGTGCCAGTTTCCAGATTAATTCCCTAATTTGAGAAATATAAATTTCCTTCTTTGAAGGCTCAATAAATATTAAATCGGGATAAGAAAGCTTATCAATATCTTTACATGCCCGACATTTCTGACATGGAACTTCTTTTCCATTAATATTTTCACAATTAAGCAATTTTACAAATTCTAAAGCAACAGTTTTTTTTCCCACTTTTGAAGGTCCAGAAAATAAATAAGCATGAGATATTTTCCCAGCTTTTTTTGACTTAACAAGAAATTTCCAAATATTTTGATGACCTATTATTTGCATGTCATCTTTATCTTTTTGACATAATAGATCTTTTATAAAGCTCTAAGCTTTCTAAAACAACCCCTGTTCCTTTTGCTACACAAAGCAAAGGATCTTCTGCAACAAAACAAGGAACGCCTGTTTGTTTAGAAATTAACCTATCAATATTTTTTAAAAGCGCCCCTCCTCCTGAAACAATCATTCCCTTATCCATAATATCTGCGGAAAGCTCCGGAGGTGTCTCTCTAAGAACTTTTTTAATTACTTGAATAATTTCATTCAAGGGACCAATAATTGCTTCGTAAACTTCTTGCGACGAAATCTTGATGTTACGAGGAAGACCAGAAATTAAATCCCTCCCCCTGATCTGAAGGTATCTTTTTTCTCTCTCGGGAAAAGCCGTGCCAATTTTAATCTTAATCTCTTCTGCTGTTTGATCCCCTATAGCAAGATTATATTTTTTTCTAATAAAATCAGATATAGCTTCATCCATCTTATCGCCTGCCACACGAGCTGAACTCGCTGTTACTATCCCTCCTAAAGAAATAACTGCCACTTCTGATGTTCCTCCTCCTATATCTACAATCATATGTCCGGAACAAGAATTAATAGGAATACCAGCTCCAATTGCAGCAAGAATAGGCTCCTTGGCAACAAAAGCTTGCTTTGCTCCTGCCAACATTGCTGCCTCAATTACTGCTCTTTTCTCGGTCGAAGTGATACCTGCCGGTACTGATATCATTAATTCTGGCTTGAATATTCTAAACTTTCCTAATACCGCATCAATAAAATGCTTAATCATTGCTTGAGTAATTCTATAATCAGCAATCACTCCATTTTTTAATGGACGATAAACTTTTACTTCTTCAGGAGTTCTCCCTATCATTTCTTTAGCCTCATTTCCTACGGCAAGTATTTTATTCTCTGATAAGACAACTGCGACCACTGAAGGTTCTTGTAATACTACTCCTTTTTTGGGAACGAAAACCAAAGAATTACATGTTCCTAAGTCTATACCAATTTTCTTCAAAAACATAGTTATTGTAACAATTAGATATCATCAAATTATTATTGAACTCTTTTTATATCTGCTCCTAATTTCTGAAGCTTTTCTTCTATTTTCTCATATCCTCGATCAATTTGAAATATATTCTCAAGCACTGTCTCGCCTTGAGCCATTAATCCAGCAATTACCAACGAAGCACCGGCTCTAATATCCCAACTTTCTATTCTTAAACCTCTGAGAGGAGTCTTGCCAAAAATCAGAGCACGGTGAGGATCTACTAGCTCAATATCTGCACCCATCTTTTTTAATTCCTGAAGGTGGCCAAACCTATTCTCATAAAGGGGGTCATGAATTAAGCTCTTTCCTCTTGCCTGAGTCAAGAGAACAGAAATCAAAGGTAAAAGATCTGTTGGAAAACCAGGCCAAGGTAGAGCTTGTACTTTTACTCCTTTCAAATCAGGAGAATAGTCTATTAATAGAGAGTCAGAATTTTTCTTTAATTTTACGCCTGTTTCTTCTAATTTGTCAAAAAAAACAGCCAAATGATCAGGATAAACATTTTTAATTTCAACTTGTCCCGGGGTAACACATGCGGCAATAGCAAAAGTCCCTACTTCTATAGGATCAGGAATAATTTTATGAGAAGTTCCTTTCAGATTGTTGCTTCCTTCTATAAAGATAATATGAGTTCCAAGTCCTTTGATCTCTGCACCCATAGCCTCAAGAAAAATTCCCAGATCTTGGACATGAGGTTCCGCTGCAGCTCCAATAATTTTCGTCTCACCTTCAGCTAAAGAAGCTGCCATCATTAAATTTTCTGTAGCAGTAACACTAAATTCTTTAAGAACTATTTCTCTTCCTTTTAATCGATCTCTTCTAAAATAATAAAAATTTCCCTCCGAGGAAATCTCTACTCCTAACTGTCTTAGAGCATCTAAATGAGTAGTTATTGGCCTTACTCCAATTCTATCTCCACCTGGGCGAGAAAATTTAAATTCTTCAAATCTTGCAATTAAAGCGCCTATCAAAAGAACAGATATTCTTGTCCGAGATATCTTATCGAAATTAATTTTTTTAGGGTCAATATTTTTTGTATTGATCTTAATCTTTCTCTCTCCAATCCATTCTATCTGGGCTCCCATCTCTTTTAAAACATCGATAATACTTAATATATCAACAATCAAGGGAATATTATCAATTACTACATCTTCATCAGTTAAAAGAGAGGCTGCCAAAATTGGACCTGCTGCATTCTTTGAACCAGATATCTCTACTGTTCCATTCAGCGGCTTTCCACCATGAATAATGAATTTCTCTGCCATATAAGATAATCTTAAATCAAATCACAAAAATTAGCAAGTTTTTAAAATAAAAACCCAAGAACTTTCTGTTCTTGGGATAATTGAATAATTTATTAAGGCTCTTGTCTATCTTTGATCTTGCTTTCCGAATCCGTCTCTTGGAAACCATCCGACTGAATTTGAAATATCATGAATTCTTGAAGCATTATCAGAAACACCATAAATTACGCAAAAGTTCTCAGGAATTCTAGGCGTCTCAATACATTTTCTAAATAAATCAACGCAATCTCTATGACTCAGCCATATTTTATGATACATCGGTTCTCTAGCTAAAATTTCCTCAGTGACAGCATCTTGAGAATTTACGCCCTCAAGTCTAATACAAATAACAGAAAGATTATAACTCTTTGCAAAATATCTTCCTAGAGCTTCTATACATACTTTGCTTGCTCCATAGGGACTAGTAGGAATAGGTATTCTATACACTCAGGAAGATCGCACAGAGCAAACTGGTAATCATCCAGACCTTTTTTAAGAACATTTCCTATAACCCTTTGGGATCCAGTGATTAAAACTTTCTCCATTTTCATTAATACCCTTTTGACATTTAAAAGCTGAGGGGAGGACCCTTTGCAAATAATGCTTCACTTTCAGGACCTATTTGCAAAATATCAGCAATGCTCATTCTATATGATAAAGTAAGCTTAAAATGTCTTTTTCTTTATTTCTTTTAATGTTGACCTCTCAAGAAGAATTTTTTAGTATTCTTCCTTATTTGGTAGTATAAGAAGAAAGCTCTTCTAAAAACATTACTTCCTCTTTTTCTACCTTCCTTATCATTTTTTTTAAAAAAACTTATCGAGCTGCTTTCGGCAACTCTCTTTTTTTTGTTTTCCAACAATAACATATTTCTTTCCCTCTGCCAAATAATGATAACTTTGATGATATTAGTCTTGAATAACAATTCTGAATTTCTAGAAACCATGTGGGCTTACTTAAGAGATTTTTTGGAGTATAATATAACAATATGGATAAACGTTTCAAACGAACTGTTTTATTCTTCCTTGTTGTCTTGTTCTTGTTTGGTTGTCCTTCTGCGATTTTTTATTCGCAGGGATACCGGTTTGACTTTGAAACAGGTAAAATTACAAAGACAGGAGGTTTATTCTTTAAAACCCTGCCAAAACAATGCAATATATACCTTGATGGCAAATTTATTAAAAGAACGAGCTTTGTCTTTGGAACAGCTTTCATTAGTGATATATTCCCAAAGAATCATTTTGTGGAAATCAAAAAGGAAGGATACCTTCCGTGGAAAAAAAATCTCGAAGTAAAACCAGGGTTGGTTACAGAAGCCAAAAAAATAATCCTTTTCCCTGAAAAAATTAATTTCTCTCTTGTATCCTCTGATATCAATAATTTCTTTTTTTCTCCTGATTCAAAAAAGGCTATTCTTGAAGAAACAAACAAAAATGAATGGGAACTCCTCCTGTGGGAACCCAAGAATCTTTCCAAAAAGCAACTTCTCAAGGAAAGCGATCTAATAACGAATTTTTTTGGTAAAGATACAAAAATAGAACTATTAAATATTATTTGGGGACCAGATTCTCAAGAAATTATTTTAGAAACAAAAACACAGGAACCAAAGATAAAATATTTTCTGCTAAATATATCTGAACCAAAGAAATCACTTTTGGGATTATCTTTTTTAGAAAAAGCTAAGCAAATATCATTCAATCCCAACAATAGCAAAGAAATCTTTTGGATAGAAGAGATGAAAGAGGAAGATCGTAACAACCTCTTTAAAATAAATCTTTCAGCAGAACAAAAACCAACTCTCTTCCTGAAAAATGTGCTGGCATATAAAATTCAAAACAATAGTATATATTGGCTCAACAACAATGGTTTTCTCTATCACTCAGATCTTTCAGGAGATACCCAAGAGATTCTCAATTCTCTACCATTCAAGACTGAAGAAGAATCTAAATACAAATTAATTATTGTAGACAATAATTATTTCATTAAGAAAGATGACTCTCTTTATTATCTTAATAACTCCAGCAATTTTGAAAAAATCTCTGATTCAATAAAAGATGTTATAATTTCTCCTCAGAACAGAAAAGTAGCTTTGACAAATGATTACGAAATTACAATATTTTTTCTCCAAGACAGCATAGAACAACCTCAGAAGAAAAAGGGAGAAAATGTTTTTATCACCCGTTTTTCGAAAAAAATAAACAAGTTATTTTGGTTCAATCCTGACTATCTTATATTAAGCGTAGGAGATGAGATAAAAATCAGCGAGATAGATGATAGAGACCATATTAATATATTTCAAATCAAAAAATTTGAAGGCCCTCCAAGAATATTGTTTGATAGCAGAAATAAACAGATCTACTCTTTAATCAATCAGAGGCTTTATATCTCTCAACCTCTTGTGAATATATAATTATCTTCTTGAGACAAAAATATTATCTTTTAAATAAAATCTCCAAGGTTTATCCGCCCATTCCTTAGCGTAATCCACACCTATTCTTGGACTAGCGACAATCAGATCATTTCTGATTATTTCTTTTCTATCCTCTATCCAAAAAATCCGCGAGGTAACTAAGTCTTCTGCATTAAGATTTTTATCAATATTCAACCATCGACATAATTTAGCTGGTCCATTAGTAAGATTTTTTAATTCACTAGAATCTTGCTTACCTTTCACCAACGGTTCCACCGCTCTAATCAGGACACATTCTGGTATCCCTTCTTCACGAGTTACTATATTGAAAAGCCAATGTATACCGTAACATAAATAAATGTAAGTAAACCCTCCTTTTAAATAAAGAGGGCTGGTGCGCTGAGTTATTCTACCACCATAAGCATGTGAAGCTTTATCTTCTGGCCCAATATATGCCTCTGTTTCTACAATCTTGGCTATTTTCTTTTTGCCACTAATTCTCCGAACCAAATACTTTCCTAAAAGCTTTCTTGCAATAATTAAGGTAGGTTGTAGATAAAATTTTCTATCTATACGCATTTTTTAAAAAAATACAGTTTTCTACTGCTTTATTTTCAATGATCTTCTTATTCGTTCTGTTTCTTGCCAGCTTCTTCAATTTTTTTCTTGAACTCTTCCCACTGGATGTTACCTTCTCCTGCTAAATCACACACCTCTCTAAATTGGCAATATTGACATTGCCAGTTTTTAGGATAATCTGGAAGCCTTTTGGGAACAAGATTCCTTTCAACATTAATTTTAAGACGCTTAAAATCATTAAGAACTTTCTTTACTTTCTCTTCATCATACTCTACAGGAAATTCTTTGATTTCTGAGTTGTCCTTACCTTCGTAGAGCAAAATTCCTTTTTTGAGCTTAAAGAAATGAAGATAAAGTTGTACTTGCAAAACATGATCTTCTTTAGGTGCATCCATCCTCTGAAGAATGTTGCTATTTATACTCTTGAAATCTACAAGATACAATTCATTGTTTATTCTAATTATAGCATCTGCTCTTCCTCCGATATCTTCCTGAGGAGGAATGTCAATTTCAGAAGCAACTACAATCCCTAGAGAAAATAAATCTCTCATTAGTCTCAAATGAACATAGTCTCCCTGATCGAATATTCTAAGCAATCTTGGTTCTATTTCTTTGTGAGGAGCTTTTTTGAATTTAAAGAAGATTTGTCTTGGGCATTTTCCTGCATCACTGACATAAAATCTTTTTTTATCTCGTTCGTCTCTTTTATCTTGATAATATTTATCAATGATTTCCTTAAGCATAGAAAATAAACATAATCTATCTGTTTTTTATAAAAAATCAAATAGCAAAAAGATTATCTCTTCTGCCATTGAGGAGCACGACGAGCGCGTTTGAGACCGAATTTCTTTCTTTCGCGCATACGTGGATCACGCGTAAGATAACCTAATTTACGAAGTCGTTTTTTGAAATCAGGATTATATAAGACAAGAGCCCGAGAAATACCATGTCTTACTGCTTCTGCCTGAGCACTGATTCCTCCTCCTTTGACCACTACTTCAATCTTAAACTGATCAGCACATTTCATTTTCTTCAAAGCTGCACAAGCTGTTTCTTGCAATCTTAAAATAGAAAAATATTCTTGATAAGGTTTTTTATTAACAATAAACTCTCCTTTTCCTTTTGGATAAAGTCTTACTCTTGCTACAGCAGTTTTTCGTCTTCCTACTGCTGCAATATATTTTTCTTTATCCTCTTTTTTTTCCTTTTTCTTTACCTCTTTTTTGACTGTTTTTTTTGTAATCGACTTCTTGGGAGGAGAGGATTTTTTTTCTTTCTTGGTATCTTTTTTATTCTTTTTTTCTTTTGGCATATTATTCAAATTTCAACCTCTTAATTCTTTTTGCTCTTAGTTTATTCTTTGGAAGCATGCCCCATACCGCTTTCCTCAAAACCTCTGCCGGATCTTTTTCTATTACTTTTTTGAGAGGGACCTCTTTTAATCCTCCTAAATAACCACTATGATGGTAATACTTCTTTTGTTCTCTTTTTCTTCCGGTTAATCTTATTTTCTCCACGTTTTTCACTATTACAATATTTCCTCTATCCTCATGCGGCCTATAATTAGGATCATCTTTTCCTTGGAGTAAAATAGAAATCCGTGAAGCTAATCTTCCTAAAGTCTTATTCGAAGCATCTATGATGTATGTTTTTTTGCTCATACCAATTCTACAATTGCCATTTTAGCATTATCTGATTTCCTTGGACCAATTTTTACGATTCTTATATATCCACCTTTTCTTTGAATATAACGTGGTGCAATTTCTTTTTCTAATTTCTTTACCACCTGAGGTGAAAGAGAGCGGAGAAGCATCCTTCTTTTTGCTAAATCCATCTTTTTTGCTTTCGAAATATATTTTTGAGCTACCCGCGACAACTCTTTGGCCTTACTTTCAGTGGTTTTTATTTTTTCTTTGAGAAAAAAATTATTAAGCAAACTTTCCATCAAAGCTTCCCTTTGATCTCTTTTTCTATGAAATTTTTTTCCTTTCTTTCTTTTTCTCATAACTAAAAGTTATTTTAACTCAAGACCCAATTTTTTTAATGCTTTTTTAATTTCTTTCACTCCTTTCTCTCCCATTCCTTTCATAGCCAAAAGGTCGCTTTCCTTTTTTCTTAAAATCCCTCCAACAGTTTTAATATTATTCTGAAGCAAACTATTCAGAGTACGGGAAGAAATATTCAATTCTTGAATTTTTATTGTAGTAGGAGAAGTTTCTTCTTTCGGTTCTTTTTGAGGTTCTTTTTGGGGTTCTTTTTGGGGTTCTTTTTGGGGTTCTTCTTTTGGCTCTGCCAAATTTTTTGTTTCTTTTTCTGAAAATTCCTCAGAAATAAGATTAAAGTGTTGTATTAAAATATCTGCTGCTTTCTTTAATGCCTCTTGAGGCGAAATAGTACCATCTGTTTCAATTTCCAATTGAAGTTTATTAAAATCCGTTCTTTTTCCCACACGCATATTCTCTACATGAAATGCTACTCTCTTTATGGGAGTAAAAATAGCATCAAGTTGAATTTCACCTATGGCAAGTTTTTCTTTTTCTCTTTGTTCTACTGGAACATATCCTATCCCCTTCTCAATCTGAATTTCTAATTCAAGGGATGCGCTTTTACTTGTTAGTGTAGCTATATGAACTTCGGGGTTCACAAGCTCTACCTGAGAAGGTAATTGGAAATCTTTTCCTTTTACTTCTTTTTCTCCTTTTACTTTCAGAACGGCTCTTTGCGGCTCAGAAGTATAAAGCTTAAACCTAAGCTGTTTTAGATTTTGGCAAATCACAATTACATCTTCCATCACACCAGGAATAGTAGAAAACTCATGTTGAACACCTTTAATCTTTACTTTTGTAGCAGCTGCTCCTTCTAAAGAAGAAAGTAACACTCTCCTTAAAGAATTACCAATAGTCACCCCATAGCCAGGATAAAGACCATCTATTTCAAAGATTGCTAAATTTTCTGACTTTTTTTCAACTAGTTTTGGCTTAGTGGGTAAAGGTATCATATTTTGTTAATAAAATTAATTAGTTTTTAAAAATTATCAACGTGAATAAAACTCAAATATCATTGAAATTTCTACTGGAGGCGCCACTTCTTCAAGAGTAGGCAACGATTTAACTTCTCCCTCTAATTTTTGAACATCCACTTTCAACCACGAAGGAATCTGTTTTTTCTTTAATTTAGTAGCAATTTCTTGAAAAATTTTTTTCTTTTTTGAACTTTCAGCAACACTAATCTTATCCCCTTTCTTTACTTCAAAACTAGGAATATTGACCTTTCTTTTATTAACTAAAATGTGTCCGTGGCTTACCAACTGTCTTGCTTGGGAACGAGAATCGGCAAAACCCATTCGAAACACAATATTGTCTAATCTACTTTCTAACTTCTGAATCAAAAGAGTAGGTGCATCCTTCCCTTGCTCTTCTTTGCCTCGTCCTCTTTTCTTCAGTACTTCTTTTACATAATTCTTGAACTGAGCTTCTCGTAAATTATACCAATTTCTCAACTTTTGTTTTTCTCTTAATTCTCTATTATATTCAGACATCGATGTCCTCCTCTTCTTTCTTTTACCCGGAGGATAAGGTTTTCGCACCATAGGACATTTTGGCGAAAAACATTTCTCACCCTTTAAGAAAAGTTTTGTTCCTAATCTTCTACATATTTTACATTTTGCTTTAGTAGATGTCATATCTATTATATTCCATTATATAATATACATCATTATTTATTACACTCTACGAACTTTAGGAGGACGGCAACCATTATGAGGAATAGGAGTTATATCTTTGATTGAAACTATATCCAATCCATGAGCTGCAAGAGACCGAAGAGCAGAATCTCTTCCTGAACCAATTCCTTTTACAAATACTCTGACTTTTTCTACTCCTAACTTCTTAGCACTTTCACATATTTTTGTAGCTACTTGAGAAGCAGCAAATGGCGTGGCTTTTTTTGTGCCTTTAAATCCAATCTTTCCTGCGCTACTTGTGGTTATAACATTTCCTACAGGATCAGTTAGAGATATTATTGTATTATTATAGGTAGAATTTATATAAATTCTACCTTCTCTTACCTTTTTAGAAACCTTCACTTTCGGCTCTTTCTTAAGCTTAGCTTCTATTTTTTCTCTCTCCTTTAATAATTCTTCTGGACTTTTTTTGATAATTCTCTTTTTACCCATATAAGTATAAGAAAATTTTTTACTTTATTTAGGAGCAGGAGCTTTTCTCTTTCCAGAACCTACCGTCCTCCGAACATTTCCTCTTACTGTTCGAGTATTGGTTCTAGTTCGTTGACCTCTAACAGGCAACCCTTTTATATGTCGCAACCCTCTCCAACAGCCTACATCTTTTAACCTCTTTATTGCCATCATCTTCTCTCTTCTCAGATCTCCTTCTATTTTATAACCTTTCTCAATTATTTCCTTAAGACGATTAATCTCATCTGATGTAAGATCTTTTCCTCTCTTTTGAGGATCTATATTTGCTTTTTTTAAAATCTCATCAGCTAAACTTAAACCTATCCCATAAATGTAGGTAAGACTAATCTTTATTTGTTTATTATCGGGAATATTTACTCCTCCTATACGCAACATAAAAATAAAAAATCTTACAGTTTATAAAGGAGATTTCGGAGAATTAATTTTTATCCTTGACGTTGTTTGTGTTTGGGATTCTTACAAATCACATACACTCGACCTTTCCGACGGACGATTTTACACTTGTTACATATCTTTTTGACTGAGGCGCGAACTTTCATAATTGTGGACTAAACTTATTTTTTTCTATATATTATTCTTCCCCTTGTTCTATCATAGGGCGATACTTCTACTGTTACTTTATCTCCTGGCAAAATCTTAATCCGAAAACGTCTCATCTTTCCTGAAAGATGAGCTAATAATTCAGATCCGTCCTCCGTTTTCACCTTAAAAGAAGCGCTTGGAAGTGCTTCCACAACAATTCCGTCTATGTATTCTTTTTTCTCTTTTCTAGATTTACTATTGTTTTTCATTAAACCAAACCAAGCTGTTTTATAGAATAGCAAATATATTAATCTGCGTCAACCCTCAAGACCAAAATTTATTCTTACCTTAATATTATTGAGTCGAGAAGGTAGCTTTTTTCGCCAAAAAGGCTTAATTTTAATTTCTACATTATATACTCTTTCATCATCAATAATCATCTGTTTAGCATCTAAAATATTCTTATCTAAAACATTGCTCTTTATCTCCTTTAAATTAATATTCGGATAAAGATCTACAGAAAATTTGAGGTTTACTATCATCTTGCCTTTTTTAAAATCCACTTTCTCTACCTCCCAATGATAATTGAGGCTTTCTAAATAAATTCTCTCATTTTCTTCTATTTTGTTTGCGATTATTTTTTCTATATCCTTCTCTCGAAAAACCAAGGCAGTTAAGCTCATTTTGCCTGAAAAATCAAAATTATCTACCATTTCTCCTATGTTAGCAGAGGAAGAAGTTGACTGTATTTGTTCGAATAAAGCCTGATCCAAAAAAACAAAACCGTTATCATCTGCTTTTTTTTGTAAAACTTTTTTTCCTTCTAATCTAAGAGTTTCTAAAACCTCTTCTTGAGCTTTTTGAATATCCTCTTCTGTTACTTGAGGCTTTTCTTTTCTATACCCTCCTTTCATTGGTTCAAATGATTCAGCATAAAATTTTGTATACAAAGGAGTTCCTACTAGCCCGGGAATAGAAAAAGTAGTAGGTCCAATATTGTATTCTTCTCCTGGTTGGTCAGCAATAACTCTTATATCTTTATAACCAGGTACTTCTTTTCCTTTTTCTATTTTCTTTCCCGGAATGACCACTCTTGTGGGTGTTCGAAAAATCTCACCCGAAGCAGCCATAAACCTTGTTTGAGCTCGAAAGGCTTGAGAAAAAGTAGAATAATTATTGTATACCCTTATTATCCCCTCAGCTTTCTTTTCATCAATACTCTTTCCTGAAGCAGAAAAAGTTTTTGTAAGAGAATTGGATTCTTCAAGAATAAATCCCGGAACTATATTTTTTGACAAATCTATTTGGTTAGCTTTTTTATCTACAATAATTTCTATTTGCGAACCAAATTTATGCATTACAGGCTTGATATATATCTCTGCTTTTGCAAAAAAAGAAGAATAAACAAACAAAAGAGCAGCTAATAATACTATTCCACAAAGGATTATTTTTTTTCCTTTCTTTTTATTCTGAAAATAGTTGCTGCTCTTTCTTTCTTTCATTAACAAAACTTCTTCTCTTTGGCGAGGAGGAATAATATCTATCATTTTTCTTCTTTCGAATGCCATATAAAAAAGTTTTTATTCCAAAATAGCACGGATTCTCCTTATCCCTGCTCCGCAACTTTCTTCCTTTATAATCTTGAAATGACCAAGTTCAGAGGTTCTTTTTACATGAGGTCCAGCACAAATTTCTTTAGAAAAATTACCTATTGTATAAACCGTAACCTCAGGTGGATATTTTTCTTTAAAGAATGCTAACGCACCAGATTTTAGAGCTTTCTCAAGAGGCATTTTTTCCTTATGAACTTCTAAATCTTCTCTTATTTTCTGATTGACTATTTCCTCAACTTTTCTTATCTCATCCTCAGTCAATTTTCGAGGATGAGCAAAATCAAACCTCAATCTTTGCGGTGTGATATCAGATCCCATTTGACGCACATGTTTACCCAGCACTTGCCTCAAAGCCTGATGAAGAAGATGAGTAGCAGTATGAAGTTTTGTAGCCTGATAAGTTGCTCCTTTACCTATACCTCCGAATTTTTTCTCAGCTCCTGCCCTCGAAATTTCTTGATGTCTTTTAAATTCTTTTTCAAAGTTCTCTCTATTTATTATTTTCCTTCCCTTTTCTTTTGCTATTTCCTCAATCATTTCCAAAGGAAAACCATATGTTTCATATATCCGGAAAGCATCTCTCCCATCGATATCTCCTAAAGCGGCAAGAGAACTTGTTTCTTTTATTCCTCTTTCCAAGGTCTTTTTAAATTTTTCCTCTTCGTTCTGAAATATTGTTAAAATATCGGCCTGATGCGATTGAACTTCTGGATAGATATCTTTGTAGTTATTAATTACTATCTTTGCTAAACTAATCAAAAATCCATCTCTTAACTCTAATACTTTTCCAAATCTTATCATTCTTCTAAGAAGGCGTCTCAGAATATATCCTCTTTCAACATTAGAAGGAACAATCCCCTCGCTTGCTATAAAAACCGCCGCTCTAATATGATCTGCTATAATTCTGAACACTCTTTTATTTTCTGAATAAGACTTAGAAGATAGCTTCTGTATTTCTGAGATTATAGGAAGAAAAAGATCAGTTTCATAAGCAGAAGGTTTATTCTGTAATATAGCTGTTAATCTTTCAAGCCCCATACCTGTATCCACATTCCTTTGCGAAAGAAGAATATAATCTCCTTTTTCGTTTTTCAAATATTCCATAAAAACAAGTGTCCAGAGTTCAGCGAATCTTTTGCATCTAGGACAATTAGGTCCACAATCCGGAGATCCACATCCAAATTCTTCTCCCCTATCATAAAAAATTTCAAGACAAGGACCGCAGGGACCAGTTTTAGCTACGGGTCCCCAGAAATTATCTTCCATGCCAAATTCAAGTATTCTTTCTTCAGAAAATCCCATCTGCTTACAAAGATCAAAAGCCTTTTTGTCTCGTGGGATGTCTTTTTCCCCTTTAAAAATAGTAACCCAAAGACGACTCTTGTCTAATTTTAACCGATCTAACAAGAATTCTAAGGCATATTTAATTGATCCCTCTTTAAAGTATCCTTTATCATCCTCGCCTATCGACCAATTCCCCAACATCTCAAAAAATACATGATGAGTATCATCACCAATGTTCTCAATATCTCCCGTACGAACACACTTTTGACAAGAGGCAAGATGTCTCGTTCCAAAATCTTTTAACACATCTTTTTCTCCTGCCAAATACAAAGAAAATTGCTGCATTCCAGCGGTAGTAAAAAGCACACTGGTATCAGCAGGAATAAGCGAAGAAGAAGGCACTACCTTATGCCCTTTTTCCTCAAAAAATTCTAAAAACTTTTCTCGTATTTCTTTAGAATCCATAATAGATTAGATTCCTCAATTTTAAAATTATGAAAATCTATCAGCTACAATAGAAGCAACATAAGCTTCTGGTTTAATCTTTGGTTCAAAGCCATTACCGCGAATTAATCCGGTTACCTCTTTAATCATATCTTTTGTTACTCCCTCTTCTCCTATATCTGCATGAATGTATTTGAATTGGTAATTTTTAATCTCAGAAATCTTTTTTACTTCTGGATCTAATATCTCTTTTAAACTCAAAGCTAAATCACAAGAAAGTAAAACTTCTTCTAAAATTCTTTGGTGCCAGTTAAAAAATTTTCTATTCTTGTATTTGATCCTTTTTAAAAAGAATCTCCCTCCTTCCCCTTTTCTCAACAGCACCACTGCTAAAGGAAAATGAGGTTCTTCACTGGAAGAAGAATCGCAACCTACAATCACCTCATAGCTTGCTTGAGGCTTTAATCTCATCCACTCTATTATTTCTTTGACGACTTCTCTATAAGACAGGCTACCACAGGTAGGATTGTAGAATTTTCCTCTCAAAATATCTTTCATATTAATAGAGAATTTTTCTTTGAAAAAGATTAACAAAGCATATTCTTTCTGTCAAACATTCTCTGCTTGTTTTATAATCTCTACAAATTCTTGAGGTCTCAGAGAAGCTCCTCCGATCAAAAGACCATTCATTTCTGCTTCTTTTAAATAATCTATAGCGTTTTTTCTGTTTACACTTCCACCGTACAATATAGGAATTTTCTCAGCTATTTTGCGTGTATACATCCGTGAGAGAGTTCTTTTAATAAACAGACTTGCAACCTGAGCTTCCACAGGACGACAAGGTTTTCCGCTTCCTATTGCCCACACGGGTTCATAAGCAATTCTAATTTTTTCTACATCTTTTTTAGGTATACCTTTTAGTGCTTTGGTAATTTGCCGCGAGATAATCATAGAAAATTTTCCTTTTCTTTTCTCTTCTTTGGTTTCTCCTACACAAAGAATTGCTTTCAGATTATGTTTCATTACTGCTTTCATCTTCTTATTAATAACAGAGTCAGTTTCTTTGAAATAGCGGCGTCTTTCCGAATGACCAACAATGATATATTTACAACCTACGCTTTTGAGCATTGGTACAGAAACTTCTCCATCAAAAGCACCGGTATCTTCCCAAAAACAATTTTGAGCTCCCAGTTGCAACTTTGAATTTTTTGTCTTCAGTTTTGGGAGAAATACAAAAGGGGGACAAATTATAACTTTTGTCTTTTTTATCTCCTTTGTCTTTTCTTTCACAAGATTGAATATCCTTTTTGCTTCATTAAAAGATTTTGGATTACATTTCCAATTAGCAATTATATATATCAT